>VTPN01000006.1 GCA_008638215.1 Pelagibacteraceae bacterium
AACAAAAAGTACTAGGCAAAACTATTGAGGATCATCTGAGGATGGCGGTGTGTTATTGGCACACCTTCAATTGGCCTGGTAATGATCCCTTTGGAGGCCAAACTTTCTTAAGGCCTTGGATGAATCAACAAGATGCTATCAATCAAGCGATTGATAAAATGGAAAATGCTTTCTCTTTTTTTGATAAACTCGACATTCCTTATTTCTGTTTTCATGATGTCGATATTGCACCCGAGGGTAACAACTTTTCTGAAACTGAAAAAATTCAAAAAACAATAGTTGATTTAATTTCTAAAAAACTTGAGACATCAAAAGTAAAATTATTATGGGGCACTGCTAATTTATTCAGTCATAGAAGATATATGGCAGGAGCTGCTACAAACCCTAACCCAGATATTTTCCAATATGCTGCAGCGCAGGTAAAAATGTGTATTGAAAATACTCATTTATTAGGTGGACAAAACTATGTTTTATGGGGAGGTCGAGAAGGCTACGAAACAATTTTAAACACCAACATGAAGCAGGAGTTTGATCAACTAGGTCGTTTTTTGAGTATGGTTGCAGAACATAAACACAAAATTGGATTTAAAGGTAATTTGCTCATTGAACCCAAACCTCATGAGCCCACTAAACATCAATATGATTTTGACTCAGCTAATGTTTTTGCGTTTCTTCAAAAGTATGGATTAGAAAAAGAATTCAAACTTAATATCGAAGTTAATCATGCCATATTAGCTAAACACTCTTTTGAACATGAAATCGCATACGCTTTAGCAAATGATATTTTTGGAAGTATTGACATCAACCGAGGAGATTATTTAGTTGGTTGGGATACGGATCAGTTCCCTAATAATACCGAAGAGCTTTTATTGCCATTCTATTATATCTTCAAAGACCAAGGATTAGGAAGTGGCGGTCTTAATATGGATGCCAAAATAAGACGACAATCCATAGATCCAGAAGATTTATTTTATGCTCATATTGGAGCGATGGATACTTGTGCAAGAACACTCCTCGCAGTAGAGAGAATGATTAATGATGGTTCTTATGAAAAGTTTTTACAAAAAAGATATGAAAATTGGTCTCAAAATAAAGTTTTAATGGACTCTGCCTCATTGGAAACTATCTATGAAAAGGTTAAATCAGACGATATTAACCCACAACCTCAGTCGGGTAGACAAGAGTATCTTGAAAATCTTCTAAACTCTTATATTCAATAATCAATGACAGTTAAAAAATTTTTATTTGATTTGGGGAATGTTTTCTTTGATTGGAACCCAGAGAGGGTATTGAAACCAATTTTTAATGATGATGAGAGAATGAATTTTTTTATTAATAATATTTCTTTTCCTTTATTGGATACCCGATGTGATGCGGGTATAACTATTGAAGTTGCTGTTAATGATGCAATTAAAAAATTCCCTGATTTTGAAAATGAAATTAAACTATACTATCCCAATCATGGCAATATGGTAGGAGGCTTTTTTCAAAAGACTGTAGATATTTTTTATAAACTCAAAGAACTAAATTATCCTTGCTATATTTTATCAAATTGGTCCGCAGAAACATATGAAGGAATGGAGGAAAAATATCCATTTTTAAAAGACTTTGAGGGTAAAATCATTTCAGGAAGAGATTTTTTGATTAAGCCTGATCCGGCGATCTATGAATTAGCCATTAGCAGATTTGATTTAGTGCCGCAAGAGACTTTATTTATTGATGATCGCCTTGATAATATTGAAGCTGCGCAAAAATTAAATTTTCAAATCATTCACCTTACAGACCCCTCATTAATTCAAGAGTTAATTGAACCCTACATTAGTTAGTGTTTAAATTAGACAATAAGCTCGGGTTAGGCTTAGCGGCATTAGGTAGACCAGGTTATATTACTCTTGGCCATCATCAAAATATTGGTGATGACAAATCAAAAGATAATATGAGAAATCAATGCCATAGAGTCCTCAATTTCGCTTATGAAAAAGGTATTCGATATTTTGATGTTGCTAGAGTTTATGGAGAGTCAGAGGAGTTTTTGTCCTCTTGGATTAGAAAACAAAATCAATTTGCTGGATTTGTGGGTTCTAAATGGGGCTATGAATATTTAGCAGAATGGAATGTGGAGACAGACCAACATGAGAGAAAAGACCACTCACATCCTTTTTTGAAAAAACAATGGGTAGAGACAAGAATGAATCTTGGCAAAAGCATCGATCTTTACCAAATTCACTCCGTAACTCCTGAAAGTAGTGTCTTACAAGATAAAGATGTTTTAAAAGAACTTCACACTATTAAAAAAGGAGGGGTGGATATAGGAATTTCTACCAGTGGTCCTCAACAAAAAGAAACAATTACAGAATTATTGGAGGTCAACAAAAGCGAAAAATTATTTACTTTTATTCAATGCACCATCAATATTTTTGAACAATCTTGTATAGAAAGTTTGAAGAAGGCCTCAGATCAAGGAATAAATGTTATTGCCAAAGAAATTTTCGCTAACGGCAGACTCACAGAGTTGAATGTTAATTTACATCAAGAAAATTTTTTAGAAATAAATAAAGTTGCATTAAAATTAAATATAACAATAGAAGATTTGGCTTTGATATGGGTTTATCAATTACCATTTGTCAAAATTGTTTTGACCGGCGCATCGACAATTGATCAAATAGAGAGAAATATAAATTCTCTAAATAAAATTAAAATCGATCTTCCCTCTTTAAATAATTTCCAACTTTCCCAAACAGACTATTGGAATACTAGAAAATCTTTATCTTGGAATTAATTAAAAATTTACCCAAGAGGAATTAGACGCATTCGAAGCAATGGATCTTTCAATAAATCTTATGCCTTCCAATCCATCTTCCACTTTTGGAAAAAGATATTTTTTAGGATCATAATTCCCCTTATTAAAACTAATGATTGCATCTGCAACTTCAGTGTAAATATTTGCAAATCCCTCAAGGTATCCCTCCGGATGTCCAGGAGGGATTCTTGTTACATCATTAGCTAATTGTAACGAACCAGCTCCTCCACGAGTAATTTTTCTTTTTGGCTCACCAAATGGAGTGAAGTATAAATAGTTAGGGTCTTCTTGACACCATTCTAGCCCACCTTTATCTCCATATATTCTAATCATTAGATGATTTTCATTTCCAGGAGCTACTTGAGAAGACCAAATCGTTCCTTTGGCGCCTCCTTGAAAACGAATTGAAATTTGAGCATTATCATCCAGTTGTCTGCCAGATACAAAGCTTGTTAATTCCGCATTGATTTCGTGAGGTTCTAGCCCTGTGATAAATCGAATGAGGTTAAATGCATGAGTTCCAATATCACCAATACATCCTCCACCCCCAGATTGAGCAGGATCAGTCCTCCATGATGCTTGCTTGTTACCTCCGCTGTTATGCTTATTTTCAAGGTCTTCTGTCAGCCAATCTTGAGCATATTCTGCCTGAATAACACGGATATTGCCAAGATCACCTTTTTCACACATCGCTTTTGCATTTCTGACCATTGGATAGCCTGTATAGTTATGAGTAAGAGCGAAAAGAATATTGTTACTTTGTGAAGCTTGAACTAATTCTTCACATTGTTTTAAATTCATAGCTAATGGTTTGTCACAGATAATATGGAAACCTTTGCTCATAAATTCCATGGCAATAGGGTGATGCATGTGATTGGGAGTCACGATTGCAACGGCATCAATTTTATCATCTCGATGACTTTCTTTTTCTGCCATCTCTTGAAAATTTTGGTAATTACGATCCTTATCAATACCTAGTTCCTTACCAGAAGCTAAAGCTCTTTCCTCATTGGAAGAAAAAGCGCCCGCAACTAATTCGTATCGATTATCTATACGCGATGCAATACGGTGAACTGCTCCGATGAAGGCACCTTGACCCCCTCCGACCATACCTAATTTAATTTTTTGAACCATCAAACTATATTCCTAACATCTTTTTATTGGCCGCATCATCTGTCCCTGAGTCTGCAAAATCATCAAAAGCTTTTTCAGTTTCTCTAATAATATGTTTTTTAATAAATTCAGACCCTTCTCTAGCCCCATCTTCTGGATGCTTTAATGCACACTCCCATTCTAATACCGCCCAACCATCAAATCCATAAGTAGTGAGTTTAGAAAAAATAGATTTAAAATCTACTTGTCCATCGCCAAGAGATCTAAATCTGCCAGCTCGCTCTTTCCAAGATTGAAAACCTCCGTAAACACCTTGTCTTCCAGAAGGATTTAATTCGGCGTCTTTAACATGAAACATTTTTATCTTTTCATGATAAATATCAATATTTTCAAGATAATCTAAATGTTGAAGGACGTAATGACTTGGATCATATAACATATTGCATCTAGAATGATTACCAACTCTATCTAAGAACATTTCAAAAGTAACACCATCATGAAGATCTTCGCCAGGATGAATTTCATAACATAAGTTTACTCCACATTGATCAAATTCATCTAAAATGGGCTTCCATCTTTTGGCTAGTTCATCGAATGCAGTTTCTACTAAACCAGCAGGTCTTTGAGGCCATGGATAAACATAAGGCCAAGCTAGAGCTCCAGAAAAAGTTACATGTTCAGTGAGGCCTAAATTTTTTGAGGCTTTGGCGGCCATCATAAGTTGATTAACGGCCCATTTCTGTCTTGCTTTAGGATTGTTTCTTACTTCAGGGGCGGCAAATCCATCAAAGGCAATATCATATGCTGGATGTACGGCTACTAGCTGTCCTTGAAGGTGCGTTGATAATTCTGTTAAAGATAATCCATAGGATGACAAAGTACCTTTGATTTCATCGCAGTAATCTTTACTTTCCGATGCTTGTTTTATATCAAAGAGTCTAGCGTCCCAGCTTGGAATTTGAACTCCTATATACCCAAGGTCACTTGCCCATTTAGAAATATTTTCAAGGTTGTTGAATGGTGCTTGATCACCGGCAAATTGTGCTAAAAAAATAGCAGGTCCTTTGATAGACATCTTAATTTCCTCCAATTTAATTGTAATACAGAGTTTTGAAAATAAAAAACATTTTTTGTATCATGAAGATCAGTCATGATCAGTCATGACAAATAAGCATATTTTAAATAATTAAAATTTGTATATTGTATTCTTAATTTATCATCAATAAGGAGGAACCGATGAAAAAATTACTATCTATTTTTTTAATCCCTGTTTTCACCTTACTTTTTACTTTTAATGTTAAAGCTGAGTCTTTGACTCTTGGTTGGGCCGCTTGGGATCCAGCTAATGCTCTACAAGAATTAAGTAAAGAGTTTACGGCCGAAACAGGTATTGAAATGAACTTCGAGTTTGTTCCATGGACAAGCTTTGCCGATAGAATGTTAAATGAACTTAATAATAAAGGTAAGACATTTGACTTATTAATTGGAGACTCACAGTGGATTGGTGCTGGAGCAACATATGGTCATTATGTAAAGCTAAATGACTTTTTTGATGCGAACGGTATTTCAATGGACGATTTTAATCCTGCTACTGTGTATGCTTATTCTACTTGGCCAAAAGGTACCCCAAACTATTATGCGCTTCCAGCGATGGGTGACGCTTTAGCTTGGGCTTATAGAAAAGACTGGTTTGATAGACCGGAACTTCAAGCAGAATTCAAATCAAAGAATGGTTATGATTTAGGCGTTCCAAAGACCTGGGATGAGCTTTATGACATGTGTACTTTCTTCCAAGGAAGAGAAATTGACGGTGTTGTAAGATATGGTGCTGCGATTAATACTGAGCGTGGATCTGAAGGTATCACTATGGGCGTAACAGCTGCGATGTATGCTTGGGGAATGGAATACGAAGATCCAAACAACCCATACTCAATGGATGGTTATTTCAACTCTGCAGCAGCTGCTGAAGCAGTTGAATTCTACAAAAAAATGTATGATGATTGTGCACCTCCAGGGCACTCAGATGCTTACATGGTAGCCAATCTTGATGCCTATAAGTCTGGACAGGTTGCTTTCCAAATGAACTGGTATGCATTCTGGCCTGGTGTTTATAAAGAAGACAGTGATGGACGTGAGTCAGGTTTCTTTGCTAACCCTTGTCAAAATGTCTGTGCGGCAACACTTGGTGGTCAGGGTATCTCTGTTGTGAGTTATTCAGATAAGCAAGACCTTGCACTTGAATATATGAAATGGTTTGCAAGACCAGATATTCAGCAAAAATGGTGGGATTTAGGTGGTTATTCATGTCATATGGATGTACTTGGATCTCCTGATTTCGTTGATTCAGCTGTCTATGCTCAAGGTTTCTTAGACTCAATGGGCATCGTTAAAGATTTCTGGCAAGAGCCTACTTTCGTTGAATTAATGCTTCCAATGCAGGAGCGAATTCACGACTACGTAGTTAATGGTAAAGGTTCTGCCCAAGAAGCTCTCGATAAAATTATCGAGGACTGGGAAGAAGTCTTTGAAGCTGACGGAAAAATATAAAATATAACAACTATGGGCGGGAGTTCATTCCCGCCCACTTATATTTCTAATTTTATAAATGAAAAGTGCAGTAAAAAACTTTAAAGGATTATCCGACAAAGCTATAGCTTGGATCTTTATTACTCCTACTCTAATTTTATTACTTGCCATTAATATTTATCCACTGATCTATGCGATCAGAATGTCTTTTACCAATTTCTATGCCAATAAAATTGGAAGAGAGCCAAAGTTTGTTGGATTAAAAAACTATCAAAAAATTCTAGGCGATGAGGAGATCTGGGAAAAAATGCAGATCACCGCACACTTCGTTTGCTGGACACTTTTATTACAGGCGCTTATTGGTTTAGGTTTAGCCCTATTACTAAATCGTAAATTTAAAGGCAATGAGCTACTAACAACTTTAATCGTTTTGCCCATGATGCTTTCACCTGCAGTGGTTGGGGTATTTTGGACGTATTTATATAACCCTCAGGTCGGACTTTTTAATTATGTTGTCAACTTCTTTTATGACTTTGGTGTTTTTGACATGATTGGATCTAGCACTTTGGCGCCTTGGTCTATTGTTATTGTTGATACTTGGATGTGGACTCCTTTTACGATGTTAATATGTCTTGCGGGTCTTCGCTCAATTCCAAATTATCTTTATGAGGCAGCTGAGGTTGATAGAGCAAGTAAATGGCAACAATTTATTCACATTACTCTGCCATCTGTTTTACCATTTTTGTTACTAGCATTGCTATTTAGGGGAATTGAGAACTTTAAAATGTTTGATTTAGTTGTGGAACTTACGTCAGGTGGACCTGGTTCTGCTACAGAACTAGCTTCTATAAATTTAAAAAGAGAGGCCTTTGAAAAATGGAAAACTGGCTATAGTTCAGCATTTGCGGTCATATTATTTGTTACAATTTTTGGTTTTGGGAACGTTTATGTCAAAGTCATGAACAAAATTAAGGAGAGATAAATGGACACTTCTAGATCTCCCCTCGAACCATCAGGTTTTTCAAGAAAATTAGCCGCGACCATCATCATTGTTTACATGGTGGTCACCTTAATTCCCATTACCTGGATTGTGGCTACAAGCTTTAAGAGTGTGGACAGTGCTATTTCATATCCGCCAGAAGTTTTCTTTGAGCCCTCTTTGGAAGGGTATGTAAATTTATTTACTAATCGCTCAAGGCAACCTAAAGAATATTTAGACTCTCTTCCTCCTCCCGAGACATGGTACGAAGAGCTAGTTCGTAGTAGAGAAATGGTAATAACAGGTCCATCAAAATTTATAGGGAGGTATTCTAATTCACTCATTATTGGTTTTGGTGCCACTTTCCTATCTGTATTTTTGGGTGCATTGGCTGCTTATGCCTTCTCTAGATTTAAAGTCCCACTTAAAGATGATTTAATGTTTTTTATTTTATCAACTCGCATGTTCCCACCTATCGCTGTTGCTGTCCCTATATTTATCATGTATCGAAAACTTGGATTAGGAGACACTCACCTGGGAATGATTATTTTATATACTGTGGTAAATTTGAGTTTAGCTGTTTGGTTGCTAAAAGGTTTTATGGATGAAATACCAAAAGAATATGAAGAGGCTGCAATGATTGATGGATACTCTCGAATGCAAGCTTTTTTTAAAGTTGTTTTGCCTCAAGCCATGACTGGAATTGCAGCTACAGCAATCTTTTGTATGATTTTTTCATGGAATGAATACGCCTTTGCAGTTCTATTAACACAATTTAATGCTCAAACAGCGCCGCCTTTTATACCAACTATTATCGGAGAGGGAGGACTCGATTGGCCAGCTATCGGAGCGGGCACAACTTTATTTTTAATTCCTGTAATGATTTTCACAGTAGTTTTAAGAAAACATTTATTAAGAGGTATTACCTTTGGAGCGGTGAGAAAATAATGTCTGAGAAAATAAGTATTTTTCGAAAGATCTTCAGAAGAGTTATTTGGGAAAATCTTTCTACTGCCCTGATATTAATCGGAGTATTTATGTTAATGCAACCATTTGCGATGTGGATGTATAGTTATTCGTTTATTATAATTCTCGTCGGCACTATTGGTTTTATCATTACGAGTCATTTCCCAGATTAATTATGGCCGAGATTGAAATTAAAAACTTACACAAATCTTTTTCTGATTTTATTGCTGTCAAAAATTCTAATTTAGTCATTGAAAATAAAGAATTTTTTGTCCTTTTAGGACCATCTGGATGTGGAAAAACTACCACTTTAAGAATGATAGCGGGTCTGGAACTTCCCACTTCAGGAAATATTTTTCTTGATAAAGAGGATGTCAGTTATCTCAGGGCCTCTCAAAGAGATATCGCATTTGTATTTCAATTGTTCGCTTTATATCCTCATCTCAATGTTAGAAATAATTTAGCCTTCCCACTTAAGATGCAGGGATATTCTAAGCAAGACATTGATACAAGAGTAATGGAGGCGGCAAAACTTCTTCGTATAGACCATATTCTCAAATCAAAAACATCAGGATTAGCAGGAGGGGATCGTCAGCGAGTTGCATTAGGTAGAGCGTTAGTTCGTCGTCCAAAAGCATTCTTAATGGATGAACCTCTTGGTACCCTGGATGCAGAATTCAGAGAATTAATGTGTTTAGAATTAAGAAAGTTACACGACGATATTGATGCCACTACAGTTTATGTTACTCATGATCAACAAGAGGCTATGTCGATGGCTGATCGGATAGCTGTAATGAATGAAGGGGAAATTTTACAGGCAGACTCTCCAAATATTATTTATAACAAACCTAAAACTAAGTTCGTTGCAAATTTCATAGGATCACCCGGAATGAATTTCATGCCTATTAATCAAAAAATTTCTCCTAATCAAAATAATGTTTCGGTAGCGGGCACAATTATTAATATTCCAACACAAAAAGATGGATCAAGTTCAGATCAAAACTTCTTAGGTGTTAGACCAGAGAATTTAAAACTGGTTTCCGAAAATGGAATTAAAGGTAATATTTTTGGTGTAGAATATTTGGGTTCTAGAAAAATATTAACCGTAGAAACGGTTGTGGGAAATATCAAAATCCGTGTTGATAGTGATACCAATGTTCAAATAAATGAACAGGTGCAATTTAATGTATTAAACAATAATCAAATTGTCTTTGATGGTTCAACAGATAAAGCTTTAATAAGCGAGTTTATATCCTAATGGCAACTGTAGAGCTCCAAGGAGTAACCAAAATATTTGATAAAACCGTCAAGGCTTTAGATCAAATTTCTTTTACTGTTCAAAATGGAAAATTTTTTGTTCTCTTGGGCCCAACAGGAGCTGGAAAAACAACCACTTTAAGAGCAATTGCGGGTTTAGAGAAAATAGATCATGGTAAAATTTTATTCGATGAAGAAGATGTTACGACCGCTCAGCCAGCAGCTAGGGATACCGCTTTTGTTTTCCAACAATACTCTTTATACCCCCATTACAAGGTTTATGACAATTTAGCTTTCCCGCTAAGATCCCCCTTACGAAAGGTCCCCGAACAAGAAATTAATTCTAAGGTCACTAAAATTGCAGAAATGCTTAAAATTTCCAGCAAACTCAATAACAAAGCTACGGAGCTATCTGGGGGAGAGATGCAACGTGTTGCTATTGGACGTGCTTTGGTTAGAGAGCCTAATATTTATTTAATGGATGAACCTCTATCGTCACTTGATGCAAAACTTCGTGAAAGTCTTCGTGTAGAGCTTAAAAATATTCAACTAAATCTTGGGGCTACTATTTTATATGTTACGCATGATCAAGCGGAGGCCACAACTATGGCTGACCAAATAGGTGTTCTTGAAAATGGAAAAATTGCTCAAATTGGATCTCCAGAAGAGATCTACAACAATCCAAATTCTATTTATGTTGCTAATCGATTGGGGTCTCCTAAAATAAATATAGTTAAAAATTCAGTCTTGAGCTCGATAATTTCTACAAATGCTTACCAATTGGGTTTAAGGCCAGAGCATATTAAGTTGGGTCAAGGAGATTTGTCAGCTTCAGTTAAAACAGTTGAGGCTTTAGGTGCTGAGACTGTTGTAGAGCTAGAATATAACGGAATAGAAATGCTTTGTTTATATCAAGGGTCTTTTGATGGCCAAAGAGGCGATAATATTAAATTTGCCATTGATCAATCTAAAGTTTTATTTTTTAATGAAGATGGAAATAAAATTCTATGAGTGTCAATTTTTTAATTAATCAGGCTAAATTAATTCAGGAAGTAATTGACGCCCATGCACTAGAAATTGAAAAGCTTGATCAAGAAATCGGTGATGGGGATCATATTTTTAATGTCCAAAGAGGTATAAAACTTGTTATTGAACTGGAACCAACTATCAAAGAATTACCAATTTCCAAGGCTCTAAATCAAATCGCGATGAAAGTTCTATCTGGTATAGGTGGTTCTTCGGGTGCTCTTTTTGGAACTTTATTTATGACAATGGCTAAAGGCGAAAATATCGATGAAGGTGTTGATTATAAAAAAGCTATTGAGATATTTTCACTAGGCGTAGAAGCTGTCAAACAAAGAGGAAAAGCCGATGTAGGTGAAAAAACCATGATGGACGTATTAATTCCAGTGGCCAACTGCTTACAAGATGGAATTCAAAATAACAGAGATATTAATGAAATTTTAACTGAGGCTGTTCAAGTGGCAGAAGATGGAATGCTATCCACAAAAGACTTGTTAGCAACAAAAGGAAGAGCATCTTTTTTAGGTGAAAGAGCAAAAGGCCATATTGATCCTGGAGCCCGATCATCACAATTAATGATTAAAACTGTCTGTGAGTCAGTGATAAAAAAATAGGAGGAAATATGAAAAAATTTATGAATACATCCGACGACTTTCTAAAGGAAAGTCTTCAAGGATTTGGTGCAGCTCATCAAGATATAGTGAGTGTTTACTATGATCCTAATTTCATCACAAGATCCCAATCGACTAAAGAAGGAAAAGTCGCTTTAATTAGTGGAGGTGGAAGTGGCCATGAGCCAATGCATGGGGGCTTAGTAGGACACGGGATGCTTGACGCAGCCTGTCCTGGGTTTGTATTTTCCTCTCCCACACCTGACCAAATGTTAGCTGCTGCAGAAAAAGTTGATAGTGGCGCTGGGGTTCTATTTATTGTGAAAAATTATTCAGGTGATGTGATGAATTTTCAAATGGCTTCAGAAATGATGCAAAGCCCAAACGAATCCGTCTTAACAAATGATGATGTTGCTGTTGAAGACTCCTCATTTACAACTGGCCGAAGAGGTGTGGCTGCTACAGTATTAGTTGAAAAAATTGTAGGATCATTAGCTGAGCATGGTGGCTCTCTTCAAGAATGTAAATCCTTAGGGGATAAGGTTAATAAAAATTCAGGTTCTATGGGCGTTGCTTTTTCTAGCTGCACTGTTCCCGCTGCAGGTAAGCCTACTTTTGAATTAGGATTTGATGAAATGGAATTTGGCGTAGGTATACATGGTGAGCCTGGTAGAAGAAGAGATAAAATTAAACCCGCTCAAGATATTACTAATGAACTTTTAGAAGCAATTATTGAAGACCTCAAACCCAATTCTAATGAAGAAATGCTTTTGTTTATTAATGGAATGGGAGGAACACCATTAACAGAACTGTACCTAGTTTTTGATAATGCTAAAAAATTCCTTGATAGTAAAAATATTAAGATATCAAGATCTTTAGTCGGTAATTATTGCACTTCTTTGGAAATGCAAGGCGCTTCCATTACGCTTACTAAGCTTGATGAAGAAATAGTTAAACACTGGGACTCTAAAGTTCACACCGCCGCAATGCGTTGGGGAATGTAATTAATATCTAATTATCAATCATTTTGAACTGGGAGAGTATACTTATTCCAATAGTTGTTGTTTGTGGCGCGGCCTGGATTGTTTTTACAGTCAGGAGTATGCAAAAAGACAAAGAAGAAATAACAAAAAATAAAAAAAAATAATTTGGTGGAGCCAAGGGGGATCGAACCCCTGACCTCTACGCTGCCAGCGTAGCGCTCTCCCAGCTGAGCTATGGCCCCGAAAGTAATTTCGGCATTATAGCTACTTCCAATCTTTGTTCAAAAGATTATTTAAATATTAATCTTTTTTAATCGCTAATATCGTTGGGCGTATTGATTGTGAAACAATCATTTTTGATAATTTAAATTCTCTATAAATAATATAGATACCCGCTCCAACAATAATAATATTCCCAATATAGTTATTTAATGTGGGTATATTTCCAAAGTATAAATAACCAATTAAAGCTCCTATCGCTATTTGAATATATTGAGTCGGAGCAAATAAATAAGAAGGCAGTTTGCTAGCTGCAATAAAGGTAAGTAAAATCCCAATACCTCTTAAAATACCAGAGAAGCCATTGAGAAATAAGTCAAATTGAGACTCTGCTTTAAAAAAAAAGATCAAAGAAACACCAGTAATAGAAATTAAAAATATTTTTCCATAAAACATAAAAGAAAAAATATTTTCTTGTTCTCCATATTTTTTTATAATTAGCCAACCTGCAGCAGCAAAAACAGGTGATAGAAATGCAAAGATAATTAGATTGTTAAATGTTAGACTAAAAGGATCAATGGCAATAATAACACCGATAAATCCAACAATAATTGCAGAATACCTTCTCCAACCAATTGACTCTCCTAAAAATATATTTGCACCCAATGTAAGCACCAAAGGAAATACAAAAACAATGCTATATAGGGTTACCAAAGGCAAATAATGAGAGCTAACAAAAAAAATGATCATAGCAATCAAAGCACAAAGCGATCTTGCTAATTGAATTTTAAAGTTAAATTTTTTTACCTCTTTCCATTTATTTTTATATGTAATAAACATAGAAATAGGCAATAGTGCAAAAATTGAATTTATAAAAATAATCTGAGTTACGTGATAAGTGTCAATTAATTTTTTACCTATTGCATCCATGATCACATAAATGGAATAACCCAACAAAGAGAGAAAAAAATAAAAAAGAAAATTTTTTTTCAATATGACTCTTTAATTCATGCTTTTAATCAAATTAGTAAGAGATTATTTTTTAAGGCTAAAGCCAGCTTTTACCCAAGCGTTTGTACCGCCCGTTAAATTATAAACATTGGTAAAACCCATATCTTGGAGTGTTTTAGAAGAAAGAGCTGACTGTCCACCGGCGCCACAATATAGGACAATCTTTTTATCAGGGTTAAGTTCCGGACGACGAAAAGGGTTTTCTTCTCTCTGATCTGCGTGGAATTCTAACATTCCTCTTGGGATATTAACGGATCCTTCAATTGCGCCATCGGATTGAATAACTTCTTTGGATCGAACATCTACGAGGACAAGATCTTCGCTACCAAGCGCTTCATTTAATTCCGAGCAAGAAATTTGATTAATTTCTGAATTGGCTTGTTCAAGTAGCTGTAAAAAAGACTTCATTAATTACTATATATCTGTTTTTCTAAATTAGACAAATGATATTTTTATTTTAATTAATTAGTTATCTGCCTTTAAAAATAGATTGAGCAATAATATCTTTCATTTCCTGTAGAGTGGCTGTTCTTGGATTTGTGGCAAACGCACTATCCTTTAGAGCTTTCTTTGACAGTGAGTCTAAGGAGCTATCTTTGATGCCAATGTCTCCTAAATTTTTAGGAATTTCGAGTATATTTAACAACTCACAGACTGATTGATAAAAATAATCGAAATCATTATTTTTTAAATTCATCGCTTGGCACATGATCGGAACTTTTTTACTTATGACCTTTTCATTAAATCTTAGTACGGAGGGGAGTACTATCGCATTGGTTAATCCATGTTGGGTGTCAAATTCAGCTCCCACCATATGAGAGATCGCATGAACAAATCCTAATCCTTTTAAAAAAGATATTCCCGCAAGGCAGGAACCGACTAACATTTTTCCTCTAGCTATTAGATTACTTGGATCTCTATAAACAATGGGTAAGTTTGGATAGATTAATCGCAATCCTTCAAGGGCAACAGCATCACATAGTGGATGAAAATCATCTATGACATAAGCTTCAATTGCGTGCACTAAAGCATCAACACCTGTCCAAGCAGTTAAGTTTTTAGGCAGTTCAAGAGTTAACTGTGGATCTAAAATGACCTCAATAGGCTTTTGTTGAGGATGGGCAATACACCATTTAACAAATAACTTAGTATCTGTTACCATTGCTGAACTTTCGGTTTCAGCTCCTGTTCCTGCTGTTGTTGGAATACAAACTAATGGTGGAAACTTATTATTTTCATTTATCTCTGGAGGTTTTTTTTCCCATTCAAAATCCCAAATATCATAATCATTATTGGCTACTAGTGATATGGCTTTACCTCCATCCATTCCACTGCCACCTCCAATTGCAATAATTCCATCATGGTCCCCTTTGTTAAAAATTAATTTACCCTCAAGAATTTCTGTATCTCTCGGGTTGGGGGAGATATTAGAAAAAAACCCTGGTTTGAGCTGATGATCTTCTAAATCAGTGAGAATATTTTCAATAAACTTCAGGTTTTTACTTCCATTATCGGTAACCACTAAAGGTTTTTTTATGCCTTTGGTTTGACAAATTTCAGATAGTTCTTTTATCCGACCAGGGCCATATCGAATTGGCACAGGAAAAGTCCAATTTTGATAAGAAAGATAATCCATGAGTTTTAATATCGCATAAATTTCTCTTGAAACCTATAAACTAATTTTAGTGTTTTAAAAAGTATACAAAATCAATACGGTAATAAATATCTATGAAAATTTTGAAATAAAAAACTAAATTCACAAAACAATTGAACAAGCAGATTATAGCCCCCATTCACCCATTAAGTTTAAATGGTAATGGCTGAATTTTATACCAATACTCTTATGATAAAGAGTATGATTAAAATAGGAAAGATATTAAATGCGTATCTCCCGCAAAATCATTTAATGTTTTGTTTATATGTCAAAATAAATATTAAACGATGATAAGAATATTGGAATTTTGTAGAAAAAAAGCTATCTCTTAATATAGTTTTCATGAAAGTTTAAGAGAAAATGAAAATAGGAATATTTCAACCTAATATTTATCACTACTCAACTATCGATAGTAAATTATCCAAGTTAGAGGAAATTCTAAAATCATATGATTTAGATTTACTAGTTTTACCTGAGCTATTTTTAAGTTTTTATTTATCAAAAGCGCAAGTTTCTCAGTATCTAAATGAGGATATTCAATTTTTTAAAAAAAAGATTTTACAAATAGGGAAAAAATTTCAGTGCCATCTTGTTTGTGGATATCCCGAATATGAAAATGATAAAATATTTAATAGCGCTTTAGTTGCAGGAACTCATAATAATATTATCTACAATCATCGAAAAACTTTTTTAGCTCCTAACCCCATGGAGCAGTCATTGTTTTCTAAAGGCCAAAATTTTGAAATTTTTAATATTAACGATATAAGATGTTCTACTCTTATCTGTTATGAATTCGAATTCCCTGAGATTGTAAGAAAACTAGCAAGATTGGGGGCTCAACTCATGCTTATTCCTACAGCTTTAACAGAAGAATTTAAATTTATTTCTAATGAGATGCTTAAAACTAGAGCCTTTGAAAATCAAATTGTGATGGTTTATGCGAATTATTGTGGGAAGTCAGATAGTCATGATTTTTGTGGAAATAGTGCGATCGTAAATGAAAAAGGTGAAGACTTAATTAGGCTTGGATCAGAGGAAGAATTTGCTATGGCAGAAGTGAATTTTGAAAGTCAAGAATCTAGACGAAAAAGATTACCTTATTTTGAGGATTTAACTAAATTTGAAGCCTAAGTTGGCTAAAGTGTTTCGCTAATTTTTTTCCTGCAAGCCACGCATCTTGCATACTCGGCCCTTGACACCAATCTCCGAGCGCATACAAACGATGATCAATTGACTCGATAAAATTTTTATTGGATTGCTCTAATAAACTTTTTTTACAATAAGCATATCTCCAACGATGTGATTTTTTAAACACAACTTTAGCTGAAGATTGAAAATACTTTTTTAGGGAATTAATGACGTAGTCTTCTAAAACATAATTTTCAATATGATAATATTCTTTTGTCCATTCTGCTCTCATATTAATTACCCAACATTCATCACTAAAAAAATCATTTTTAAAATTTTGGTTCATTAAAAAACTTATTTCTTTATTAAGATGGTATCCAAATTGAAAAGATGATCCTAAGCGTTTATCAAAAGCAAGCATGATGGTCCAAATTGAGTCAAAATTTGGAGTGGGAATATTTTTATAATCTATGAATCTTTCTAGCAAAGTTTTGGATTGTTCAAAAGGTATGCAGCTAAAGATAAAATCAAATGGACCATATTCTTTATTATCTGTTGCAATGAAGTACTCTTGATTTCGAGATTCAATTTTTTTGATATGAGTTGAATATTCAGTTGGGTAGCGAAGTTTTTTATGAAATTCTATCGGAATGGATTCAATGCCTTTATGGCCTACAATTACTCTTTTTTCCTCAATGGGTGAATCGTTTTGAATATTGGAGCAAAAAGTTCCATTTAAAACTTTGGTAGCTCCAATTTTTTCTAGATATTCATTAAAACCTATTACCCCATGATCTTCTTTAAGATAATGAGCTCCGTGATCAAAAATATAGTCCTGATGCCTTCTAGTACTAATTCTTCCTCCTGGTCTCCAGGATTTCTCGAAAAAGGTGATATCTAAACTTGGAAGATGATGAACCAAAGACAAAGCACTTAGCCCAGTTCCGATAACGGCAATTTTCTTCAATTTTATTATTTTTTCTTAGGGTCTTTATCTGGAATTTCGTCAACACCCTCTACGGGTCTTAATAACGGGATATATCTTATTCGAAGGATAACTACCGCGATTGCAACTAATACAATGGCGCCTGCTTCATAGAGCAGTAAATCAGGATTAGAGTCTTTGCCTTGTAAAATAATCAAACGGGAAAGAGCGGTAATAGCGATAAATAAAGGGTAAGTCATTCTCACACGATTGGAGATCATATAAACTCTGACCATCCCAATCACTTCAACGTAGATAAAAAGAAGCAATAGATCAGCTAATTCGACATACTGAGCATTAATCATTTTGAGTATTTCAAAAATGATTGCTGTGATCGTAGAGGCTAAAATTACAAGAATGACTGCTTTTTCAATAAAACTTACAAAACTACTGACAGCATCTTTCATTACCATTGGATTATATCAATTTGTTTGGATACTAGAAAGGCATTTGTTTTTGAGAAAGGTTTGCTGCCAAAAAAACCGCGATGAGCGGATAAAGGAGAAGGGTGAGGAGCAGTTAAAATTAAATGTCTATTCGAATCAATTAAATCTCTTTTACTTTGTGCAAACGAACCCCAAAGAATAAAGACAACATGATCTTTGACTTCATTAATCACAGAAATCACTTTGTCTGTAAATATATCCCATCCTAATTTTTGATGAGATAGAGGTTTGGATTTTTCAACAGTCAAAGTTGTATTTAACAAAAAGACCCCTTGCCTGGCCCAACTCTCTAAGTTTCCATTAGCGCGTTTAGTTTTCATTCCAAGGTCATCTGTTAATTCTTTAAAGATATTTATTAAAGAGGGAGGAGGTTTTATAGACTCAGGAACAGAGAAACATAATCCATGTGCTTGGTTTGGGCCATGATAGGGGTCTTGTCCTAAAATAACCACTTTTAATTGATCAAGGGGTGTAAGATTGAAAGCCTTGAACAAATCTTTTCCAGCAGGATAAAAAGAAATTTTATTTTTTTTTAATTCTAAAAGTTTTTTCTTGATAAGCATCATATAATCTTTTTGAAACTCATCTTTTAAATGATTTAGCCAAGAGGGATGAAGTTGAATGGTAGAAGCGTCCATTCGATTTTAAATTAATTTAAAGTTGCGTCTTTACTACGACCGTATTTTTCGAGCTTATATATTATTTTTTCCTTGAGATCATGATTTTCCTCAAGAGCCATCACTAAAGCCTGAGTATAGAAAAAACATGCCGCCTCTATATCGGCTTTATTTTCAAAATAATTGGCAGCTTCATAGTAAAGAGAACAAACTTTATCCATTTGCTTTTTTTGATAAGCTTCGGAAATATCCAAATCTAATTGAGAAAACTCATTCATTGATATTTCAAACTAACACATTTCAATCAAACACCAAGGGCAAAATTTCTTAGTCACAAAAATTTAAAAATTATCTTTAGCTTTTCTCATTTTGCCAAAAACTTCAGTAGCATCTGTGCTTTTATAGAGTTCTTGAAAATGCGGGCTATCGCATTGCAGAAAAGGATTACATTTTAATTGATCAATTAATTTCGTAGGGATTGTCGGACGGTGCTCTTTTTCTTGATGTTCTGTCCAGAGAGCGTATTTGTGTAAATCTTGATTTTCGGGATGAATGCTCAAAGCAAATTTTACATTGCTCAAAGTATACTCATGCCCACAATAGATAGTTGTATTATCGGGGAGTTGCTTGATTTTAGATAAGCTTTGCCAGAAAACTTCAGGCGTTCCTTCAAACATTCGACCACATCCCATACTAAATAAGGTATCACCAGAAAAAAGAATATTATGTTCAGGCATAAAATAATTGATGTGCTGCAAGGTGTGACCTGGCGTATGAATAACTTTGAATTTATTTTGATGTATTTCAAAGATCTCATCATCCTTAACTCTAAGGTCTGGTTGAGGGATTTTTTCGTCATACTCGAATCCAATAATAATCGATTGAAATTTATTTTTTAAATCCTGGACGGCAGCTATATGATCGTCATGATGATGCGTGAGCAAAATATGTGTCGGCGAGCAGTCATTTAATTCAAGAATTTTTAGACACATCTCTAAATCGGATGGGTCAATTAAAACTCCTTCTGTTGCATGAGGGTTTTTTATTAAATAGCCATAATTATCCTCTAATTGAGGAAATAGATAAACATTAGGTCTAACCATTGCAATGGAATGTTAGGTAAATCTCGATAAAATACAACTATGGATATTACCGCATCCGATATTTATAGCTTTTACCAATCTGCTCTTGGAAGCATTGTCAAAAGAATTATTAGACAAAGGATTATCTCCGTTTTAGGAGATATTTCTAATCAGTCAATATGCGGTTATGGGTATACTAGTCCCTATCTTTCTTATTTAAAAAAGAGGCATGCAGATTTAAATATCACATCACTTATTCCCGATTTTTTTGATGGGAGCATTGGCGAAAAATATAATTTTGATGAAAAAAATATTCATGAATATTTTCTTCCCTTAGATCCAAGCTCAGTAGATTTAGTTATAACCACCCATTTATTAGAATTTGTTGAAAAGCCTTTAAGTAGTATTGAAGAAATTTGGCGCATTTTAAAGCCCAATGGATATTTTATTGCTTTAGTTCCACGAAGATCTGGTTTATGGGCCCGTTATGATAACAACCCCTTTGGTTATGGTCGTTCTTATTCAACCGCTCAATTTAAAAGTTTAATTAAGGATTATTTGATCTTAGATCAAAAAAAATCTTTCCTCCATTTCCCTCCTTGGCATCATTATGCAAATTACAAATTTCATCAAACTATTGAAACGGCAGGTAGTCGAATATTTCCTTATATGGGAGGAGTGATGATCTGTGTTTGCAAAAAAATAGTTTACGCAACCAATAAGTCTAAATCAAAAAAAATTCCAATTAAAAATATTGTAGTAACTTAGTAGTTGATTAGTTTTTTAAAGTCACTGACAATATTATTCCACTTAAGGGCCATGGAATTTAGAACTATTTCTTCATCATATTGTTTTAATTCATCAGCAACTGGTGCCCATGTAAAGAGCGCCTGACAACTTTGATCAAAAGGATTATTTTTATAAAAATCAATCCAATTGACAGAAGATAATCTTGTTTCAAATTTATTAATGTCTTTAAAAATCTCATTTTGTGATAAAGGAAGATTTGCCGACTGATCAATGACTTTAGTGTGGATGCTGGCTGCTTGTTCAGTAAGGTCAGAAAGATTATTGTTTTTCATATATGAGATTACATATAAGACAAGATCTTGTATCGAAGTTAAATAAATTTTTTCTTTTGCATAATTTATTGATTTCATAAGTTCTTTATTTTCAAAGGCCTTCACATACTGCGTTCCCATTCTAGTCTTTAGATACCCTAAGAGTGTAATCTGGGTAATCCATGCCGACCTCTCTTTAACAAAGACAATTAGTTGATCAGTGTTTTGAATTTTTTGATTTTTTTGAATGATTCCTTTGAGGGGATTTAAAAGGGATAAAAATTCTTTTAATTTCATTTTTCAAGAAGTTTGTATCGAAAAGCATTGAATGACAACGTTTATTTTAAAGAAATTAAACTATGCAGAAATCAAATAATAAATATCATTATCAAAACTATAACCGGAGGGATTAGTTATGTCGTCTAAATATGAAGCTCACTGGAAAGACACCAGCAGTTTAACAATGATCACATTGTTGTTGTGGTTTTTCTTTTCAATTGTTGTTCATGCTTTTGGGTCTTCGTTAAACTCAATCTCCTTTTTAGGATTTCCTTTAGGCTATTACATGGCCGCTCAAGGATCTCTTCTAGCTTTTGTAATTATCATCTTTTGGTCTGCTGGCAGACAAGAAAAGATTGATGAGAAACATGGCTTCGATGAAAAGGAATAAGTATGATACAAGGAAAATTTGTAGATAATCTACCAAAAGTATACGGTTTATATACCGGAGGCTTTATCGTATTTATTTTAATCATGGCCGTATTCGAGGCTATGGGCATGTCCGCATCGACTATAGGTATTCTTTTTGTTGCGTTTACTATTTTTATTTATGCAGCAATTGGATGGTTATCGAGAACGATGGCTGTTGATGCTTATTACGTTGCTGGAAGAGAGGTTCCAACCGTATTTAATGGAATGGCAACCGCTGCCGACTGGATGTCAGGTGCATCTTTCGTTGCGATGGCAGGTGGTATCTTCTTCGGTGGCCACCCTTATATGGCTTTCTTAACAGGATGGACAGGAGGGTATGTTCTAGTAGCCACTTTAATGGCACCTTATCTCAGAAAATTTGGATGTTATACAGTCCCAGACTTTATTGGAACAAGATATGGCGGAAATTTAACGAGATTTTTTGCGGTTGTTGTTCTAGTCATTGCATCTTTTACTTATGTGACGGCCCAGATTAATGCAACAGGCACTATTGCTTCACGTGCATTGCAAATACCATTTGAAGTTGGTGTTTGGTTTGGACTTTTGGGTATTTTGCTTTGTTCGATGCTAGGGGGAATGAGAGCGGTGACTTGGACTCAGGTAGCGCAATATATCGTTTTAATTATTGCTTATCTTATCCCGGTATTTTGGATTAGTAACAATCTAGGAGTAGGCCTATTTCCTCATCTATCTTATGGAAGCGCAGTAAGTAGAATTACAGAATTAGAAGCGTTACACGGGCTAGGAATGGCTGCAACGGAGTCATTTGCCGGATTGCAAAATCTAAAAGTAGCCCATGCGTTTATCCCTGAAGGGGGTGCCGCAGCATGGAAGTTCATTAGCTTGGCAATCTGTATGATGTTAGGTACAGCGAGCTTGCCGCACATTTTAATGCGATACTTTACAACTCCTTCTGTGAAGTCTGCAAGAAAATCAGTGGCTTACTCATTACTGTTCATCTTCATCTTATACTTCTCAGCTCCTGCATTAGCTACTTTATCTAAATTAGCGATGCTCGATCCAGAGTTAGCAACAGGTATTATTGGAAAATCATTTGCAGATGTATCCTCGTTATCTTGGATTCAAAACTGGTCGAATGTAGGCTTCTTGGCAATTTCTGATAGTAATGGTGATGGAATTCTTCAAATTAATGAATTCTTTTTACGCCCAGATGTTGTTGTTCTAGCTACACCAGAAATAGCTGGCTTACCTTATGTTATCTCAGGATTAGTGGCTGCAGGTGGTATGGCGGCTGCGATGTCAACTGCTGATGGTTTGTTGTTAGCAATTGCGAACGCATTGTCTCATGATATGTATTACAAAATCATCGATCCTCTAGCTGATACCAAAAAAAGACTTATTGTAGCTCGAGTACTCTTGATTGTGATTGGAGCCCTAGGTGCTTTTATTGCGAGCTTGAAGCTAACAAGTATTCTTGGTGCCGTGGCTTGGGCGTTTGACTTTGCTATGTCAGGATTGTTCTTCCCACTGGTCCTTGGAATTTGGTGGAAACGGGCAAATAGAGCGGGCGCGTTGGCCGGAATGTTCTTCGGATTAGTATCTGGAACAGCATATCTAATTTATGTTGCACCAGCATTCATGGGAAATGATCCTTGGATGGGTATCGATAACTTGAGATTTGGGATCATTGGCGCATCAGTCAGTTTGGTTGCAATGGTTGTTGTATCCTTGATGACCGAAGAGCCAGATGAAGCGACTCAAAAAATGGTTGATGAGACTCGCGTCCCTGCGGGCCAACCAATTATTGCTCAAAAACAATAATTAATTTAAATTATCTAGGCGTCTTAATTTAGGCGCCTAGAATAAAAAAAATGTCACCAATCGTTCTTTTAATTGATTATTTATTAGGAATAGTAATGTGGACACTCATCGGTAGGTCTGCAATGAGAATATTTTTACCTGAAAATTCTACTTTCTTTTTTAATCGGGCATTTATCAAGATGACCGATCCTTTCGTTAAAATGTTTCGATTTA
Source organism: Pelagibacteraceae bacterium (assembly GCA_008638215.1). Taxonomy (GTDB): domain Bacteria; phylum Pseudomonadota; class Alphaproteobacteria; order HIMB59; family HIMB59; genus HIMB59. The sequence continues at coordinate 23,168 of VTPN01000006.1, forward strand.
TAACTCCTCAATTTATCGTTGCACCTTTAATTCCAATCTATGTAGCTTGGTTTTTTTATATGATTCGATTTTATCTTATGCCTTGGATCTTAGGATATTCAGTCATGGGAATGTTATCTTTTCCTCTAGAAAGTAGTTTAGCTGGTTGGCTATATTCTATCTTTTAATATTCAATTACCCATTTTTCGAGTAACGCATTTTTTTCCCATTCTAAAAAATGAGGGTGGTTTAAAAGGACTTCAAAATATTTTTTTGTATTTTTATTTATATGTCCAGGAAAACATCGTGCGCGGACTGCAAAAGGAGTCATAAAATAATCAAATAAATTTCGCTCCAATTGAAGTGAAGAATATTCATCAACCATTTGATCAAGTCGATGAAACTCATTGATAGATCGAATAGAAATTTCTTTTTGCTGATTGGGTTTATTAATTTCCATGGGACACTCTTTACGTAAGGCACGTAGTTCTGAATGCATTTCTGCACAACAAGATCGAACAAAAGAGCGAGTATTTTTTTCTATGGGAAGTATAAATTTATCTGGGAATAATTCATTTAAGTACTCGCAGATTGCCAATGTATCCCAAATTTTTAATTTTTGATCAACAAGACAGGGTACTTTACCTGAAGGATTAGAGGATAATAATGTGTCTTTTGAAGTTTTGTGACCGAGACGAATAAGCTCTACTTGAAAATCATTTGTACAACTCTTTAATGTGAGCCAAGCACGCAATGACCATGAAGAGTAATTGTAATTACCGATAAACAGTTTCATATTTTAAAAATATTATTTTAGTCTATAAAATAAAATATTGTTAGATATTAGTTATTATCTCATCGTTTCATTTTCTATTCTTTTATTTGCAATTTCTAAATCAGGTTTTTCTGGAGGGGGGCTAGCTTTAATTTCTGTTACAGTTCTTTCAATTACATATGGGCCGTTAAAGGCAATTGCTATTTTGATGCCTATGCTGATCATTTGCGATGCAATTGCAGCATTCTTAAATCGAAAATATTATGACCATAGCGCTGTCTGGTCCATCGCTCCATTTTCATTATTGGGTGTTATCGCAGGTACAATTCTATTTAAATTTATTAATCTTTCTTTAATTAGTATCTTTATTGGCTCTATTTCCCTTGCCTATGTAGTGTTCAATTATTTATTAACTAAATCTAAAATTAAAAAAATTCCTTTTTATGGAAGTAAAACCATATGGGGGACATTAGCTGGTTTTACTAGTTTTGTTCTTCACTCGGGCGGTCTGCCTATGAATATCTATTTTATGTCAATTTACGATCGAAAAGTTCAATTTGTTGCAGGACTTGTATTTTCTATGGCCTTGATCAATCTCTTTAAGTTAATCCCTTATTTTTATTTAGATATATTAAGTTTTAAAAGTCTATTGAGTTATTTATTATTTTCCCCAATTGCAGTGATTGGGGTGATTTTAGGCCATTGGATGAATAGTAAATTATCGGATAAATCCTTCTTTACCATCATCAACTTTTTTATTGTAGTTGCTTCTCTTAGGTTAATCTATTTAGGAATTGTTAGTTTATAATTTTGCTTTAAGGCTTTCGATTAATTCATGTTCATTTTGAAATGAATTCATCTCATTTTTATCAATTAACACATTATGTTTTCCATTTGTTTCCTCTAAGCAAATGGGTAGGTCATTAATAAAATTTTCAAGCCCAAACTCGGATAGTTCCTCTAAATGTAAAAATTTATAATCATGAGGAGATTCCTCAATGAAATCTTTCCATGCTTTTCTCATTTTTAAATCATACGTAATTTGACATAAGTTACATTCATAAGTTTTTGGAGATAAGTATTTATGAAGGGTATCAATTAAATAATTCCATTGACCTCCTTTGGCGTTATAAATAAAAATTAATTTTTTTTTATTATTCATTTGTTAAATGAAACAATACTTCTTTACAGAATAGATTTGAAGGTATTTTGCCATTATTAAATTGAACGGCATTAATGACATCGTAAGTTGAGACAACTTTAAAATTTAAATCGAGAGATAGTTTTTTAAAATCTTTTATACTGCAAGGATGTATGTAATCAGTATTATACCACTGATCGCTATTAGATTTCTTGAGAAGAGAGTCATAACTTCCTGATAGAAAAAATTTGATTATTTTACTTAATCTTGCAGAGTTATTGAAACCGACAATTATATTTTTGCTAACTTTTTTTAAAGTATTCAATAAAACATCAGGTTTTTGAACGGCCTGTATTGTCTGTGTTAGGATACAGTAATCGAATTGATTATAAGGGAAGTCCTCTACAATTAAGTTTATATCCCCATGAATAACATCTAAACCTTTCCCAAGACATGAGATGACTTTTTCCTGGTTTAGTTCTACTCCTTGAGCACTGATATTTTTCTCTGCAAGTAATGAAATTAATTCCCCATCAGAACAACCGATATCAAGGACTTTAGAGTTTTGCGGTATGAGATCTAATATGATTTTATAATCGTTTCTCATTTAATCCCTTTCAAAAAACCCTCACAGACTCGAAAAAATTGAGGTTCATCTAGCAAAAAACTATCATGCCCTCTATCCGATACTACTTCAGCAAAGCTCACATTGGAGCCAATAGAATTCAGCAAGGAGACGATTTCACGAGACTCCTTAGTTGGAAATAGCCAATCACTTGTAAAGGAGAGGACTAGAAAACGAATTTCATTATCAATGATTTTTTTTTGATTATTTGTTATTTCTTCAGAGACATCAAAGTAATCCATAGCTCGAGTCATGTAGAGATAACTATTTGCATCAAACCGATCAACAAAAGATCGGCCTTGATGTCGAAGATAACTTTCCACTTGAAAGTCGATTCCAAAACCAAAAGATAAATTTTTCTTTTCTTGAAGATTTCTACCAAATTTATTTTGAAACGCTTTCTCCGATAGATAAGTAATGTGAGCTATCATTCTTGCTACGGACAAGCCATTTTCTGGTTTTTGATTAATTTCTAAGTATCTTCCTTGGTGCCAGTTAGGGTCTAACATTATGGATTGTCTGCCCGCTTCATCAAAAGCTATATTTTGTGCAGAGTGTTTTAAAGAACCAGCTATACAAACAATTGACTTTACAAAATCCGGATAAGTTGCAGACCATTGAAGAACTTGCATTGCTCCCATGGAGCCTCCAATTACTGATCTTAGTTTTTCTATTCCCAATTCATCAATTAGTATTTTTTGAACTTTGACCATATCTCGAATAGTAATCGTCGGAAAATCTAATCCATAAATTTTTGAGGTTTTTGGATTAATATCATTTGGACCAGTGGTTCCAACACAACCACCCAATACATTTGAGCATATTACAAAATACTTATTTGTATCAATCGGTTTATTAGGGCCAACCATTAAATCCCACCAACCCTTTTTTTTTGTAATGGGACTTTCTTCTGCGGGAAATTGATCTCCGGTCAAAGCATGACAGATTAAGATTGCATTATCTTTATTAGAATTTAATAGACCATAGGTTTGATAGGCAATTTGAAACTGATTAATTGATTTTCCTGAGTCTAATAAAAGATCTTCCTCACAGGATAAAAGAAAACCAGGATAATCTGAATTATTTGTTATTTTTCTCATAAATTCTAAAAAATTTCGAGATGATAACCTACGGGCAAACGCTTTAGCTGTTTATACACCCGCAAGCTGCTATCAAATCGGTGTTGAACAAAACTTATGATTTTTCTGTTTATTTTTCAATATAAAAGGATGATATTTTATTCATATAGTTTAAGTATAATCAAAAAAAAATGACTAAAAATAAGCCAAAAAATAATTATCAAGGTGGAGCGGAAGAATTCAAAGGTTTTACCCGATTATCCTCGAATGAGAATAATGATGGACCTTCCCACAGAGTAAAGACGGCCATAAAAAAAAATATTAATTTTTCAAATATCTATCCTGAATTGGATGGAGAGACGCTCAGAAATCAAATTGCTAAAACTTATTCCCTAAACTCTGAACAAATAGTTTTAGGAGCAGGGTCAGATGAGGTTTTGCAAATGATTTATGCTGCGTTTAGCAAACCTGGCGATGAGGTAATTTTTACCAAATATGCATTTGCTATGTATTCTATTTATGCGAAAAATTTTAAATGTAAGCCAAAAATTTTCAATGATGCTCAATTCCAGTTTTCTCTAAAGGATCTTGCAAAGCTAGCATCTTCTAATACGAAAATCATTTTTCTAGCAAACCCAAATAACCCAACCGGATCAATTTTCTATAAGGATGAATTAATACAATTTATTAAAAAAATTAATAAAAATACCTTAATTGTTTTAGACTCTGCATATTGTGAGTATTTGCAAGATAAAAAATATGAAAATGGCCTTTCTTTAATTAAAAAATTTCCAAATTTATTTGTTACAAGGTCTTTTTCAAAAATTTATGCATTAGGCGGTCTTCGAATAGGGTGGGGATATTCCTCGTTAAAAAATATTTCAAGAATATATCAGTTTAAAAAGCCATTTAATGTCTCCCGATTATCTTGTATTGCTGCTACCGAAGCATTGAAAGACCAGCCATGGATATTTAAAAGTATAAAAAATAATGAAGAAAATAGAAAATTTACTATTAATGGTTTAAACAACTCTCTGTTTAAGACAATAGATACTATGGCTAATTTTATTTTATTAGAGTTTAAACATAGAAATATTGCTAATAGATTTGTCCAATATCTTTACAAGAACAAAATTACGGTTAGGCATCTGGCTTCATATGGTTTACCTAGACATATTCGTATGACCATTGGCAATCCCAATGAAATGAAAAAAACAATAAAGGTTTGTAATAGATTTAATGTTTAAAAATATAATTATTATAGGCTTTGGTATGATTGGGTCGTCTATAGCCAGATCTATACTTAAGTCAAAAAAATCAACCAATATCTATGCTTTTGATAAATCAAAAGATTTTTTAAAGAGGTTAAAAAAAGCTAAATTAAATGTTGATCCTATAAAATCCCTTGAAGAGATAAGAGATTTATCAATAGATTTAGTAATTATATGTACTCCAGTTCTTCAATATGGTGCAATTTTAAAAAAGATAAATAGCTTAGACGATCAAAATTTTATCGTGACAGATGTCGGCTCAACTAAAAAAAATATTGAGGATATTTATTTTAAAAATAATTTTACTTTCAGGTTTGTTCCTTCTCACCCGATTGCAGGTATAGAAAAATCAGGTCTCGAAAATGGCATTCTGGGTTTATTTGAAAATCGTTACAGCATTATTTGTCCTTTAAAGAATTCTACCAAAAAAGATATTTCTTTAGTTAGTAAATTTTGGAGATCTTTATCGATGAAGGTAGAAATCATGTCTGCAAAAGAGCACGATCATGTCCTTAGCCTTACATCTCATCTACCTCATATTATTTCTTATTCCTTAGTTTTAACGGCAATAAAAAAAGAAAAATCTGTGAATTCTAAATTGGTTAAATTTTCTGCGGGAGGATTCAGAGACTTTACTCGAGTTGCTGGAAGTGACCCAGAAATGTGGAGGGATATTTTTCTCGCTAACAGCGAAGAGATTAAAAAGTTAACTAATATGTTTATAGATGAACTGAAGAAGTTTTCTAAAGATTTAAATTCTCAAAATTCAAAAAAATTATTAATAAAATTACAAAAAACAAAAAATATTCGAAATAGAATTGTTAAAGCAAGACAGGCAGGAAAATTCATCCCTAATGATTAAGAGAGTTGATAGCGCTCTTTAGTTGATCAAGAAATTCTTTTTTACTTAACCCCGGCTGAATCGGTTCTTTAAATTCAATTAAAATTTCACCTGACTTAATTTTATCATTTTTTGGCCAACAATAACCAGAATTAAGTGAAATAGGCACCACTGGTTTGTTAAGTGATTTATACATTGAGAAGATTCCCGGTTTTAAATCTGGCTGCTCTTTATAAGTAGTTCTGGTGCCCTCTGGAAAAATGATTACTGGTCTTTTTTCAATGTATTCGGCTGTTTGTTCATTAACTAAGCGAAGACTTTGTATGCCTTGACTACGATCAATGGCTATCATCCCAAGCTTTTTCAAATAGGTTCCAAAAAGCGGAATTGATAATAATTCTTTTTTTAGAATATATGCGGGGTTATAAAAAAGCTGATTGAAATAAATGGTTTCAAACATTGATTGGTGTTTGCTAGCAAATAGACATCCCTTTAAATTCGCTAAATCCGGGTTGATGACCCTTATCTTAATATTAAAAATACGCAGTACCCATTGCATATTTTTAGTAAAAAATATTACAAATAAACGAAAATTTTTATATTTAAATGGTAGTCCAAGTAAAGAAATAATTAAAACAAGCGCTGTAGATAAATAAAATAAAATTAAAAAACTAAATCTCATATTTTTTTACAAAAACTATTTTGGAAATTAATAGTTTCACATATTCTTCGATCAATTTTTCAAAAGGAATGATTAATTCCTCGGAACTCACAGCAAAAGGAGTCACTTCTAAACCAGAGAGTTGATTGAATAGAAATTGAGCACGTTGCATATGAAGATTGGAAGTAATTAGAAGAATGGATTCAATTTTTTTTTCTAAGGCCCAATATCTTGTCTCTAGGGCATTTTCATAAGTGTTTTCAGATAGGTAGCCCACTTCTATGCAGCAATTAACTATTTCTTTATCAAAGTTTAAAATATTCACTAATACCACTTCTGAATTAAAAGTATTATCTACTCCAGAGATAAAAAGTTTTCTTTGTTTAGAATTTTTAATTTGATTATACCCTTCAATTATTCTCTCTCCTTTCCCTCCTGTCAAAACAACAATCGCATCGACATTAAAATTGCTAATATTTTGATCAGGTAAATTATTTTTAAATTTTACTAGGCCTAGAGCTAAAGAAAGAAGAATTAAAGCTAATAAAATATTAATACGTTTTAAAAATAGTATCATTACATGATTTCATTTTTACATAAATCCTCTAAAGTGTCCCTTGATCGAATAACTCTGTATTCATTCTTTCCCATTAAAACTTCCAGTGGTCTTGGACGACTGTTATATGTAGATGACATCGAAGAGCCATAGGCGCCAACATTTGTAAATTTCAAATAATCACCTACTTTGACCTCAGGTAAATTTATATTTTTTGCTAAGTAATCTGTTGACTCACAGATACCTCCCGCAACGTCATAGCTCTTCAGTTCATTAGAATTATTTAATGTTTGTATAGGAGGCTTGATATCATAGAGAGCAGGGCGGATATATTCAGAAAATGATGCATCTGTAATGATAATGGTTCGATTACCGCTTTTTTTAATATAAAGAACTTTAGTTAGTAATTCACCACTATCGGCAACAATGAATCTTCCTGGCTCAAAAATAATATGATATTTTTTATTTTTAAGAAGTTTTTCCAATTCTTTTTTCCATTGATCAAAGTCTAAGGTTTCATCAGAATTATCGATTACTCCAAATCCTCCTCCAAAATCTAGATTGATGATAGAATGATTTTTTTTGTTCAATTGATCTGCCAGTAAAATCAAATACTCATAAGATTGAATTAATTTTTGATGATCAACTATTTGACTTCCAATATGAACAGACAATGTTGATAGTTGAAGACCATTCATTTCTAGAATTTTATCAAAATTAATTTGGTCTTCCGAAATGCCAAATTTACCACCCGACTTGCCTGTTGTGATTTTCTCAAGCGTATCAGCATCAATATTAGGATTTAATCTTAATCCAATACTAGTTTTTAAACCTTTACTGAGAGAATATTCATTAATAAAGTTTAGTTCTTCCAAATTCTCGACGTTTATAGATTTAATCTGCTGGGTAATGGCATACTTTAAATCAAATTCTGTTTTGCCGGGACCATCAAAAATAATTTGTGATGGCTCTATTCCAGCCTTAAGTGATTTAAATAATTCTCCAGCAGAAACTACTTCAGCACCAAAGTCTTGCCTATGGAGTAAATTTAGAATAGCTAAATTTGGATTTGCCTTAACAGCAAAATGAAATTTATGGGAAAAATTTAAATTTAAATTCTTTAAAAGTTTTGATTTAGCAATAATAGTTTCTTCATGATAAAGATAGAAGGGAGTAGAAAACTCATCTAAAATTTTTTCAAACATCTTTATTCCTCAGGGTAATCATACTCTTCGTTTGGAGGAAATGGAAATTGTGACTTGTCGATAACGCCTTCAGGCAATTTATTGGGTTTTTTATTTCCACATGAGACCAACAGGAAAGAAAGAATAAGAATGGATATTATTTTATACATATTACTTTAGGAATTTTTGAAATTTGCGAATTTTTTTAATAACCTCTTTAGGGTTAGTGCTCATACTGGTTTTTTTTCGAGCTAAGCTTTTTTTAATATCAATATACTGATAGATATTTGAGTCTATGGATTTTTCAAAATTTTGAAATTCTTTTAAGGAAATTTCAGATAGTTTTATTTTGTTGGTTGAAGCAAATTGTACGATATCAGCAATTGTTTTGTAAGATTTTCTAAAAGGTATATTTTTTTCAATTACTAAATAATCAGCCAAATCAGTTGCTGTAGCAAAATTAGACTCACACAATTCAAATCCAATTTTTTTATTGAAATTGGATTTTTTAATAACATCGCTCATAACATTTAAACAAATCGATAGTTCGTCATAACATTCAAAGATTATTTTTTTATCTTCTTGAAAATCTTTAAAATAAGTTAGAGGTAAATTGGAGATAATATTTGAAAATTCTTGAGATTTACTTCTGATGATATTTGCTTTAGATCGTATTAATTCAAGTGAGTCAGGGTTTCTTTTTTGCGGCATAATTGAGCTTCCGGTTGAATACTCTTCATGAACTTTAAACAATCCAACTAAATTACTTGACCATAAGATTAGTTCAGATGAAAGCTTACCTAAATGAATTGATGTCATGGAACAAGCATGAAGGAAGTACATACAAAAGTCTCTATCGCTCACACCATCCATCGAGTTTTGTTTCGATTTACTAAAACCCAGTTTTTTATTTAATAAATTTTGATCTAATAAGTAGTTACTGCCCGCTAGGGCGGCACTTCCAAGAACATTTTCATCCGATCCTTGAATGCTAAAATCAAAATAATCCAAATCACGTTTAAACATTTCTAAATAGGCCAATAAGTGATGAGCTAGAGATACAGGTTGGGCCACTTGTAAATGAGTAAAACCAGGGATAATAGTTTCTTGATGAATTTCAGCCTGATTTAAAATAGAACACATAAGTGTTTGAATAAGTTTTTGTATTTCTTTTGCTGATTTTTTTGTCCAAAGACGTGTATCAGTAGCTACTTGATCATTTCTTGATCGGCCAGTATGAATTTTTAATGCGATCTCACCAATTTTTTGATGAAGAAAGTATTCAACATTCATATGAATATCTTCATTTTTCTTAGAAAACTTTATCTTTCCTTTTTGATAGTCATTTAGAATTTCATTTAAGCCTTGATGAATTTTTTTTTCCTCAATTTTAGAAATTATCTTCAAATTTACCAAAGCGCTCACATGAGCTTGAGTGACTAGAATATCTTCTTCAATGAGTCGCTGATCAATATCTATTGAGCTATTAAATTCATCCATTAGCGACGATGTTTTTTTATTAATAGAAGTAGATAGAAGTTTTTTATTTTTCTTTTGAGTCATGAATATGAACTATTATCTTGATAAGTATATAATGGCGGCAAAGACAAAAACAGCAATACCTTGAAACAAAACTCTCATTCTCATAAGCTTATTGCTATGTTTTTTATTAAAATTTCCATTTTTAGCCATAGCGATAACACCGACTACCACCATCAGTAGTGCCAAAAGCATAGATATAATTAGAATTATAGGTAAGATGCCAGATGTACTCATGATCAATAGTTATCAAATTATCCTTAAATGTCTAATTATTAAATTTTTGCTATTTATATGAAAAAAATAGTTCTTTTTCTGCACGGTTATGGCTCGAATGGTAGCGATCTCATGACATTAAAGGATTATTTTCATCTCAATCAATCTGAAACAGAATTTATTTCTCCAAATGCCCCAGAGTCGTGCGAGTTTAATTTTTTTGGTTATCAATGGTTTGCATTAAATGAAAGAACAGTTGAGGAAATTCAAAGAGGTCTGAAATCTGCATTTTTTTACTTAGATGATATCGTTAATAATATAATTAAAAAATTCGAGGTTAAGACTGAACAAATTTCAATTCTTGGATTTTCCCAAGGCTCTATGCTTGCAACTTATTATGCTCTTCAAAAGGAAATGAGTTTTCAAAATATTTTTTCATTATCAGGCTCCTTGCCTAAAAAAATTCTTGAGGAAATAGATTTAAAAAAAAATAACACAAAATATTTAATATTTCATGGAAAAATAGACGATGTAGTCTCAGCAAATCAAGCTTTGGAAACTCATCAATTTTTAGTTGATCAAAAAATAGAAAGCCAAATAATTATAGATGATAATTGTGGACACTCCATCAGCCCGTTAGCACTAGAGGCAATCAATAATCAATTCAAAAATCAAATTTAATTAATATTTAACAAACTATAAACTATTGGATATGCTATTATAAAATAATGATAAACTCGAATCATTGTCCATCTTTGGTTCTTAACGCGGATTATCGCCCTCTTAGTTACTTTCCTTTATCTATCTGGAGTTGGAAAGACACAGTCAAAGCAGTATTTTTAGATAGAGTCAATATAGTTGAAGAATATGATCAAAAAGTATCATCTCCATCCTTTGAGATGAATTTACCAAGTATCATTGCTCTGAAGGAGTATATTCCTCATAATCATAAGCCTGCTTTTACAAGATTTAATGTTTTTTTAAGAGATGATTTTACTTGCCAATATTGTTGTGAAAAACTTTCAACCAAAGAGTTAACATTTGATCATTTAATTCCTCGATCCAAAGGAGGTTTAACTAATTGGGAAAATGTTGTTACTGCATGTTCTCATTGCAATTGGAGTAAGGGAAGTAAAAATTTAGCTCAAGCAGGATTTAAATTATTAAAAAAACCTAAAGAACCCTCTCAATATTCGTTACGTCTTAAAAGCAAAAAGTTTCCATCTGACTATCTTCACTCTAGTTGGAGAGATTACTTGTATTGGGATAGTATTTTAGAAAAAGATTAGTATTTTTTTGAAATTTTTATTGCAGTATAACAAAGCTGCTTGATAGTTTTCGAAAGCAGCACGTAGCCTGTAGTCATCTCAGCCTGGTGTTCAATACCTGTATCATGATGTTCTAACTCATCCTCACGAAATTTTTTTACTATTTTTAATAACTGGGGTTTAATTTTTCTTTTTTTTAACTCATCCGCTTGTTCCTCATAATGTTGTCCTATAACTTCCTCAACAGCAACTGTGCATGCCATTGCAGCTTTTTTTCCTAAAAGCGCCGTCCCAAGACCCAGAACATACCCAGCAATGTTCCATAGAGGAAACATTATCGTAGGTTTAACTTCCTCTTTGACGATAAGTTCATCAAAAGTTGATTTATGAATCTCTTCTTGTTCAGCCATTTCTTTAATTTCTTTTCCAAATTCGGAATTTTCACTAAATATAGCGAGTTGACCTCTGTAAATTTGAGTTGCGCCATGTTCTCCAGCATGATCCACACGAATGATCTCTTCTATTAATTTTTTATCTTGCGGATTGAGTTTTTTGATTTTTTTCTTTAAAGGCATGAAAACCTATTACTATCAGAAACATAAGTGAAAAAAAAGTATTATAAAGAGATAGGGGCAGGCCAAAAAATTTCAAATTAGCATTTGAGCAATTTACAATTAGAGAATCGCTCATCAACGCCTCTTTTAGTTGGTTAATATCACTAGGAATTTTAGCGCTCTGACATCCACTATATTCAATTATCTCATACGTGCTAAGTGTGTGATAATTAGATACAAAAAACTCAGCCATTAATAGGAGTCCTAATAAAATAAAAGATATCTTAATAATTTTAGGAAAAAAAAATGTTATTAAGCCAAGGAATATAATTATGTAATAGGGAATTCTTTGATAGGTACACAATTTGCACGGCTCATGACCTAGAACATATTGCATAAATAACGCTGCTAAGATTGCAAATATAGAAAATAATACTGATATAAAAAATATTTGTTTAGAGCTAACCATGACTCACCAATAAATAAATAACCAAAATAATCAATAAAGGAATAATTAAAAATATAATTGTCTTATTTTTCTCTATAAATTTAATTCCATAATCTCCAAATTTATAAACTACATATCCAATAATTAAAAATCTTAAACCTCGAGATAAAAAGGATAATAAAATAAAAAATATAAAGTTAAATTTTGCATAACCGCTTGTAATAGCAATAATTTTATATGGAATAGGGGTAAAACCTCCAAGAAATATGGCTATTAATCCATATTGATTATAAAAATCAAAAAATAACTCTTGTTTACTTAAGTCAAAAATATCTTTTATAGAGTCGAACAAAAATAAGCCCAGAATGTATCCCAACGAACCACCTAAAATTGAAAATAGGGTGCAATTTATAACAGAACTCAAAAACTTATTTTTATTAAAGTGTATGATCGGTATCAGAACTACATCGGGTGGGATGGGAAAGAAAATACTTTCAATGAAAGCAATAAGAGATAAAAAAAATTGGGAATAACGTGACTTAGATTTTTTTTCAACATATATATAAAGGCTTTTCCACATTTGAAGTTTAAAAAATTATAAGTGTTAATTAGCCTATCAAGTAATACCAAAGATACGCAATAAATATTGCAGGGACAGCGCTATATAAAGTAGCTATAATCGCAGCTTTAGCAGAGATTGCTATAGCTGGAAAAAGGGCATCCCCATCATTTGAAATGGAATTGCCAATTTGAGCTGACATTGGTAGTTGGCCTGAAACATACATTGAGGTAATCATAATTTGAGGACCGCATCCTGGGATGAAGCCAATAATAATGGCCATTAAAGGAATAAAAGGACCAAAATATTTTAATGATTCAAATATAGCCCCTTGGGTTGAAATATTTATGAGTTCATAAATAACAAAAGAGATAATAACCCAAACAGTGACAAAGCAAGTAGTATCAACTACTTTTCGAAAAGAATTTTCATGAATGGAGGCCATTTGAATATCTGTCAAAGGATTTAAAACCCAAAGAAAAACACAATATAAAGCTAGTAAAAATGAAATAAATTGAATGATATCAATATCAGAGACTAGATACGAAGTTTCAATATTCAAAGCATTCATAATACCTAGAGCTAATCCAGGAATTAAAAAGAAAAACCAAATCAAATAAAATTTATTAGATGTTTTATTTTTTGGTAATTCGGTAATCAAAAAATCTCGGTTTATTTTTTTTTGAAGAAAGTTTTTAGTAAAAGGTTTTACAATGTAACCTGAAACTATACCTGTACAAAAAGTAACTGGTAAAATAATTAACGCAGCTTGAGGTTTGGTAGCCAAAAGTAGGAAGGCAGCATCGCCCATCGTGGATATTAATGTAGCCAAGACTGCCCCAAAGGAAACAACACCTCTTGTAAATAGACTCATAACCATGATCGCACCACCACAACCTGGGATAGCACCTAGGAACGCACTTATAGGAATTTCTAATTGTTGATTTTTTTGAATATAACTTTGTAGGTTAAAATTTTTTTTTTCCAAAAGAACAAACACTAGCAAAGTTGCCCCAACAAAAGTTGATACCGCAATATACGCATCACTAGCAGATGATAAAAAAAGCTCTCTTGTTTGCTCAAATGCAATTAAAAGTAACATGCAAGAAAAAAGGATTATTTTTGATAAACGAAGGTATTGAAATTTTTTTCCTAATTGAATTACAAGTTCTGTCATTTTTAGCCTAGGCTAATAATTATAGATATTACTAAAAATTAGTCAAAGTATTCTTTACTTTATGCAAATTAATAAATATTGTGAAAAAAATGTCTCAAAAAAACTCTACAGTCTCATCTCAGTATTTAAATATCAGAAACCAGAATAAGAATGAAATTCTTGAAGATTATGTTGAGGCTATTCAAGAAATATCTGAATTAAAAGGTGATGTTAAAAATGCTGATTTGGCTGAACACTTTGGTGTTTCTCAGGCGACAATTAATAAGAATTTAAAAAGACTAATTAATTTTAATTTAGCTAAATCCGAACCTTATCGATCAATATTTTTGACCAACGAGGGAAAAAGACTTGCTCAAATATCAAAAGAAAAACACGAAATCGTATATAATTTTTTACTAAACATAGGTGTTTCTAAAAAAACAGCCCAATTTGACAGCGAAGGTATTGAGCACCATGTAAGTGACGAGACACTAAGAATAATGAAAAAATTTAAGAAGTAATTATTTCTTATCTTTTAAAATAATTCTCTTTTCTAGAAAACTATCAAATACATAAATTGCAGCTGACAAAAATAGAATAATCGTTAATGCATGTAATGACCCTAATTCAAACATTTCATTAGAGGAGTACTCATAAAGGCTTGTTGCTAACGTATTAAAATTAAATGGTCTGAGCAATAAGGTAATAGGCAGCTCTTTAATTGTATCGACGAGCACTAAAAAAAAACCTGCCAATATGCTTAATTTAATTTGAGGTATTATAATTCTAAAATATGTAGTTGAAGGTCTTCGACCAATCAATCTAGAAGCATCATCAATTGATTTTCCAATTTTATCTAAACCGGATTGTATAGAATTATTAGAAATAGATATGAGTCTTATAATTAAAGCCAGAATTAGACCAAAGATAGAGGTCGATAATAAAATTGGAGAATACAAATCAAATAAGTTGATAAAAACCAAGACTCCCAAGGCTATGACGACACCAGGAAGGGCATAACCCATATTAATTAATTTTTTATAAAAATTAAACCAGGTTGATTTAGAGAATCTTGAAATGTAATTAATGAAGATAGAAAGACAGATGCATCCCATAGCAACAAATATTCCTAAAATTATTGAGTTTGACAATGAAGAAAAGTAGTTACGAAAATCTATGAGAACAAAATTTTTAATCATTAGAAATAAAGTAAATACCACCGGAATAAAATAGCCAAAAATAATCGGAACAGAGACAAAACATAAAACTAAAATTGTTTTAATATATCCAAGTTGATATCTTGACCATTGAATGTGTTCATAGGACGAATTATGAAAGCTTTTTTTGCCCCTCATTTTTATTTCAAATGCATATAAAACCAACATCAACAAAAGAACAACCAAAGACAACAAATAAGCCGAAGGAATATCATTAATAACAGAAATATATTGAAATACCCCAACAGTAAGAGTTTGAAGCCCAAAAAAATCTGCTACTCCATAATCATTTAAAGTTTCCATTAAAGCTAAAGCTAAACCGGCCGCAATTCCTGGAAGCGCCATAGGTATACAAATTCTAAAAAAACATTCATAAGAATTTTTACCCATTGTTTTTGCCGCTTCGATATAACGAGCCGAAAAATTGATGATAGCAATTCTTGTTAGTAAGTAGACATAAGGAAAAAGAGCAAAACTTAGAATCAAGGCCCCAAAAAAACTATTGCGCAAAGAAAAGCCATTATAATCAATTAGAATTGATGATAAATACCCTCCCGGCTCAAGCAGTTCAGCATAAGTGTAGGCAGCTATGTAGGCAGGCACTCCCAAAGGAAGAATAGATAGAATTTGAATAACTTTTCTTCCAGGATAATCAGTCATCGTATTTATCCATGCCAATGGGACGCTAATAATAATTATGAAAAAGCTTACTAATAAAATAATTTTTGTGGAACCCCATATATATCTCGTAGAATAAAGATTTTGAAAACTCCCAAAAGAAGATATTGCATTTAATATGATTATAATTATAGGAGATAATAAAAGTAAACTTATGAAAAAAAAAATAGTGAGTTTAAAGTAACTGCTATTCATATAACTATGAAAAAAATACTACATAAGAGCAATAAAGCCATCGTTCTATTGAAATAAATTATCATTTTTTTATCATTTAAATATTTTCTAAATGAGTGCCCAATAGCTGCCCATACAATTGCACTGGTAGAGGTGGAGATAACAAAGCAAATAAAAATTAAAATAAATTCAATCTCATAGGGGAATTTGTGTTGTATAAATATAGCAGAGCTAGACATTGAAATTGTTACTCCCTTTGGGTTAATAATTTGAAAAAAATAAATATCCTTAAAAGAAAAATCTCTTGAACTTTTTTCATTAGAAAAAGAAGTAGAGGTAAAAATCTTAATTGAAAGATATGTTAAAAATATTACTGCAATAATTTTTAAAATTATTGCAATCGCAGGAAATGACTTATAAACCTCTCCAATTCCAAGCAAGCAAATTGTAAGAACAGATAAAAAACCAAAAAAAACACCCATAATTAAAGGGATCGTTTTTCGAAAACCATAATTTACGGCATTAGTTGATAATATGATGTTATTGGGTCCAGGGGTAATTGCGGCGGTCATTGCAAATGTCAAAATCGGCGCCATAAAATAGATATATTCCAAAGTAGAGAGATATTATTCTTATAATCAAATAATACAAAACAAGTTATCAATTTGCCAATTAATGCTTATTAATATATTTAAATATGACAATTTAAGGCGTTGTGGCGGAATGGTAGACGCGCCGGATTCAAAATCCGGTGAGGGCAACTTCGTGAGAGTTCGAGTCTCTCCAACGCTACCATCAGACAAAAAATGAAAAATAAAAAAAACTTAACTTCTGTTTTCTCACTTTTTTCGACTGGGGTAACAATAATTACTAATGGTACTTCAAAAAATGAATATTTTGGATGTACTGTTAATTCATTTACCAGCTTATCCCTTGATCCTCCTCAGTTTTTATTTTGCCTTGGAAATGACAATGGAAATTTAAAATCTTTTAAAGTTAAAAGTCATGTAAATGTTAATTTTCTCTCCAAAGCTCAAGAAAATTTATCTAATAAGTTTGCAGGAGAGCTCACGAAAAGGTGGAAAGGAGTTAGTTTTTCTTTAGCTAAAAATAAAGTCCCCTTCTTTAATAAATCATTAGGCTTGATTGAATCTTATGTAGAGAAAAAAGTTAAATCAGGCGATCATACAATAGTTATTTGTCGTGTGACTAATTTTGAAATTTTTAATCCTAAAAAACCTCTAATTTATTATAAAAGTAAATATCAAAGCATCTAATTTTTATGCAATATTTAAATATCGATTATAAAAATTTAAATCTGAAAGAAGAACTATGTATAACAATTGGAAACTTTGATGGAATTCATAAAGGTCATAATAAAATCATAGAAAAATTAAAGCAGGAAGCCAAATCTCTAGATGTGAAATCAGCAATTCTATCTTTTGACCCTCATCCTAACTTTTATTTTAATCTTCACCCAAGATTTCTCATTAACTCTAAACAAAAAAAAATTCATATTCTCGAACAAAAAAAAATCGATTATTTGATCGATCTTAATTTCAATCAAGAATTAACAAGATTATCTTATAACGATTTTGAAAACAAAATTTTATTTAAAAATTTAAAAATAAAAAAAATTTTAATCGGGAGTGATTTCCATTATGGCCATCAAAGAAAAGGAAATATCAAAACACTAAAGTCTTTTTGTGAAAAAGAATCAATTTTATATGAAGATATTAATTTGCTAGTCGATGATCAAAATACCAAAATTTCCTCAACGCAAATTAGAGAATTTTTATCCTTAGGGAAAATTAAAGAGGCAAACACACTTTTAGAAGAACCATTTAGCATCAAAGGGTTAGTGAAGAGGGGAGATCAAAGGGGCAGGACTATTGGCATACCCACTGCAAATATAGATTATCCTGATTACATTATTCAAATTCCATTTGGAGTTTATGCTGTCAAAATTAAAGTAGAAGAGTTAAAGGATTATTTTTTTGGTATTGTAAATTTTGGCATAAGACCAACCTTCGAAAAATCTATACCAGTTGTTGAGGCACATATTTTTGATTTTGATCAAGATATATACGAAAAAGATATTGAAATTTTTTTTGAGAAAAAAATAAGAGATGAAAAAAAGTTTAATGGTATAAAAGAATTGTTAAATCAAATAACTTTAGATATCAATATAGCTAGAGAAGAATTGAATTATGGAAATTAAAGATAGTATTCTATTACCCAAGACTGAATTTTCTATGAAGGCTGATTTACCAAATAAAGAGCCTGCAATTCTTGAGAGGTGGCAAAAAAATCATCTATATGAAAATTTAAGAAAAGAGTCCAAAGATAAGGAGAAATTTATTTTGCATGATGGCCCGCCTTATGCCAATGGTCATTTACATATGGGGCATGCTCTAAATAAAATTTTAAAAGACATCATTGTAAAATATCAACAATTATTAAATAAAAATTCAATCTATGTTCCTGGCTGGGATTGTCATGGCCTTCCAATTGAATGGAAAATTGAAGAACAATATCGAGCCAAGAAAAAGAACAAAGACGATGTTCCAGTTTTAGAATTTCGCAAACAGTGTCGTGATTTTGCAAATAATTGGATTGATATTCAAAAAAAAGAATTTCAACGATTAGGGGTAATAGGGGATTGGGAAAATCCCTATACAACAATGCACTTCCATGCCGAAGCTCAGATCGTTCGGGAATTAGGAAAATTTTTAGAAAATGGTGGTATATATAAAGGTCATCGACCAGTTTTATGGTCAGTAGTTGAAAAAACTGCTCTTGCAGATGCCGAGGTTGAATATCAAGATCATAAATCAACTACCATTTACACCTGTTTTCCTATTATAAATCCTTCCAATCCGCAATTGTTAGATCATTCAATTGTCATTTGGACCACTACTCCATGGACAATTCCTGGAAACCGCGCATTAGCTGTTCATCAAGACATCATCTATCAATCCATCTCAATTAATAAAAATGACAAGGATCGGAAGATTATTATTGCAAAAGATCTAATTGAAAATTTTATCAAAGAAAATGAAATTACTGAACACACTCTTAATTATGAGATAAAAGGCAAAGAGCTTATTGATTTGAATTGTAAACATCCTCTGTTTGAATCGGGATATAATTTTACAGTGCCAGTCTTACATGGAGATTTTGTAACAACTGAACAAGGAACAGGTATTGTTCATATTTGTCCAGTTCATGGTATGGATGATTTTCTTTTGGGTAAACAACATAATCTAGAGCTCCCAATGACTATTGATGAGGGGGGGATTTACTATGAGCATATTCCAATCTTTGCGGGTAAGCATATCTTTAAAGTAGATCAAGATGTATGCGATGAAATTAATCAATGTAATAATTTAATTTCTCAAGGTGTTCTAATCCACAGCTATCCTCACTCATGGAGATCCAAAGCACCTCTTGTTTATAAAAATACCTCTCAATGGTTTATTTCTATGGAAAAAAATGAATTAAGAAAAAAAGCAATAGAAGCAATTAACCAAACTGACTTTTTTCCTAAACAGGGGCAAAACCGACTTAGAACGATGATTCAAGATAGACCTGATTGGTGTGTGTCCAGACAACGTGTATGGGGCGTTCCTTTGCCAATCTTTGTAAATAAAAAAACGGGCGAACCATTAAGAGATAATAAAGTAATTGAACGTATTGCCTCTATTTATGAGCAAGAAGGAGGAGATGCTTGGTTTAATTCTGAACCCTCCAGATTCTTATCTCCAGATTACGATTCAAATGACTATGAGCAAGTTAAAGATGTTGTCGAGGTTTGGTTTGATAGTGGTTCCACTCACTCTTATGTTTTAGAAGCGAGAGAAGATTTACAATGGCCAGCATCAATGTACCTTGAAGGATCTGACCAACATCGAGGTTGGTTCCATTCTTCCTTATTGGAGTCTTGCGGAACAAGAGGAAAGGCACCCTTTGAAAGCATTCTCTCTCATGGCTTTGTTGTAGACGGCAAAGGTAGAAAAATGTCAAAATCTATAGGAAATGTCATTTCGCCAGATGAAATTATTAACAAATATGGCGCAGATATTTTAAGAATTTGGGTTGTGGCTTCTGATTATTCTGAAGATCTGAAAATTGATAATCAAATTATTAATTACCAAATAGACTCCTACAGAAAAATTAGAAATACGATTAGATTTCTATTAGGTAATTTAAATTATTTCTCCATTAGTGACTCCGTTGAATTAGATCAAATGCCAGATTTAGAGAAATATATATTGAATAAAATCTCATTGATGAATACCGAATTAAAGATGCTTGTTAAAAAACATGATTATCACGGTGTTTATGTAAAATTATTGAATTTTTGTACTTTGGATTTATCAGCATTTTATTTTGATATCAGAAAAGACTCTCTTTATTGTGATGATAGAAATAGTCTCAAAAGAAGATCTGTTTCAACTTGCCTTCATCTTTTATTTGATTTTTTATCAAAATGGTTTTCACCAATTATTTCTTTTACAAGTGAAGAGGCTTGGCAAACTAGACATCAAGATAATTCCTCTAGTATACTTTTGCAAGTAATCACAGAAAAAGATTTTATTTATCCCTATTCAAATTTAGAAAATACCTTTAGTGAGCTTAAAAGAGTTAGAAAATCAGTTACTGCAGCCTTAGAGATAAAAAGAAATGAAAAATTGATTGGATCAAGTTTACAAGCAAAAGCTATAATCTATATTCCCTCTGATATCCAAAAGATATTATCAACATTAGATTTAGCTGAGATGTGCATTGTTAGTGAAATTGAAATAAGAGATATTTCTGCAAAATCATCTTCAGCTATGAATTTTGAAGAAGAGGATATCTTTGTAGATATTTCTTTAGCCGAAGGAGATAAATGTCAAAGATGTTGGATAATTTTACCAGAAGTAAAAGATAATCAAGATCATCTTTGCAATAGATGTGATAATGTTTGGAAATCTTTTCAATAATAAAACCAATTTAACTCTGCTTCTTCTTTCAATCTTTCTTTTGATTATCGATCAGGGTACAAAAGTGATTATTGTAAATAGATTTGATTTATATGAAAGTATTCCAATAGTTCCTTTTCTCAATTTAACCTTTGTTGTCAATTATGGATTTGCTTTCGGTTTTTTAAACAATCCCTCTTTAAATCAAATTATTGTTAGTGTGGTAATCTTGTCCATTATTGTCTACTTCCTATATTTATTGATCAAAACTCAAGATCAAATTTTTAAAATGTGTCTTGTACTTATCTTGTCAGGGGCTGTCGGTAATTTTATAGATAGAATTTTTAGAGGATATGTAGTTGATTTTATTGATATTTATGTATTTAACTATCATTGGCCGGCATTTAATATCGCTGATAGCTGTATAAGTGTAGGTTTTGTGATACTTATATTTAATATTTTATTTTTGAATAAAAAAATATGAAAAAAACCTTTTTATTTTTATTTCTTTTTAGCTTGATAATTGCTTGTCAAAGAGAAAAAGCTAATGAAATAGGTGTGGGTTATAATAAATCACTTATTATTCCACCAACGAATGATTTGCCTACGCCAGGTTCAAACCAAGAGGTAATTGAAAGTAGTCAAAGTTCAAATCCATTAGTTGACTCTATTCTCGCTCAGACAGAAGCCGATCAAGCAAATTCTTCAATTATCGATCAAATTGATCAAGAAAGCGGATACAAAACTGATGAGAATTTTTTTCAATGGCTATTTAAAGGCAAAAGTAAAAGATAAATTTAATATTAATTTATTTATCAAATGAAAATTAAAAATAATTTAAGTTCATTAAAATTTACAAGAAAAAAAAATATTGATTATTCAATAGATGATTTTTTTAAAATTGAATTATTCAATCCAATTACCCAAAAAAACTACTTTTCTCAATATGATTTCTCTATATTAAAAAAAAAGAAATATCGTGTTCATGTATTTGGCATGGGAGGGTCTTCTTTAAGTTCAAAACTACTAATGCAATTTCTGGCACCAGAAAAAATTAATACTAAATTATTTATTTATGATAATCCGTCACCTATTCAATTAGAGTCTAATTTATCTAAGATTAATATATCAAAAAACGACTTATTTATTTTTATTTCTAAATCAGGAAATACAGTAGAAACCAAATTCTTTCTTCATTGGATTATACGATACTTAAAAAAGAAAAATATTAAAAATTATTTTGAATATTTTTTATTTATTACTGAAAATAAAAAAAATTATTTAAATAATTTTGCTCTTAAAAATAAGATTAAGACTTTTGAACACGATCCTAACATTGGAGGTAGGTTTAGTATTTTCTCTATTACGGCACTTTTGCCTATTATTGCTCTAGGTTACTCTTTAGAAAGACTTCTTTATTCATTCAAAAAAGCTAAATCTCAAGTTCAAAAAAACCATAGTAAACTTGCTAATAATATTTTCTCTTCTCAAAATTATGAAAAAAATAAAAACCTGAATATTGTCATAGGTCTTAATTACCATGATAGATTAAGAGTACTTAATGAATGGTATCGTCAAATTTTTGCTGAAAGTTTAGGTAAAAACAAAAAAGCAGTAAATTATATCAGTGCCTTTGGGTCTATTGATCAGCACAGTCAATTCCAACTTTTTATTGATGGCCCGAGGGACAAACAATTTATTTTTTTTAAAATTAATAATTCTACAAAACCGATTAAATCTATAAAAGACCTTCTAATAGATCATAACCTTTTATCAACATTGGAAAAAGGGGCTATTAAAACTTTGGAACTGGAAAAATTTTTAGTTAATCAATTGATTATAGATGAACACTTTGATGATTATGCATACCTCTTAATTTATTTGATTTTTGATATTTATTTAAGATCTAAAAATGAAAAAATCAATTTTTTAGATCAACCTGCAGTAGAAGTTTTGAAGAAGAATACAAGAGCATAATCTGATAAAAAAGTTAATTAAATTATTCAAGGCAAATTCTTTTTTTCATCTAATCAAAATTTTTATTGTATTTGCTTTAGCTGGCTCTCTATCTGTTGTTATTTCTGATCCAATTTTAAAGCTGATAAATTTAAATCAAATCATTACTTTTTATCCTCTTTATTTGGTTATTAGATTAATTGTTATTTTTCCCTTGTATCAGATATCATTAATTATTATCTCATTTTGTTTTGGAGAATATCAGTACTTTAAAAAATTTATGATTAAATTTCTAAATTATTTTAGATTTGATTAATTATTTTCTTAAGAAGAGAATTTTTTTATTTTTATAATTTTTTGAAAAAATCAAATTTTCTGATGTAATATTTTGATTACACTCATAAATGACAAGGCAGTTATTTGAAAGTAATGGGAATATATTTTCTCTAAACAAATTAAAATCATAATTGTAAGGAGGATCCATGTATATAATATTACAACTTTCAATTAACAAATTGCCATTTTGAAAGATATCAGTTTGATGAATTTCATAATTGTTATTAGGAATGCTCTTCAAAAATGTTTTAAGCGTATTAATATTTTGGCTTGATAAATCATTGAAAATAACTTTTTTTGCTCCTCTAGAGAGCG
This sequence comes from Pelagibacteraceae bacterium, assembly GCA_008638215.1. GTDB lineage: Bacteria > Pseudomonadota > Alphaproteobacteria > HIMB59 > HIMB59 > HIMB59. The sequence continues at coordinate 46,663 of VTPN01000006.1, forward strand.
CCTCTAACCCTATAGAACCCGATCCACAAAATAAATCTCCAAAAATGCTTTTTTCTAATTCTACATCAAGATCTCTATTATGATGTATTAAGTTAAATACATCTTCTCTAATCCTAGAAAGGGTGGGTCTATAATCATGATTTTTTAGAGTGGGGACAATTCTTCCTTTGAGAGTGCCACTAATTATTCTCATGAATTATCATTTCTTTGTATTTACCAAGAGGTATAGATTTCACTTTATACTGTCCAAAGGATATTCTTTTTAATCTTTCAACTTTTAAATTAAATATCTCACATATATTTCTAATTTCTCTATTTTTTCCCTCAGTTAATTCAAACCTTAAAGTATGTTTATTTTTATTTGAAAAAGTTAATGAAACGTGAGGATTCTTATATATTTTTGCCGCATAAATCTTTTGATTTAGAGATTTGAGTTTTAAATTATTAAATGACCCAATTACATTGACCACATAGACTCTTTTAATATTAGATTTGGGGGACTCTAACTTTCTTTTATAAACTGTACTGTCAGTTAATAATAATAACCCCTCAGAATTATAATCCAGTCTTCCAATATAATGATAATGATTTAATTTTTTTGGAAGATAATCATAAATTATTGTTCTATTTTTTTCATCGCTTCTTGATGTAATGCATCCTTTAGGCTTATGGAATAAAATTATGTTTATTTTTTTTTCGATTGGCTGATTTAGACTTATAATATCTGTACTTTGAATTACTATATATGGTCTAGATTCAGTTTTGTTATTTAATAAGGCTTTTTTATTTTTAATTATTTCCTCAGCCTTTTTTCGTGAAATTTGAAATTTTTCAGAAAGTAATTTACTAAATGTTTTTTTTGACATGGTTAACAAAATCTTGAATAAATTTTTTATCGAAATCAGTTATTAAAAATTCAGGGTGCCATTGCACCCCAACACAATAGTAATGGTTCTCATGCTCAAATCCCTCTATAATTCCATCAGGGGCGATACCTGTAGCAATCAAGTTATTGCCTAGTTTATCTACTCCTTGATGATGAGCGCTATTAATCAAAGTTTTTTTAGTATCAGTAAATTTTGCAAGACGAGAACCTTTGGGAAAAATAATTTCATGACTAGTTTCATTTCTTGGATTCGGCTGCTCATGCTCAATGCTTGATTGAATATCTTGAATTAACGATCCTCCAAAATATACATTTAATAATTGACACCCTCCACAAATTCCAAGGATTGGCTTATTTGTTGGAAGATATTGATCAATTAACTTCATTTCAAAATCTGTTCTTTCAGGAATTGTTTGAACTTTGTCTGAAGTGATTTTTTGACCATAAAAACTTGGATCAATATCAAAGTCACCGCCTGATATCATCATTCCATCTAAAATATCTAAATTTGGCAATGATTTTGTGATAGGCAAAATGATTGGGTGGCAGTCATATATTTCAAGACATTCTACATAATGTCTTCGTAAAGCAAACCAGGGGTATTTCGAATAAGAGTTAACTTTCTCTTGGTAATCAGTTGTGATACCAATGATAGGAGTTCTATTCATAATGAAGACAGTAACAGATTTTCTCCAAGTTGTATTGAAGCAAAGTCATCAAGCCTTGAAAAAAAATGAAATCCCTGTCGGGGCAATCATTTATGATCCAAAAAAAATGATCTTGATTTCCCAAGCTCATAACAAGGAGCTCTCTTCAATGGATCCGACATCTCATGCAGAAATTTTATGTATTAGAAAGGCTTGTAAAAAATTGAATCAAAAAAGACTTGATGGATTTACAATGATTACTTACCTTGAACCGTGTGATATGTGTAAAGAAGTAATTAAATCTGCAAGGTTAAGTGAAGTTAAATTTATTTTTAGTAATCAAAATCCTTCAAGAAAAACAATAAAAAAAATTTCTTATGAAAAGCTAGCACTTGAAGAAGAAAATTTGGTACAATTATTTTTTAAAAAAAAAAGAATTAAAAATTAGCCCCAATATCTTTTCGATAGTACTTATAATCCCAATTTATTTGTTGAGCAATTTGATAAACTTTTTTTCGGCATTCCTCATAGGTAGTGTCCATAGCAACAAGAGATAAAACTCTTCCTCCGTTTGTTAAAATATTTTGACCGATTTTTTTTGTTGCGGCATGAAAAATATAAAACCGATCATCGTTGGAGAAATCATGTAAATTTTTAATAATTGTGTCTTTAGGGTAGTTATCTGGATAGCCAGATGTAGCAAGAATTAAACAAATAGATTTTTTATCGTCAAAAAATTCAATATTAGCATATTCAAGATTTTTTGTAGCCACGGCATGCGCTAAAGATAAAAAATCTGAATTCATTCTCATTGATATACTTTGTATTTCAGGATCACCAAACCGAGTATTATATTCTAGCAAATAAGGGTTATTGTTTTTATCCACCATAATTCCAAAAAATAATACCCCTTGAAAGTCAATCTTGTCTTTACTAAGTCCAGAAATAGTTTTTTCAATTATCTCTGATTGAATTTTTTTCATAAGTTCCTCATTTAGTATAGGGGCGGGACTTATTGTTCCCATCCCACCAGTGTTGGGTCCAGTATCGTTATCACCAATCCTTTTATAATCTTGAGCAGAGCCAAAATTTAAGTAATTATTCCCATCAGTGAGGGTAAAGAAACTAAGCTCTTTCCCTTCTAAAAAATCTTCAATTATTACTTTATTATTTTCTTTATTAAAAATTTTCTCTTCGAAAATTTTATAACAAGCATCAATTGCCTCTTGCCGATCAGAGCAAACAAAAACACCTTTTCCAGCCGCCAGTCCGTCATATTTAACTACAATGGAATCGCTTATTGATTCTAAATACGTTTTGGCAGAGTCAAAGCTGATAAAGGTTTGAGAACGAGCTGTTGGAATACCATGAGATTGACAAAATTCTTTCATGAATTCTTTGGAAGACTCTAGTTTTGCACCCTGTGCATCCGGTCCAAATACATGAAAATTAAGCTCTCTTAATTTACCTGCTAAATTTTCTGATAAGTAATTTTCTGGACCTATAATAACAAGATCTGGTTTTATTTTTTGGCATTCTTCGATTATTTCATTTATGGAACTGATATTTTTGCACTCTGCGATTTGACTAATACCAAAGTTTCCAGGAAAACAATACAAATGCTCACATAAATATGATTTTTCAATTAATCGACACAAAGCATGTTCTCTCGCGCCCGAACCTATAACTATGACATTCATTTTATTTTATGTATATTAACTACGTGAACAATATCCCTGAGTATACCGTAACTCAACTGAATAGATCAATTAAAGAATTATTAGAAGATAAATTTGATTACATAAAATTAATAGGTGAGTCTGGTCCAATCACAGTTGCGAGTTCAGGTCATGTTTATTTTTCTATTAAAGAAAATGACGAAGTAATTTCTTGCATATGTTGGAAGGGGACCCATGAAAGATTAGAAATAAAACTTGAAGAGGGAACTGAATATAACTTTTTTGGAAAAGTTACATCTTACTCCAAATTTGGTCGATCAGTTTATCAATTGATAATTGATCAAATAGAATATAGCGGTGACGGATCTATTCTGGAGCTCATAGAAAAAAGAAAAAAAGACTTAGAGAGTAGAGGATATTTTAAAGACTCTCATAAATTGATTATTCCCAAATTTCCAAAGAAAATAGGCATTTTAACTTCAGCAACCGGCTCAGTGATTCATGATATCATTCATCGAATAGAAAATAGATTTCCGCTAACTAATCTCGAGGTTTATCCCATACCTGTTCAAGGAAAAAAAACTCACACTGAAATTATTGAATATTTAGATTTAATAGAAACAAGTCAGCAGAAACCGGACTTAATTATTTTTGCCAGAGGGGGTGGATCACTTGAAGAAATGATGCCATTCAATGAACCTGAGCTTATAAAAAGGGTTTATGATTTGAAAATCCCCTCAATATCTGCTATCGGCCATGAAACAGATTACAC
>VTPN01000059.1 GCA_008638215.1 Pelagibacteraceae bacterium
CAATGATATGAAAATTGCTAAATCTGAAATTTTTGGTCCTGTCTTGTCTATGATACCTTTTGATAGTGAAGAAGAGGCAATTAAAATTGTTAATGACACTGAATATGGCCTTGGTAATTACATCCAAACAACTGATATGGAAAAGGCTAAAAGAGTAGCCAAAAGACTTCGATCCGGTGTTGTATATATCAATGGCCACTCTATGGACCCTGGAACTCCATTTGGAGGTTACAGACAATCTGGCAATGGTAGAGAAGGTGGCAAATGGGGATTGGATGAGTACTTAGAAGTGAAAACGATTACCGGTTGGGTTTGAAAATTAATTTGATATAAAATAACGCGATGAGTAAAAAGATTTTGGTTATTAATGGTCCTAACTTAGAAATGTTAGGCAAAAGAGATAAGTCTACTTACGGTGATTTTTCTTTAGAAAGCTTAGAGCAATTAATTTTGGAAGAGGCTAATACCCTTGGATGCCAAGTTGAATTTTTTCAAAGCAACATTGAAGGTGAAATCATTAATAAAATAAATGGACTAGATGATAGTTTTGATGGAATCATTATTAATCCAGGTGGCTTAACTCATAGTTCTGTTTCTCTTCACGACTCCTTAGAGATTAAAAAAATTCACAAGATAGAAGTCCATATTTCTAATATCTATGCTCGTGAAGATTTTAGACAAAAGTCAATTATTGCTCATGCATGTCATGGTTCAGTTTTAGGAATGGGTGTGAACGGTTATCTTTATGCATTGAAGCAAATTAGCAATTCTTAGATATGCGATTTTGGTATATTTAAGAAAGTCAACGAAAAATTAATTTTTTTTTATTTTTTATAAATTTTTAACTTCATATTCTTAATTTAAATTATTAAGTTATTATTTAGATTAATCTTTTAAGGAGGAAATTATGAAAAAGATTATAAGTATTTTTGCAATTCTATTTTCCTTCGCCTTTACATCAAACAGTTATAGTAAAACCGAAATTAATTGGTGGTATGGTAACAGTGGATTTCTAGGCGATGTCATTATAGAAATTGCTAATAGATTTAATGCATCTCAAGACGAGTATGTTGTTATTCCTACAGGGAAGGGTAGTTATGAAGACAATCTAGCTGCTACGATCGCTGCTTTTAGAGCGGGTGATCAACCTCACTATTCTCAGGTCTATGATGCTGGTGCTGCAATCATGGTTGCCCAAGTTAAAAATGGCGTTGTGATCGGTTTTGAAGAGATGGCGGAAAAATATGGTATTGAAGTTGATGCCGATAACTACATTCCGGGCATCAAAAACTTCTATGCTGACTCTGACGGTAAAATGGTAGGCGTTCCGTTTAATAGTTCTACATGTTTAATGTATGCAAATATGGATATTTTAGCCGAAGTAGGTATTGAGGAAATCCCGAAAACTTATGAAGAGTTTGAAGCAGTAGCTCAAAAAATTGCAGATGCAGGATACATTCCTTTACTACAAAGTCATAGCCCGTGGATTTGGGTTGAGAACTTCTTCTCAAGACATAACCTTTTAATGACTGATGGAAATAATGGTTATGATGAGGTTCCAACTAAAACACTGTTTGCGGATACTCCTGAGTTCGTTATGCACTGGGAAAAAGTTAAAGAGTGGTACGAAAAAGGTTGGTACGGATATAAAGGTAGAGCATGGGGTGATAACGAAGCTCCTTTTGCAAACGGTGAAGCTGCATTCTGGTTTGGTTCAGCTGCATCTTTTGGTGGAATGAAAAATGTCCTTCCAAACTTTACAGTTAACCCAATTCTTTATTGGGACTCAGTAACTGGTGGTAAAGAATATCCAACATTTATTGGTGGCGCCGCTAACTGGATCTTAAATGGTCATACTGAAGAGGAGTATAGAGGCCTTGCTAAATTCATTGAATTTATGGGCTCACCAGAGATGGATTTATACTATCATAACATGACTGGTTATGCTGCTGTTACAAAAGGTGGTATCGAGTTAGCTGAGACAATTAACTTTTACAGAACTTCTCCTTATCACAAAGCAGTCGGTGATCAATTAGGCTTGGAAGGTTCAACTATCCCTGGAGGATACAGAGCTGGTAACTGGCCTCAAATTCGTGAAGTAATTTACGATAATATTGAACCAATGTTAAATGGTGATATGAGTGTTCAAGAGGCACTAGGAAACATGGATGAAGGCGCTGAGAAGCTTTTAGCTCAGTTTGCAAAGACTCTATAAATTAATTTAAAATTAGGAGGGTAGTTAAATACCCTCCTTGTTTAAAAATGAAAAAAGTCCAGTTTAAGTCTAGTTACTCTCAATATGTTTTTTTAGCTCCTCAGCTATTAATTCTTTTAATTTTTCTTTATTGGCCCATTATTCAAACTTTTAGGGATGCTTTTACTATCCAGGATCCTTTTGGTTTTGGGGCTTATTTTGCTGGATTTGAAAACTTCGATTTAATTTTTTCGGATCCTTCTTATTTTACGGCATTTAAATTTACAATTATTTATAGTTTTGTAATTACGCTTATTACTGGATCTATAGGACTACTTTTAGCAGTTCAAGCAAACAGTGTTATGCATGGCAAAAGTGTTTATAAAACTCTTTTAATATGGCCTTATGCGATTGCTCCTGCTGTAGTTGGAGTGATGGCTAATTATTTTTTTAGTGAAAGATTTGGACTACTTTATCATTTATTTAATCAGATATGGGGCTTCAATTGGTATGAAAATGTCTTTGATGCTTATATTTATGTAATTATCGCAGGTTCTTGGAAACAGATAAGTGCTAACTTCATTTTCTTTTTAGCCGGCCTCCAAGCTATCCAAAAAACAGTCATTGAAGCATCAATTATAGATTGTAAGAGTAGTTTTAGAAGATTCTGGACTATTACATTCCCATTATTAATGCCGACTACATTCTTTCTAATAATTATTAATATTACTTATGCTTTTTTTGATACTTTTGGAATTATTGACACTACTACAATTGGTGCTCCAGGTAGTGAAACTAAAACGCTAGTTTATAAAGCTTATATTGATGGCTTCAAAGGTTTAGATCTAGGTAGTGCTGGCGCTCAATCAATTATGATGATGCTCATAGTTCTGGTGATTACTATTTTCCAATTTAGATACATCGAAGGAAAAATTCATTATAATTAAAATGAATAAACTTTTCTCAAACCTCAATCATTTAATCCTAATAACAGGGCTTTTAATTATGATTATTCCCGTATGGGTTATTTTTGCCAGCTCAACTCATACCAGTCTATTTATAAATACTAACGGATTGCAATTTATACTTGGCGATAGTTTTATTGAAAATTACTCAAAAGTTTTGTTTAAGAAATCAGGTTTTTTCCAAGAAATCACTGCTATTAAGATGTTTATAAATAGTTTTATTATGGCTTCTGGTATAGCTACTTTATCTGTAGCTACCTCATTAATGGCGGCTTACGGATTAGTATATTTTAGAATTAGATACGCTTCTTTATTTTTTTGGTTAATATTTATTACCTTACTTGTGCCTCTAGAGTTAAGAATTATGCCAACATATGAAATTATGTCTAAATTAAATTTATTAAATTCCTATATGGGTCTTATTCTTCCAATCTCTGCATCTGCAATAGCTACTTTTTTCTTTCGACAATTTTATAAATCTATTCCTGATGAATTATTAGAGGCGGCCAAATTAGATGGCGCTAATAGTTGGAAATTCTTTATAGATTTCTTAGTGCCATTATCTAAGACAATGATAGCAGCAGTATTTATTTTTATGTTTGTGTTTGGATATAATCAATATTTATGGCCTCTTATTATGACTACTAGTGAACAGTATTGGACTGTTGTTATGGGTTTAAAAACTATGTATGGATCTATTTCTCAAAGATTTGCATTTGTGATTATGTCGATGATCCCTCCGATTTTAATTATCATTTTTTTACAAAGATGGTTTATTCAGGGAATTTTTCAAAATAAATGAAATTTAAACCAATACAAATTTTATCTCATATTATTTTAATATTGGGTGTCCTTTTAATGGTATTGCCTATTTGGTTTTCTTTTGCGACTTCTACTCATGAAAATATTTCAATTTTAAAAGAGGGAATGAAGTTCTTCTTAGGAGATTATTTTAATCAGAATTATAGCGAAGTCCTTAATGAAAAAGGTGGTTGGTCAGAAGAGGTTACTGCTACTAAAATGTTTCTAAACAGTTTTATTATGGCTTTAGGTATTGCGACCTTAAAAGTTGTTATATCTGCCATGTCTGCTTACGCTTTAGTATATTTTAGATTTAAATTAGCAGTTCCAATTTTTTGGCTAATTTTCATTACTTTATTAGTGCCATTAGAAGTTAGAATTTTTCCTAGTTATAAAATTGTATCAGACATGGGTTTAACAAATACCTATACTGGACTAATTCTTCCATTAGTTGCATCAGCAACAGCCACATTCTTCTTTAGACAATTTTACAAGACCATACCTGATGAACTTTTAGAGTCAGCTAAATTAGACGGAGCTAATAGTTGGAGATTTTTTATAGATTTCTTAATTCCTTTATCAAGAACCATGTTGGCTGCAATGTTCATTTTTATGTTCGTTTATGGTTACAGTCAGTATTTATGGCCTTTAATTATGACCACCGATGAGAAATATTGGACTGTCGTGATGGGAATGAAAATTATATTTACTGAAAATTATGAGGGAGTGGCTTTGCCTAGAACGGGTGAGAGATTTGCTTTTATTATTTTATCAATGATTCCACCTGTATTGGTTGTTATAATTTTACAAAGGTGGTTTATCAAAGGATTAATACAAAC
>VTPN01000060.1 GCA_008638215.1 Pelagibacteraceae bacterium
ACCCCTTCACTTTGATATAATTTGTAATTCAAATTATAAAATTATTTGAAATATATTTTTTTTGATAACTTTCTAATCATTGAACCAGATAATTTTGATTTTATAGAATGAGCTTTCCTCTAATTATTTCGATTAAATCATCTAATGTTTCAAATGATGAAAAAGAAAACATAAGAAAATTTAAACCTTTTGGAGTCATCTTATTTCAAAGAAATATTAAAAATCTAAATCAAACAAAACAACTAATTCTCACTTTAAAAAATCTTCATCCTAAAATTAATTTATTGATTGACCAAGAGGGAGGCATAGTAAACCGATTTCCTAATTTTAAGGAATTTAAATTTCTAGATAATTTTCAATATTATCAAATTTATCTTAAATATCCTTCTTTAGCGAAGCAGTTAGTATATTTAAAATCATTCATCACAAGTTTTCATCTATCGCGAATGGGTTTTGATATTAACACTATTCCTGTTCTGGATATTCCTAATACCCATACAATTGAAATGATTAAAAAAAGAACTTTTGGGAGTAATTTAGATATAAACATTGAATTAAATAAAATTTTTGTAAACACATCGATTTCACTAGGAATAACACCTGTCATGAAACATATTCCAGGCCATGGATTGACATCAAAAGACTCTCATTTTTCTTTGCCTGTTATAAATTCTTCAATCAAAATTTTAGAAAAACAACTTGAGTTATTTAAATATTTTAATCATTTGCCCTATGCAATGACTGCGCATATTAAATACTCAAAATGGGATAATAAAAATATGGCGACTTATTCACCCAAAATTATCCAAAAAATTATTCGTCAACAATTAAAGTTTAAAGGACTAATAATTAGCGATGATATGACCATGAAAGCCAATCAATACGGGATAAAGGAAAGTGTATATAAATGCAATCAGTCTGGAGTTGATATTTTTCTTGATTGTAGTTCAGATTGGAAGAGGTATCTTGAGGTAATTGATTCATTTGAAATTACTAATCGATATAAAAAATCACTGAAAAAAAAGAAGCTTAAGACAAGTTTTAATCTCAAATCTATTAATATAATTCAATATCATGATTTGTATAATGAATTAGTCAAAGTTTATGGAATCTAACCTCAATATCGAAATCCAAGATTACAATGGACCCTTAGATGTTCTTTTAGAACTAGTCCATAAAAATAAATATGATTTAAAAAATTTACCAATTTTAGAATTATGTAATCAGTACATTTCATTTATTGAAGATTTAAAAAAAGTTAGCATTGAAATTGCCTCTGAATACTTATTGATGGCTTCCATTATGGTTTTTTTAAAATCAAAATTTCTTGTAAATAAAGATAAAGAAGAAGATGTTAAAAAAGTAACTAAATTTTTAACTAATCGGTTAACAATTCTAGAGTTGGTTCATAAAAATAGCAAACTGCTTTTTGATCTCCCTCAGTACAAACAACAATTTTTTTCTAGTACCTATAAACATAAACTTAAAATCGAAAAAAACTTTATTATTAAAGATAAACTAATTGATTTACTCAAAGCTTACGCAGATATCCATCGAAGAAATCAACAATACACTCTAAAATTTTCCTCTTCTAAGTTATTTACCATCAAAGATGGTCAAAATATCATTAACGATAAAATTGCTAGTAATCATGATTGGTTTTCATTAAAAAGTCTTATTCCTGAAAACTTACAATCAGATATTCTAAATAAATCTTTTTACTCCAGTACTTTTAATGCCAGTCTTCATATGGCAAAAAAAGATAAGGATAAAATTAAAAAGATTGATATTAGGCAATCAATGCCTTTTTCTGATATATATCTTAAAAAACATGAGTGAAACATCCCAGAAAATTGAAGCTTTAATTTTTGCTTCCAGTAAGCCTATATCTGAAAACGATATAAAAAAACGCTTAGATATTCATGAAGATATTTCCGAGGTGATGTCTAATTTAGAGTCCGCTTATCAGCATAGGGGAATTAATTTAAAGAAAATTTCTAAAGGATGGATATTTTTAACAAATACTGAAGTTGGTGAAATATTTCATGAAAAAAAAGAAGTTCAAAAAAGACTTTCTAAACAAGCTATTGAAACCCTAGCTATAGTTGTTTACCACCAACCTATTACAAAAGCAGAAATTGAGAGTATTAGGGGAGTTGTTATTGGACAAGGAATTTTTGATCAACTTATGGAATTAGGTTGGATTGCACCAGGTGGGCGGAAAGAAGTTCCTGGTCGCCCTATACTTTGGGAGACTACTGATGATTTTTTATTACATTTTGGATTGGGAACACTTGATAATCTTCCTGGAATAGAGGAGATGAAAAGTTCTGGTTTGCTTAATGATAATTTTGCTTCAATGAATATTCAAGAAATCAATGAAGATTTAAACAAAGATGAAGCTTTTGTTGATGAAGAAGATAATACTGAAGAAAATTTAGATGAATTTTCTCAAAGTCAATTAGATCAATCAAATGATACTTGATGTTAAACAACTGTCCCATTCTTATGGAGATAAAGAAGCATTAAATAATTTAAACTTTTCAATCAAAGATAATTCAATTGTTTCTGTTTTGGGCCCGTCTGGTTGTGGAAAGACTACTTTAATTAGAATTATTGCAGGTTTAGAACATATCCAGTCAGGAGAAATATTTTTAGATAAATTATTAGTTGCCAACAAATCTCTTAATTTACCACCTGAACAAAGACCTATTTCATATGTATTTCAAGATTTTGCTCTTTTTCCACATATGACAGTTTTTGAAAATATAAGTTTTGCGGCTGGATCTAAAGCTAATAAAAAACAATTGATCGAACAAGTTATTCATTTAGCCAAAGTAAATAATTTTTTAGATAAGTATCCTCATTCATTAAGCGGTGGAGAACAACAAAGAGTAGCATTAGCTCGCTCTATTGCCGTACAACCAAAATTATTACTTCTAGATGAACCCTTTTCAGATTTAGATATAAACCTTAAAAGAGAAATCATCGATGACACTCTTCATCTTATCAATAGTTTGGAGTCATCGGCTATAGTGGTTACTCATAATGCGGAGGAAGCGATGTTTTTAAGTGATACAATCATAGTAATGAATAAAGGCATTATTGTTCAAATAGGGACTCCTCATGAAATTTATTTCAATCCGACAAATCTTTATGTAGCATCTTTATTCGGGGAAACTAATATTTTTCAATCCAAAGTTATTGACCATTCATGTATTACTCCGCTAGGAAGAATCAAAGTAAAAAATTTACCCAATAATCAAAACGTAGATGTTGTGATTAGACCCGAAGCAATTAAATTAAATTTGGAAAAATCACCTTTGTTAAATCCTAATTCTGGAATTGTAGTTGACTCCAAGTTTTTAGGTAATAGCGCAATCATTCATATGACTGTTAATGATGAAAAAAATAACAAACATCATATTCATAGTAAAGTTATGGGTAATTTTCTTCCACCTCAAGCGAGTTCTGTATCAGTCACGCTTGATGAGGATCACATATTTATTTTTCCTAGATAATTAGATCTTTTTATTGTATAAAAACTTATGGGCGCATTTAGCATTTGGCATTGGATAATTGTTTTAATTATCGTTCTTCTATTATTTGGAAAAGGTAAAATTCCTACTTTGATGGGAGATATGGCCAAAGGTATTAAATCTTTTAAAAAGAATATGTCTGATGAAGATAATTCCAATAGCCCTGACTCTCAAAAAGACTCTTCAAACAAGGATCAGTAATGTTTTCTTTAGGTTGGATGGAGATTTCCATCATCCTAATTATAACCATTGTAGTCGTTGGACCTAAAGAAATCCCAACCGTAATTCGTTTTATTAAAAGTTTAACCACTGGGCTTCGTAAAATGTCAAAAGAATTTACTTCAACTGTTGATGAACTAACAAATTTAGATGAAGTCAAAAATATAAAAAAAGAAATTCTTGATACCAAAGAGTCTATTGTAAGAGAAGGAAAAGAACTTGATGAATTTATAGATAAAAATAATAAAGAGATAATGGAAGATAAAAATCAATGAGCGAGCAAGATCAAAATTCAATGAATTTTTTTGATCACATCAAAGAGCTTCGTCAGAAGTTAATGTATTCTATCTTTTTTTTTATTTTATGTTTTATTATTTGTTTTTATTTTTCCCAATCTATTTTTGAATTTTTAGCTAAACCCTTAACTTCAATTCTTCAAGAGGGTAGCGGTCTAATATATACAGCTTTACAAGAGGCTTTTTTGACAAATGTGAAAGTTGCTTTTTTCACAGCTGCTTTTATTTCTTTTCCTTTTTTGTCTATCCAAATATGGTCATTTATAGCTCCAGGTCTGCTTAAGAAGGAAAAGCAAATCTCTTTACCAACGATAATAGCAATTCCATTTCTTTTTCTATTAGGTGCTGCTGTTGTTTATTATGTAATTTCTCCTATTGCCTGGAAGTTTTTTTTAAGTTTTCAAACAGCTCAGGCTGATGGAATTAATATAACTCTCCAAGCAAAAATGAATGAATATTTGTCTTTAATGATGACTTTTATTTTTGCTTTTGGTCTTGCATTTCAATTACCTGTTATACTTTTGCTTTTAGTGAGATTTGGTGTTTTAAGCATTGAGCAGCTAGTATCTTTTCGCAAATATGCGATTGTCTTGTCCTTTGTTTTCGCAGCTATCATTACACCACCAGACCCTTTTTCTCAAATTTCTCTGGCTTTGCCTGTTATTATTTTATATGAAGTATCCATTCTCATTTCTAGGTTTTTGGCAAAAAAAAATAAAAAAAA
>VTPN01000022.1 GCA_008638215.1 Pelagibacteraceae bacterium
TAACTAAGGGTACATTTTATTATTATTTATTAAAAAGGAGGAATAATGAAGTCTATTAAAACTCTCTTTCTATCAACTGTTTTATCCCTGAGCTTTGGTGCTTTTGTATCAGCTAATGCAGGTGGTCACTCAGCTTGTGGAAAAGTTACTATTGCTGAAATGACATGGCAATCCGCTGCTGTTTTAGCTCACTTAGATGCTAAAATTTTATCATCAGGCTATGGATGTGATGTTGAGTTAGTTCCTGGGGATACAATGCCTACTGGAACTTCAATGATTGAAAAAGGTGAGCCTGATATTGCACCTGAATTATGGACAAACGGACTTGGTCCTCTTTTGGCACCCGCTGTTGCTGAAGGAAGAATCGCCTCTGCTGGTGAGTCAATTAAAGGTGGTGCGCTAGAGTCATGGTGGATTCCAGCATATATGCTTGATGATCATCCTGAATTAGCAACTATTGAAGGTGTTTTAGCAAACCCACAGTTATTCCCAGATCCAGAAGATCCTTCGATGGCTGCTGTTCACGGTTGTCCTGCAGGTTGGAACTGTCAAATCACATCTGGTCAATTATTCAAAGCAGCTGATATGGCTAGCAAAGGTTGGAATTTAATTGATCCCGGTTCGGGTGCTGGTCTTGCTGGTGCTATGGCCGAAGCTTATAACAAAGGCGACGGATGGATCGGTTATTACTGGGGTCCTACAGCTATCTTAGGTCAAGTTGATATGGTTCAAGTTGATATGGGTCCACACGATCCTGCTGAGTGGGATAGATGTATTGGCGCAACGCCTGATTGTCCAGATCCAAAGTTAATGAACTTCCCTGTTTCAACAGTGGAAATCTATGTATCAAAGAAGATCATGGATAACGATACTGTGATGGATTATCTTGGTAAAAGAGGAATGACTAGCGGTCAAATAAGTGGAATTTTAGCTGCAGCCGATGCAGATCAATTATCACCTGAAGAGGCAGCAGAGTACATTCTAAGAGAAAGAGGAGACCTATGGGAAAATATGGTTTCTTCTGATGCCGCCGATAAGATTAAGGCATCCTTATAACTCTATTATAAAATCAATCTTACCAAGCCCTAAAAATTTAGGGCTTGGTATAAAAATTAGAAAATTATGGCAAAAGAAACAAACTTCCTTACAGAGTTTCCTACTCTTCCTGTTGAGTTAATTCGAGCTTTTAAAAAAACCACTGACGCTTCTTACAAGGCCTTTTCTAGAGAGTATGGTGATTATATTGAGTCTTTTTTTAATCCTCTTCTAAAATTTTTAGTTTTTTGGGAAAAATTATTAGTCAGTACACCGTGGCCGGTTATCATTGGGATTGTTTGTGCTTTCGCATTTTATGGCACCCGAAGTTATAAAATAGTTATTGGTATTATTATTTCATTCTTTTTCGTTGGATATATGGGCATGTGGGGTGACATGATGGAATCGATGGGATTTATTATTGTTGCAACGATTATGGCAATAGCTTTTGGCATTCCCCTTGGGATTTGGATGGCAAAATCCAATCGAGCTCAAGCAATCATCACTCCTATACTAGATTTTATGCAAACCCTTCCGCCCTTTGTTTATTTAATTCCGGTTGTGATGTTATTAGGCATTGGAAAAATTCCTGGATTAATATCTGTCATTGTCTATGCAATACCTCCAATGATCCGTTTAACAAATTTAGGAATAAGAGAAGTTGATCATGAAATTCTTGAGGCGGCTGACTCCTTCGGAGCCACGCCATGGCAAAAACTTACCCAAGTTCAATTTCCTTTAGCCCTTCCAACTATCTTTGCTGGTGTAAATCAGACAATTATGATGGCATTAGCAATGGTAATTATTGCATCCATGATTGGTGTCAAAGGACTAGGTCAGGAAGTTTTAAGGGCTATTACTAATCAATATTTTACACTTGGTATGTTAAATGGATTAGCAATTGTAATCTTGGCTATTGTTTTTGATCGAATTTCTCAAGCTTATGGAAAGCGAATTCAAAAACACCGTTCCGGAGACGCTATTTAATTATGCTCTCAAATAAAATCGAAATAAAAAATTTATATAAAATTTTTGGCCCCAATCCATCATCTCTTATTGAAAAAGTAAATAACGGCGTTGGTAAAGATGAACTCCTTGAAGAATACAGGCACGTCTTAGGTCTAAATAAAATTAATTTAAATATAGCCGATCATTCATTGCAAGTTATTATGGGTTTGTCCGGTTCGGGCAAATCAACTTTAATTAGGCATATCAATAGACTAATTGAACCCACCTCGGGAGAAATGATTGTTGATGGTCAAGATGTACTAAGACTTAGTCAAAAGGAATTACTTGAATTTAGAAAAAACAAAACCGCTATGGTTTTTCAAAAATTTGCTTTATTGCCTCATAAAACTGTTTTAGAAAATGTTTCTTTCGGACTTTTTATCAAACAAGTGGATCAAGGCGAGGCTGAAAAAAAATCTATGCATTGGATAGATCGCGTTGGGTTGTTGGGCTATGAACATCGATACCCTCAGCAGCTTTCTGGAGGGATGCAACAAAGAGTAGGACTGGCAAGAGCCCTTGCTAATGACCCTGATATTTTATTAATGGACGAAGCTTTCAGTGCATTAGATCCCCTTATTAGAAAAGATATGCAAGACATATTATTAGAGTTGCAATTAGAACTAAAAAAGACGGTTGTGTTTATTACTCATGATTTAGATGAAGCGTTAAAACTTGGAGATAGTATAGCTATTTTAAAGGATGGTTCTATGGACCAAGAGGGTAAAGCTGTAGATATACTTTTAGATCCTAAAACCGAATATGTAAAAAAATTTGTTGAAGATGTAAATCGTAGTAGAGTTCTTAAAGCAAAAAATATAATGCAAGACTCATCACAAATTTCTAAAGAATTATTGGCCGGTCAAACTATGAAAGTCAAAAGCGAAGATGTTATTGAAAAGTTTATTGATAAAGTTGTTATTGAAAAACCCAACTTACTAGAAGTGACAGATAAAAATGGTTTATCTTTGGGATATCTAACCTCTGAGAGATTATCTCAAATTTTGAGAAAATAGTTAGATGAATAATTGTAATTATATAGGTGGGCAATGGGTCCAAGGAAAAGGCTCGATTGTCAATATTAATCCTTCTGATACCTCAGATATCATAGCTGAATATTCCTCAGCGACATCAGATCAATTTGAAGAAGCTGTTCAATCCGCCCTTCACGCTCAAAGAGAGTGGGAAAAAGTAGGAATTGAAAAAAAATCACAAATTCTTATCAAAATTGGGGATGAGCTAATTCATAAATCAAAAGAATTAGGAGAATTATTATCTCGCGAGGAAGGCAAACCTCTCGCTGAAGGTATTGGTGAGGTTGCTCGTGCAGGACAACAATTTCAATATTATGGATCTGAGTGTCTTCGACTGTACGGAGAAAAAATTCCTTCTACTCGACCCGGTTTTCAAGTGGAAATATCCCGTGAACCCCTTGGTGTCATAGGAATAATTTCTCCATGGAATTTTCCAATTGCAATTCCGGCATGGAAAGCGGCCCCTGCTTTAATGTGTGGCAATGCAGTAATCCTAAAACCAGCTTCCTTAACCCCTGCAAGCGCAATTGAATTAACCAAAATTATTACAAATCAAGATATCCCTGAGGGATTGTTTAATTTAGTCCTTGGCTCTGGTGGAGACGTAGGTAACAAAATTGCTACTCATAAAGACATAGTCGCAATTACTTTTACAGGATCGGTAGATGTAGGAAAAAAATTATACCAAGACGCGTCTCCCCAATTAAAAAAGATGCAAATGGAAATGGGTTCTAAAAATCCATTAGTAGTAATGGATGATGCTGACTTACAAACAGCCATTACGTGTGCCTCTAATGGAGCTTATGGAGGTACTGGTCAAAAATGTACTGCTTCCTCAAGATTAATTGTTCATGAAAAAATTTATAAGGAATTTGTCGAAGGTTTAATTGAAAATATTAAAAATATTAAAGTTGGTCATGCTTTAGATAAAGGCACTCAAATGGGACCTGCCTCTAATCAATCTCAATATGAGTCTAATTTGAATTATGTCGAAATTGGTAAAGGTGAAGCAAAATTAGCTTATGGAGGAAATCCGATGAATATGAGAACCGCGGGTTATTACATGGAGCCCACTTTATTCATCGATGGTGATAACAAGTCTCGTATCAATCAGGAAGAAATGTTTGGACCTATAGCGTGTGTTATTCCTGCTAAAAATTTAGAAAACGCCCTAGAAATAGCTAACGATACAGATTTTGGTTTATCAAGCGGGATTATTACCCAATCTCTCGCAAAAGCCGAATACTTTAAACAAAATATTAAAACAGGGGTTGCAACGGTTAATCTTCCTACTGCAGGTCTAGACTACCATGTACCGTTTGGTGGTCGAAAAGCCTCTAGTTTCGGTCCTCGTGAACAGGGGACCTACGCACGCGACTTCTATTCTCAAGTAAAGACTTCCTACATCAATTCTGGATCCATATAATTCTCGAATGAACTTTCGAGTCGACAATCTCCAGTATTGCAACTGGTCCAGAGAAATATTTGAGATCAATCATCAAGCAAAACTCGATGCTGTTCATGCAACCATTTGCTACCACGAGGATTTCGATGAACTTCAAATTAATATTAAAAAGTGGAATCAATATTTCAAAGAAAACTCTGATCTTATTTTTCAAGGTAAAAATTCAAAAGATATTGAACGAGCTCATAATCAAAATAAGACTGCCATTTTTTATGGTCTGCAGAATTGTTCTCCAATTGAAGATAATATTGAATACGTCGAAATTTTAAAAAAACAAGGCGTTCTATTTATGCAACTGACTTATAATAATCAATCACTCTTAGCAACTGGGTGTTATGAGCAAAAAGATAGTGGCATTACCCGCATGGGAAAAGAAGTAATTAAAGAAATGAACCGCGTAAATATGATTATAGATATGTCTCATTCTGCAGAATTTTCTACTTTGGAGGCAATTGAATTATCTGAGGCCCCAATCGTCGTCAGTCATGCTAACCCTTCATTCTGGCATAAAGGTTTGCGTAATAAATCAGATGAAGTTTTAAAAGCATTAAATGACAGTGGAGGGATGATTGGATTTTCATTATATCCTCATCACTTAAAAGGAACGTCCACATGTACTCTTGAATCTTTTTGTGAAATGATTGCGGAGACGACGAATAAAATATCAGTAAAACAAATCGGTATAGGTTCTGATTTATGTATTCGTCATCCAGATAGCGTCGTTGAATGGATGCGAAATGGAACATGGACTAAAACCAAAGATTTTGGCGAAGGTAGCTCTGATAACGCCGGTTTTCCACCCCAACCTTCGTGGTTTGAGGATGCAAGAGGATTTGAAAATTTAGAACAAGGTTTAAGAACAGTTGGATTTAGCGAAGAAGAGACCCACGACATCTTAGGAAATAATTGGTACAATTTTTATCGAAAGTTTGATTAATGCAAATAGAATTACGAAAACCTGAATTTGTGATGAGACTAGATCGACTCGGCTCTTTTCATCAATCAAAGCTATCCTTTTTAAGAAGTTTTATTCGAGAGTTTAAAGATTGGGAATTTGAAACAAAAGAACTTGAACTTGATGAAAATGGTTTTGGTCATTGTGTTTATGTCGTCACAAAAGATAATAAACAATACTCTTTGGTATGTTTTTCAAATGAATTAGCCGATAGTGAGCGTTCAGATAGAGTCATTGCTACTAAATGGGATGCTTCTTTTGTTCTTTTTGATGGGATACCATCAGATCAAGATATTAATCGATTAAAAGCAAATGTCCCTCTTCAAGAACAAGGTCGGGTAACGGAAAAAGAACTTTGCCTCTCTCGAGCTAATAAGTCCGTTCGAGTCTTTGAACATGTTGTCGACCGACTTGCTCAAGGCAAACAGCCTGATACCGATATTTTATATAATGTCGGATATCTTTATCGAACAACTGCTGTCTATGGTTCAGGTAAATTTGGTTTAGCTGATCGTATTAAAATTCAAGATCGAGGAGAGTTAAAAGGACCATTTCGACTTGAGATGATGTTAGTTTTTTTAGCACGTCAATTTACGTTTGACATGGTCAATCATGTAGCTCATCAACGATCACCTCAAAATGCTGTCAAATTAAATGATGATATAGCTCGAAATCTTGGAATAGGCAATTCGACAGGATTGGGAATGGCGCCTTTTATTGTCAATCATCCAGCTCTGCTTAATCAATGGATAATCTCTAAAGAAAAAGCACTGCTAGCTATACGCTCAATACCCAATACTTCTCAAAGAGAAAAAGAGAAGTTTCAATCTTACCTCTCTACGATAAAAGAAAATATTAAATTTTGGAAAACTGATAGCGAATATCAAATCAAAAAAAATCTTCATCTGACCAATGATTTAGAAAAATTTCAAAATTATTTTGGTAAATTAGATATAGAGAAATTTTTTTGGAATACAGTTTATGAATGGGCTGAAATAAATACTCAAGCAGAGTGTTGTGAATTGATTGTCTCTCTTCTCATGGAAGTTTATCCTGAAATCGTGGAACCTTTGAGTTATGAGATGTCAATAGACGAAGAAGATTATTTTGATTTTGATACCTCTAGATCTATTGGGGATGTTTGTGCTCTCATTGAAAAAAGATATGCGTGGTTAGTAGAGATCGATTTTGAAAAGAAAGATAATATTTATAACTTTTGGTATTACTCTAAAAACAAACAGGAACCAAGAATGTCAGACCGATTTAGTGAAGATGGCGCAGAGCGTGAACTGCCCCTCGCAATCGCAAGAGATATAAATAAATTATACTTAGAACTCAAAAACTATCCTAAGAAAGATCCGCTTTCATCCTATCTGATAAAAAACCAAGAATATCGACATATATTAAGGCGTATTTTTATATGTGAAAAGCTTCCCTACTCTGAGATTCAAGATAATACCATTTCTAAATCACTAATTCCGGTGGACATGCTTCGTTTAAAATTATCTTTCTTTGGCGCAACTCGCTTTGATCCTCGATCAGATCGATGGGTACGCATAACTATGTATCAAGGAGCTCCATTGATGAAAGAAATACATCAATCTGACGATACTTGGTCCTATAAAAAAATTGCTTAATGCATTCCCTATATGAAATTGAGACCGTTGTAAAACGAGTCGCTCGCTATCAAGGTTTAAGCTGGGGGATTGCCGAAGAAGCAGGGAAAACTGTGCGAGCATTGGAACAGTCAGCATTACCTGGTTTGGAAAGGTTTGATCGACTTATCAGTTTTCCTTATAGCAAATGCGTTCGAGAAATTAATCACAAAGAAAAAAATCAAAAGTATTTATGCCCTATTCATTTTGGTTTATTTTTTTTAGATCAATCCCATAAACCCGACAATCAACTAACTTTTCAATTTTCAAATATACTAGAGCCTCTCTTAATTATTCCTTTTCTAATTAAGGCAGCGCAAAAAAATTTAATTAGTTTTGATTTTAAATCGAATGAGTTTAAATTTTTTATTGGCTCAGGAAAAATCATCTCTTTAGATACAAATAAAATTCCTCATCAATCTAATGACATAACTTTGGAGATCTCTAATCAAAGAATTAAACAATACTCTGATGAAACTTGGGATAGGCTCTACAACATGTCCTTGGAAACCTTTGTTGAAGAAAATGAGGAAAAGAAATTATTAGGAGCCGGGGCAGGACTGACAGATAACGATTAATTTTCTAAATTAGCGTTTGATTTGTTTTAGGAAAGTATATTTACTATATCTTTGTATGAACCATTTTATTGCTAAAAGTGCCCGAGTAAGATCAACTCCTTTTACTCAACGAATTGAGGATTATGGTGTTCAAAGTTATACAGTATATAATCATATGCTTCTGCCTGCTTCCTTTCATGGAGTCGTTGATGATTGCAACCACTTAAAGAAAAATGTTCAGCTGTGGGATGTCTCCGTTGAAAGACAGGTACAAATCAAAGGTCCTGATGCTGACTTTCTTGCTCAACTTATGACTTGTAGAGATTTATCTCATGCCAAAGATCATGTTTGCTATTACGCCCCTATCGTCGATGAGCAGGGAAAAATATTAAATGACCCTTTAGTAATGAAAATACAGCCAGATACTTGGTGGATTTCTATTGCTGATACAGATGTGCTTTTATATGCAAAAGGAATAGCGATAGGAAAAAATCTAGACGTAGAAATTACTGAACCTAATGTCAACCCGTTAGCTGTTCAAGGGCCAAAATCTTTTGAGTTGATGAAACGTATCTTTGGAGAAGAAATTTTAAATTTAAAGTTTTTTCATTTTAAAAGATTTGATTTTCAAGGACATCCCTTTTTAATTGCTAGGTCAGGGTGG
Source organism: Pelagibacteraceae bacterium (assembly GCA_008638215.1). Classification (GTDB taxonomy): domain Bacteria; phylum Pseudomonadota; class Alphaproteobacteria; order HIMB59; family HIMB59; genus HIMB59. The sequence goes on from VTPN01000022.1 coordinate 8,374, forward strand.
TCAAAACAGGGTGGTTTTGAAATATATGTTGATAATGATGAAATTGGCCTTCTTCTATACGATCAACTAATGAAAGAAGGAAAAGACCTAGAGGTTCGTCCGGGGTGTCCTAATTTAATTGAACGAATTGAGTCTGGTTTATTGTCGTATGGCAATGATATGGATATGAATGACACTCCTTTAGAATGCGGATTAGATAATTTTGTTAGTTTAAATCCTGATATTGAATATTTAGGAAAAGATATTCTTCAAAAACAAAAAAATGAGGGTGTCTCTCGTTCATTAGTTGGATTATTACTAGATATAAAAGAAATTTCTGTGACTCAACATTTACCTATAATGAAAGAGGATCGTTTTATAGGGACATTGCGATCCGCTTGTTTTAGTCCCAATTTTAATCAATGTTTAGGAATTGCGATGATTGATAAATCTCATCAAATACTCGATCAAGATTTAAGCTTGGAAATTAATGGTAAAAAAATAAGTGCCAAAATGACAAACCTACCCTTTCAAAAATAGCTATTGCAATCCAATTTTAAAGGTTTACCTAAGCTGTAATGTTTGGAACAATTTTAAATTCTTGGGCTTTATTTAGTGGCTTCGGTCTGATTATGATCGCTCATGCGCTGCAAGGCACCCTTCTAAACATCAATGCTGTAGTTTACAACTTTTCTGATTTTGAAATTGGATATGCATTTACAGGATATTTTATTGGATATTTATTTAGCTCTATTAAATGTCCTCAATTAATAAAAAATGTTGGACATATTAGAGTCTTTGCTGCTTTTGCATCATTGGGATCAATCGCAATTCTCTTACATTGGGTAATTCTCCATCCAATTGCTTGGTTATTATTTAGAATGATTACCGGCTTCTCTTTTGCCGCTATTTATATTGTATGTGAAAGTTGGCTAAATGATCGTGCCGATAATCAAACTCGAGGGCAGTTAATTGGTTTTTATATGATCGTTCTCTATTTTTCAAATAGTGCCGGCGTCATGTTGGTTAATTTAGGAACAACTACAGAAGCTCACCTTTATATTCTGACATCATTGTTAATTTCAGTAGCGCTCGTTCCCATACTTCTAACCAAAAAACCAGCACCAGAATTTACTACTCCTAAATTTCTTTCATTAAAAGATCTCTACACCAAATCACCGATGGCTTTCGTCGGATCATTTGCAATTGGGATGGTTTATTCTGCTCTATTTGGTTTAATTGCAGTTTTTGGAGCAAAGATAGGCCTAAGTGTTTTTCAAATTTCAATTTTAGTATTTGTAAATACAATTGTTGGCGCAGCCTGCCAATATCCTATTGGAAAAATATCCGACAAGTTTGATCGACGAAGCATTTTATTAGTTTTGAATCTAATTGCGATTATCTCATTAGTTTTAGCTTTTTTCCTAGGGTCAATTTCTTTTTATATTTTATTACTCTTTGTAGGAATCCATTCAGGTGTTTCTCTTCCTTATTATGCTGTGGTGATATCTCATATGAATGATTTTTTAGAAAGAGAAGAGATAGTTTCTGGTAGCTCAACATTAACATTAGTAAATGCTTTAGGGATGGTGACAGGACCCTTGTTGGCTTCAATTTTTATGGCATATTTCGGAGCTTATGGTTGGTTTGTTTATATGATCGTCATTTACTCCTTAGTTGCACCTTATAACTATGCTCGTATGCGAGTTGGCCGTACTAGCGATATTTATCAAGACAATACGCCATCTATGATGGTGCCTCGAACCACCTCTCCGTTAGGAATGCAGTTAGCAATGGAGCAAGTTATTAATAAAATTGAAGAGGAGGAATCTACTACATGAATGTTGAACAAAATTTAGAAAAGCTAGGATTGCAATTACCTAATCCTGCAAAACCTGCCGGAAGCTACAAACCTTGTGTGATCGTAGATAACCTAGCTTATATTTCAGGCCAAGGTCCACTTTTGGAAAATGGGACATTTGCTCAAGGAGTAGTGGGAAAAGACTTAACTCTTGAAACTGCTCAAGAACACGCCCAAAGATGCGGCCTTGCAATTTTGGCCGCTCTGAAAAGTGAAATTGGAGATTTAAATAAAGTCACTCAGCTTGTCAAACTAACAGGCTTTGTAAATTGTACGAATGATTTTACCCAGCAACCTTTAGTAATCAATGGCTGTTCAGATCTTATGAAGAATGTTTTTGGCGAAAAAGGAGTACATGCTCGAGCGGCAGTAGGAGTAAACTCTTTACCTCTTGGCTTTTCCGTTGAAGTCGAAGCCCTCTTTCAAATTCAGATTTAATTTCTGGATTGACAACTAAATTATTTTAGCAAAATATCCTATAAGGAATATAATTTTGAGGGGGCCTTATGGACGTTCAATTTCAAAACAACGCACTCAGCGTCAATTATCATAATAAATCTTATCAACTCCATCCAGTTTGGCTGAGAGAAAGACTACCTGGCGAAGAATACTTTGATGTCGATACACACCAGCGATTATACGAACCCTCTTCAATTGATTTAAATCTTGAAATTAAAGCTGCTACTCTTTCTGATCATTTACTTAATATCGAATTCAATGACGGCGTAAAAGGCTCCTATAATATGGATGATCTTTTAATTGAAATGGATGATGAAAAAAATAAACGCGGCCCTTTGCCAAAACGAGTTTTATGGAATTCATCCTTAGGCCAATTTCCTGAGGCACAGTTTGAAGAAGGAATGTCAGAAAAAAAATCTATGTATGATCTCTTAATTAATTTTTACAAATATGGATTTGTAATTATTAAGAATGTGCCAACTGAGGATAAATATCTTCTTAAATTCGTTAATTCCATCGGTCCTGTGAAAAATACAAATTTTGGAGAGTATTTTGATGTCATGTCCAAACCTAATCCAAATGACTTAGCTTATAAACCCATTGCATTACCTCCGCATACAGATAACCCGTATCGAAAACCCACCGCGCCTGGTATTCAATTTTTGCATTGCCTTCAAAATGAAGTGAGTGGAGGTTTTTCAACGCTTGTTGATGGGTTTGCGGTTGCGGAATATATCAAAAAACATGATCCTGAAGCGTTCCAATCTCTAACATCAACAAACCTTCGATATCAATTTCAAGATAAGGATATTATTTTAGAAAACTGGGGCGAATTAATTGAACTCGATAATGATGGGGACTATAAACAGGTCCGCTATAGCACTCGTGTTGATTATGTCCCCCCACTGGATACAGAAAAACTTAATACCTTTTATCGTTCTCGAAAGTTATTAAGTGAGCTTTATTCAGCATCGGATTTTGAATTAAAATTTAAATTACAGCCAGGAGATATTATGATGTTTGATAATCATCGACTTTTACACGGTCGAACTGCCTACGACTCCAATGAAGGTATGCGTCATCTTCAAGGTTGTTATTTGGAGTTTGATGCCACGGATGGTAAGCTTCGCCACTTAGCTCGAAAGTTTAAGTAAATCTCAAATGGCCGAGTTAGATATTATCTCGGCAGAAGTATTTGCGTGTAAGTCAAACGCTCCTCAAATTATTTGGGCAAAAGATATGTCTCCCATGTTTGAGGCGAACATCATCGTCAAACTTATCACTGAATCCGGTATTGAGTGTGTAGGAGGGGTTTTGATTCCAACCGAACATCACTATGATCACTCCGTTGTAGAGGCCTGTCGAAATTTATTTCCTGAAATTTTAGAAAAAAATTTAGAACAACGATCGGAGTTAACTCAATTTATGTTAACTCGCTGTGTTCCCTTAAATCCCTTAGCTGTATCTTCTATTGATATTGCGATGTGGGACGGCTATGCCAAATCAATTAAAAAACCTCTGTGTGATATTTTAGGAAGAAAAAGAGATAGTATTGCTTCTTATGCCTCTACGCCACTTTTTCATAGCATCGATGAGTATGTAGATTTTGTAAAAAGTTTAGAAGCCCAACATTTTCATACTATAAAATTTCATACATGGTGTGATATTGAATTTGATCTTCGAATGGTCTCCGAGGTTTGTCCTCAATTTCCTAATATCAAGTTTATGATTGATTGTGAGCAGCGGTATAATCGTGAAGATGCTTTGCAATTAGGTAAAAAATTAGATGAATTAAATTTTGTTTGGTTTGAAGCACCTTTTAATGATTTTGATTGGGAGAGTTATCAATGGCTTCGACCACAAATTCAAACACCTGTTATTGGTGCAGGAAACTCCATCCTCAATCCTTTTCAAATTGAACAATCTCTTAAATTAGATGTTTTTCATCATGCTCGAGTCGACACCACTTATGTAGGGGGCATCACTCAAATTCTAGAAGTGATGAAAATTGCTAAAAATTTTAATAAAAACACTGAACTTCAGTCCTGGTCCTACCCCCTAGGGCAAGCAGCTAATCTGCATATCATGCTGAGTCATGATAATTGTGATTATTTTGAACAAGTCGTACCCTACGAAGACCACGAACATGGAGCTAAAACCTTTATTCGAACTAATCAAAAAGGGGAAGTGACTGTGAACCCTGATCCGGGACTGGGAATAGAGATAGACTGGGAAGTGATTCATCGGGATTGGTATTCTTATCTCAAACTCGATCAAAACGGTCTAAAAGCAGAAACCCGAACAATCTAGTTCTCTATCTTTAAGTATAAAGATAAATGAAGCGACTTATTCAATTTGTAAGTATCATCATCATTATGACAGGAACAAGTATGGCACAAAATCTCTATAATTTTTCAATCAAAGATATTGATGGCAATGTAATTAATTTTCAAGAATTTCAAGGTAAACCTATTCTCTTAGTAAATACAGCGAGTCGATGTGGTTTCACCAATCAATATGCGAACCTCTCTAATCTTCACCAAGCCTACTTAGATAAAAATCTCATTATCATTAGCACTCCTTCAAACTCCTTTCGACAAGAGTTAAGTGAGGAGGAAGATGTCAAAGAATTTTGTCTAGTGAACTATCAAACAAAATTTATTTTAACTGAAATAATTGACGTCAAAGGAGATAACGCCCATCCTTTATATCAATGGATTGCAAATGATTATGGGAAAACCCCCAAATGGAATTTTTATAAATATTTATTTGATGGAAAGGGCAATCTAGTTGACAGCTGGTCGTCGATGACAAAACCTGATAGTAAAAAAATCACATCAAAAATTGATCAATTAATTTAAATATAGGAGAAATTAAAATGATTACTTTAAGAAAAAGTGAGGAAAGAGGGCCAAGTAATTTCGGATGGCTTGATAGCAAACATACTTTTTCATTTGGCCATTATTACGATCCTCAAAATATGGGGTTTGGAAACCTCCGAGTTATCAATGATGACCGTGTAGATGGAGGGAGAGGATTTGATGCTCATCCCCATAATAACATGGAAATTATCTCTTATGTTATTGAAGGTGCCTTAGAGCACAAGGATAGTATGGGAACTGGTTCGGTGATTAAACCCGGAGATGTTCAACATATGAGCGCTGGCACTGGTGTGGTTCATAGTGAATTTAATCACTCTACTACAGATCAAGTGCATTTCTTACAAATTTGGATTATACCCAAAGAACGCGATATTGAGCCTAAATACAATCAGAAACATTTCAGCAAAGAAGATAAACTCAACAAATTAGCTAAAATCATATCCCCTGATGGCTCTGATAATTCTATTGAAATAAATCAAGACACAACAATTTTTGCCTCGATTGTCGATAAAGAGGGTGAGGTTAAATTTAATCCCTCTAAAGACAAAGATTATTGGATTCATGTTGTTCAAGGAAATATTAATTTTCAAGAATACAATTTAAAAGAAGGTGACGGCGTTTCCATTACCAAAGAAGAATTATCAGAGATGACTTTTCGATCTTCTGATAAAGGTGAATTTTTATTGTTTGAAATATAAAAAAGGCGCCCGAGGGCGCCTTTTTTTGAAGTAGTACTTATGTTTAAATCTTAGTTGAATTCAGGATAAGCGACTGTAGTTAACTCAGCTTTATCTAATCCGACTGCTTCAGTCTCTTCATCTACTCTTAAGCCAGTTGTAGCTTTTAGAATATAGAAGCCGACTGCACTTAAAGGTACAACCAGAGCAGCCGCAGCTAAGATTCCAACGATCTGAACCATCAAGTCACCACCGCCAAAAATACCAACAGCTAATGTTCCCCAGATACCGGCAATTAAGTGAGCAGAGATTGCACCAACAACATCATCAATTTTCATTTTATCCAACATTGGGATAGCAAGGGTACAAAGGATACCACCGATGGCACCAATGATCACTGACATGAAGTGGTTGCTTAGATCGGGACCAGCAGTAATTGCAACTAAACCAGCAATTGCACCATTTAGAGAGATTGATAAATCGATCTTCTTGTACATTAACTGAGAAAGTATGATTGCAGCAACCACACCACCACAAGCTGCCATATTAGTGTTCACTACAACGATAGAGATAGCAACTGCATCGAGCGCACTGCCCAAAGCTAATTGGGATCCACCATTAAATCCAAACCAACCAAACCATAGGATGAATGTGCCTAAACAAGCTAATGGCATATTAGCACCAGCAATTGGTGAAATCTTACCATCTTTGGAATATTTACCTGCACGTGGGCCAAGGATTAAACAACCCACAACAGCTGCCCAACCGCCCACAGAGTGAACGATCGTAGAACCAGCAAAGTCGGAAAAACCCATCTCCGCTAACCATCCGCCGCCCCAAGTCCATGAACCAAAAATTGGATAAATAATTCCGGTCATAATGGCTGCAAAGATCATAAACGGCCATACTTTAATACGCTCCGCACATGCGCCTGAGACAATAGAAACAGCCGTTGCACAGAAAACCATTTGGAAGAACCAGTCAGATGCTACTGAATAACCAGTCTCTGCAATTGCCGCTACATTTTCGGCACCGTCTAGGAGGGCGAGTTCGTCTGATGAGGGATTATAGAAGGCCCCTCCTAGCGATCCGATCCAACCTGAAACGTCTACATACATTAAGCTGTAACCGATCAGGTAAAACATAATTCCAGCGATAGAATATAACGCAATGTTTTTTAATAAAATGGCAGATGTATTCTTTTTTCGAACAAACCCTGCTTCTAACATTGCAAAACCTAAAGCCATAAACATGACTAAAATTCCACAGAAAACGAATAAGAATGTATTAAGTACAAACGCTGTCTCTGCAGAAACTTCCGCACTTGCTAATCCTGAGACTAACAGTGTAGGAATTAAAAAAGCTAATATTTTTTTCATAGGATCTCCTTATTTAATTGCTTCCGCGCCGCGCTCGCCTGTACGAATACGAACTACGTCGATGACGTCAGTGACATAAATCTTACCGTCACCAATCTTGCCTGATTTCACTGCTTCAGAAATTGTTGTAATGACTTTTTCAACATCAGCAGAGTCTACGAGAACCTCTGCTCTTGATTTAGGAAGAAAGTGTACCTCATATTCTGCGCCTCGGTACAATTCAGTGTGGCCTTTCTGGCGCCCATAACCTTTAGCCTCAACAATAGTTAAACCTTGAATATCGACAGCTGTTAGGGCTTGTCTCAAGGCTTCAACCTTATCGGGCTTGATAATTGCTGTTATTAATTTCATTTTTACCTCACTAATAATTTTTAGTATGCGAAGGGTTATAAGGAGTGAATCAAAATAAAAATAATGCTAAGAAGTGAGAGAGACTATGCGCTTTGCGAATAGTATCAAAAATTCAATAAAATCAATAATTTACGAGCTTGTGAGAGATTTTTTCGGATCAAAAAAAGGTTTTTCAACTACTACGCTTTGTCGAATATCCTTATCAATCAAGATATCCAAAGATTGTCCAAGTTCACTTACCTCTACATCGACCATAGCTAGGGCAATATTTTTTTTTAATCGGGGAGAGTAAACAGCAGATGTCACCTTACCTACAGTCTTTCCATCTTTTTGAAGTGGCCAAAATATAGTATTCGGTCCTTGAAAAGCCTCTCCAGAAATTTCTAATCCTACTTGAATACGCTTAACTCCCTCTTCATGAATTTTTTGTAAGGCTTTCTTGCCAATAAAATTGATATCACTATCTAAAGCGACTAAACGATCTAATCCTATCTCAAACGGGTTCGTGTGAATGTCGGCATCTGCATGGTAGGAAAGCATCCCCCCTTCAATGCGACGAATACTAGAAGTGTGTCCTGGTTGGAGTCCAAACTCCTTGCCCGCTTCCATAATTAACTCCCAAAGTTGATCTCCTTTTAAGCTATCTCGAAGATATAATTCATAACCAAGCTCGCTTGACCATCCTGTTCGCGATACGACTAATGGTATCCCTTCTAATTCTAATTCTTGAAGCCAATAATATTTTAAATCTTTAATACTTTCACCGAAGAGTTTTTCCATAATCATTCCGGATTTTGGTCCTTGTAATTGCAGAGGAGAAACATCGGGCTCTTGGATGGAAACATTGAAACCAGCATTGACCGCTACACCTTGTGCCCATAACAAAATATCACTATCAGAAAGAGAAAGCCAAAAATGATTTTCGCCTAATCGAAGTAAAACCGGGTCATTGAGAATTCCTCCTTGCTCATTGACAATCAAGACATATTTACATTGCCCTATCGCTAGCTTACTAAGGTCACGCGGTGTTAAGAGTTGAATAAACTGATAAGCATCAGGGCCAGTTATTTCCACCTGCCGTTCGACAGCAACATCACATAAAATGGCATCATTTACCAAATTCCAAAAATTTTGTTCGGGGCTTCCAAAATCTCGCGGTATATACATATGATTATAAACAGAAAAACCTGTGGCCCCCCACCTCACCGTTGCATCAAAATAAGGAGATTTTCTTATTTGGGTACCAAAACCAAAGTTTTTATTAGACATAATATTTTTTGTAGCTATGACACTAGCCCACATGAGTGCGAGGTCAAGATTTGATTTAACTAAAGGCCTAAATCTAAATGTGTTTTTTCAAGTCTTTTTAGTGCCAGAATATAAGTTGCATCTCGATAAGATAAATTTTTGTTTTTATTTTTAATTTCGCAGATATCGATAAATGCGTTGCGCATAGCATCTTCTAATCCAGAGCGAACATAATCAAGTTCGCTTGCACCGCGAACAATTTTTTCTCTTAAAAACTTAGGAATTGACCTACCAGAAGATTTTTCAATCGCATCAACAATGTGAGCTTCTCTATCCTCTTCAAAACGCTTTCGTAATCTTCCAAAGCGGATTTGGGAAATATTTTTTACCCATTCAAAATAAGAAACTACCACACCGCCCGCATTGATATAAATATCAGGTAAAACCGAGATACCTCTTTTATTTAAAATTTGGTCAGCATTATATGTCACTGGTCCATTCGCAGCCTCAATAATTAATTTAGTTTTAATTTTTTTCGCAATGCGTTGATCGATCACATTTTCTTTAGCACAGGGAACCAGGATATCCGACTCAAAATCTTCTAAAGAATTATTCTTTTGAAAATGAGTTTGGGGAATTTTAATTTGTGCAATATTTTTTCTTTTGAAAAATTGTTTTAAAAAAATCTCTACATTAATACCTTGAGGGTTGACCAGCGCTCCATTATGCTCAATGATTCCTGTAACTTTTATAGCGGGGTAAAGTTCAAAAATACTTTTGAGAAAATGATAACCTACTTTTCCCATTCCTTGGATAACCACACTATTATGTTGTAATTCTTTTTCTAGTTTTGAATTTTTAATTTCTTTGGGACTTCGAAAAAATTCCAATAAAGCCTCAGCCACTCCTCTTCCCGTCGCTTCATCCCTTCCTACAATACCCCCAATTTCAACAGGCTTGCCCGTAACACAAGCCATATGGTTAATATCATCGCCGTGAAGAGATTTATATCCTTCAACGAACCAAGCCATCTCTTGTGAGCCCGTTCCTATATCAGGGGCGGGAACATTGGTAGCTGGAGAAAGAAAACCTGATTTAGTCAGTTCCATGGAAAATTTCTTTGTAATTCTTTCTAGATCGGAGGAAGTATATTGCGATTTATCGATGACAAGCCCCCCTTTAGATCCTCCAAAAGGTACTTCAACGACAGCACATTTATAGGTCATCAATGCCGCCAAAGCCTCAATGGTATTTGGGTTCACTGTAGGAGCATAACGAATGCCCCCTTTGGAAGGGAGTTTGTGAAGCGTATGAACCGAACGATATCCTGTGAACATTTGAGTTTTATTTTTTATCATCACAGGAAAATTCAATTTAATTGTGGAATGATTGCGAGCTAATAAGTTGATGAAATTTTTAGAAAATTTATTTTTTCCAACGGCTTGTTGAACCATCGAATTAACATTTTCTGTAAAAGAAGGTTTTTTTAATGCCATGTTCCTTAATTGCTAGTTTTTATATTCATGAAAAGCATATTTAAAATAAAGATGTCATTCAATGACATTTGTTAATTAGTCTTTCCACTCAATAAGAAACATTGCTTCATTTCTTCTAAGATTGGGGAGAGTAAAAGGTCCATTATAGGTTGCTTTAATAGGCGGCTGTTTAAATTCAATATTTTCTTTGATTAAAGCAT
>VTPN01000023.1 GCA_008638215.1 Pelagibacteraceae bacterium
AGATAATAATTTAGTTAAAAATGTTGCTTTAACTATTAATAAAATGACGCAACAGGATGTGAATTAATGCTATTAAAAGTGGCGGGAGCGACGGGACTCGAACCCGCGACCTCCTGCGTGACAGGCAGGCGTTCTAACCAACTGAACTACACCCCCGATTAATATCGAATGGTGGGCGATGACGGACTCGAACCGCCGACCCTCTCGGTGTAAACGAGATGCTCTACCAACTGAGCTAATCGCCCTATCTAATTAAAAAAAATTAGACTGTGGACTTTATTAGTTCTTTCAACTGTTTTCCAGCAAGAAATTTTGGCTTTTTTGATGCAGCAATTTCAATTGACTCTCCAGTACGTGGATTTCTGCCAGTTTTTGCTTTTGTGTTCGCTACTTTAAAAGTACCAAAACCAGCAATCTTAACATCTCCACCAGCCTTCAATGTATCTGTGATAATATCAAATAAACTTTCTACAGCCTTAGTTGCATCTGATTTACCTACGTTATTTTTTGAACTGTATTCAGCAATGAGTTCATTTTTATTCATACCGAACCTCCTTAGTGATTCTATTAGTTAATTGTAGTAAGAAAAAGGCAAGAAAATCAACAATAATATACTAGTTAACGAAAGTTTTTTCTTGATTTTGCTGGTTTTTTTGCTTCATAGACTCACTTACAATGTGTCTCCAGTCCAATTTTTTATTGATTTTGTTTATTTTTCCATCCAAAGCAATATCAAGAACTTCCCTAGCAAACTCAACTTTTTTGATAGTTAATTTGTTTTGAATGTCTTTTTGAATTTCAATTAAATCCTTCTCATTTTCTTTTGGGATAATAACTGTTTTAATACCATAACGAATTGCCGCTAATAATTTTTCTTTTAAACCGCCAATAGGAAGCACTCTGCCTTTTAAAGTAATCTCACCAGTCATTGCAACTTCCCTTTTTATCTTTATTTCAGTTAAAGAAGAAATAAGAGAAGTAAAAATAGTGATACCTGCGCTTGGACCATCTTTTGGAATGGCTCCTTCAGGTACGTGCAAATGGATATCTACTTTTTCAAACACTTTTGGATTAACTCCAAATTCAACAGAATTAGATTTGATATATCCAAGTGCTGCTGTTATTGACTCTTTCATTACTTCACCTAATTTGCCCGTTGCGTGGATCATACCTTTACCAGAAGATAAGTTTACTTCAATATTAAGAATATCCCCACCAACTTGGGTCCATGCCAAGCCATTAGTAATTCCTACTAAATTTTTCTTCTCTAAAACACTGTCTTTATATTTTTCAGGACCTAAAAACTTTTTAATTGTCTTTTCATCAAAAACAAATGGCTTCTTCGATTTGGTTTTTGTTTTTTCTAACTGAAAAACCAGTTTTCTAAAAAGCTTATCAAAAACTTTTTCTAATCCACGTACTCCCGACTCTCGCGTATAATGTCTTACAATATTTGTAACAGCAGTACGATCTAATTTGAGCTCAGAAGGCTTTAAAATATTTTTATTCATTTTCTTTGGAATTAAATATTTTTTAGCAATTTCAATTTTTTCTTTTTCTGTGTACCCAGAGACTTCAATAACTTCCAAACGATCTAGAAGTGGTCCTGGAATGTTATAAGTATTACCGGTGCAGATGAACATCACATTTGATAAATCATAATCCACTTCCAAATAATGATCATTAAACTGGTTGTTTTGTTCCGGATCTAAGACTTCTAAGAGTGCGGATGATGGATCGCCTCTCCAATCATTACCTAATTTGTCAATTTCATCCAAAAGAATAATAGGATTTGAGGTTTTGGTCTTTTTCATTGCCTGAATAAACCTACCAGGCATTGAACCAATATAAGTTCTTCTATGGCCTCTAATTTCAGCTTCATCACGAATACCACCAAGAGAAATTTTGGCAAATTCTCTACCTGTTGCTCTTGCTATTGATTTACCTAAAGAAGTTTTACCCACCCCTGGAGGTCCGATAAAACATAGGATTGTACCTGTAGCTTTTTTAGAGCGTTTTTTTACAGCTAAAAATTCTAAAATTCTTTCTTTAACTTTCTCTAGCCCGTAATGGTCTTGATTTAATATTTTTTCAGCACCCGCGATGTCATTAATTTCTTTTGAAAAAGTCTCCCAAGGAATATCTAATAACCATTCTAAGTAGTTTCTAATTACAGAGGCTTCAGCAGACATTGGGCTCATTGACTTTAATTTTTTGAACTCATTAAGAGCCTTGTCTTTAGCTTCTTTAGAAAGCTTTACTTCATTAATCTTTTTTTCAATTTCAGTATATTCATTGGAGCCATCTTCTCCATCACCCAATTCCTTTTGGATGGCTTTCATCTGTTCGTTTAAATAATACTCGCGCTGGGTTTTCTCCATTTGGCGTTTAACACGATTTTTTATTTTCTTTTCGAGTGCCGAGAAATTTAATTCTTTCGAGAAAAAATTTAAAAGATTTTGAATTTTTTTATTTATATCGGTTATTTCTAAGTTTTTTTGTTTTTCTTCAATGCTGACATTTAAATTGTAATAAACATTATCAATAAATTGATAAGGATCATCTATATTAAGAAGGCCTTCTAAAATATCATTATTATTCCCTATATTTTGAATATAATTTTGGAATTCATTTTTTAATACTCTCAATGATGCCTTCAATTCAACAGAATTCTTTTTGCTGATTGAAATAGGTTCGAGTTTTGCAGTAAGGAAATTATTAGTCGCTTTAACTGCAGACTTGATTTTTACGATTTCTAGACCTTCGGTTAATACTTTGTAAGTATTATCGGGGAGCTTTAAAAATTGGATGATTTTTGACTTTACACCATAAGCATAAACGTCATTAACCTGAGGATCATCGGTTGTAGGTTCTTTTTGGGTAAACAAGTAAATAATTTTTTCGTTATTATTCATCGCAAAGTTAATTGCATCAATAGATTTTGCTCGACCAACAAATAAAGGTGAGGTTATAGAGGGATAAACGACTAAATCTCTAAGAGGTAGAATTGGGCCGATGATTTGATTTTCCATACTATTAAGATAGTGAGGAATTTCTAATTTTCACCTACTTTTTTTTTTATTTTTTCTTTTTCTTTGTAGACAATAATTGGGTTGTTTGCTACGACCGCGTCCTTATTGAGTACTACTTTATCCACAGAATCTTTGTCAGGGATATCGTACATGCATTCTAATAACAACTTTTCCATAATCGATCTCAAACCTCTGGCGCCTATTTTTTTATCAACTGCTAGTTGGGCAATTTGATCACGTCCATCTTCAGTTATTTCAAACTCAACTCCTTCAAAAGAAAAGAGAGCTTTGTACTGTTTAGAAATAGCATTTTTGGGTTTAGTCAAAATTTCCTTTAAGTCTTCTAATTTTAATTCATCTAAACTTGCACTTACAGGAAGCCTGCCTACCAACTCAGGTATAAGTCCGAATTTAATTAAATCATCGTTTTCAAGTTGAGAAGTCATCGGGGCATCTTGATTAATAGATTTATTAAAACCAATAGACTTTTTATTAATTCTATTTTTAATAATTTTATCAATTCCTTCAAAGGCGCCACCACAGACAAATAAAATATTTTTAGTGTCAACTTGAAGAAATTCTTGCTGAGGGTGCTTCCTTCCACCTTGAGGAGGAACGCTCGCGGTAGTTCCTTCAATTATTTTTAATAAAGCTTGTTGAACGCCCTCTCCTGATACATCGCGTGTAATGGAGGGATTTTCACTTTTTCTTCCAATCTTGTCTATTTCATCAATATACACAATTCCCTTTTGGGCTAAGCTAACATCATAGTCACATTGTTGAAGGAGTCGTAATATTATATTTTCAACATCTTCACCTACGTAGCCAGCCTCAGTAAGAGTAGTAGCATCGGCTATCGTAAATGGAACATTTAAAAATTTTGCAAGTGTTTGTGCCAACAACGTTTTACCACAGCCAGTTGGGCCAATTAATAAGATATTAGATTTTGAAATTTCAATATCTTTTGAAGGATTCTGCACTCTTTTGTAGTGATTATAAACTGAGACAGATAAAATTTTCTTAGCGTGATCTTGTCCGATAATATGATCATTTAAATAATTAAATATTTCACTAGGTTTTGGAATTTCAAAACCTTGTTTCGTATCAATTTTATCATCTTCTACTAAGATATCCTTACAAAGAACTACGCATTCATTACAAATGTATACATTAGGACCCGCTATTAACTTTTTTACTTCTTCTTGGCTTTTTCCACAAAAAGAACAAGATATTTTTTTATCAGAAGTTCCAGCTGAAGAGATCTTATCGTCTGCCATTACTTGTCCTCTCTATTGGTGATAACTTTATCGATTAACCCAAATTTAAGAGCTTCATCAGGATCAAAAAATTTATCTCTTTCCATTGCTTTTTCAATTTCAGTAATACTGATATTAGTATGCTTCTGGTATATTTCATTTAGCCTTTTTTTAGTTTTTAAAATTTCTTCAGCTTGAATTTTAATATCGGTCGCCTGACCTGAAAACCCACCAGAGGGTTGGTGAATCATAATTTTTGAATGAGGAAGAGCATATCGATGACCAGATTGACCAGATGTTAAAATCAAAGAGCCAGCGGACGAAGCCTGACCTACGCAGACCGTGTGAACAGGACATCGGATATATTGAATAGTGTCATACATCGCCAATCCAGCAGTTACAAGACCCCCAGGTGAATTGATATATAAGCTTATTGGCTCTTCAGGATTTTCAGACTCCAGGAAAAGAAGCTGGGCGCATATTAGTGATGCGGTTTGGTCGTCAATTGGACCAGTTAGAAAAATAATTCTTTCTCTTAGTAAGCGAGAAAAGATATCAAAGGATCTTTCTCCTTTACCGGATTGTTCAATGACTATGGGAACCAGGTTCATGATTATGGGATCCTTTTTTCATCATTTCATCTAAACTTAACTTAGTTTCTTTAATTTTAAAAGTTTTCATAGAGTGATCTGCTATTTTATTTCTAAGAAGAGTGCCATAAGCTGTTTCCGCAGCTCTTTGGTCAACTTTTTCACCATAATACTTTTGAATATGTTCTTGGAGCTCCTTTTGTTCGACTTTCACATCAAGATAATTAATTAATTCAGAAAAAATTAGATCTTTTTGAATGTTATCACTGGTCATTTTTTTTAAACTATCCACTCGCTCTTTGTGTTCCTCTTTCATGGAAGTAATATCTACTTGGTATTTTCTTTTTAACTCTAAGTTAACAACTTCATCATGGATCTCTATTTTCTTTTTTTCAGAGAGCACTTTAAGCAAATCCTCAATAAAAAATTCTTTTTGAAAATAGTTAATATCTTCATTTAACTTTTCGGAAATTTTAGCGTTTAAGTCTTTCACAGACTCTAATTTTAAAATCTTGATTAATTCTTCATCGTTTTTAGGATAATTCTTTTTATTGATATCTTTGATCTTTCCATCAATTTGGATATTTTTAGTAGTAATTGAAAAATCAGATTTATTTTTAATTTTCTTTAAGGCTTTTTTAAGATCTAGAAAAGTCTGCTCTTCTGTTTGTGTATTTAAATCAATACGCACATCTTTTTGGGAAAAGATTTTTTTTTGCTCTTCTGCAAAATTAGTAACTTCAAAATCAATAACTGAATTTTCATCTGCCTCATCAATCGACTCTAAAGAATAGTATTCTTTTCTAACTTTTTCTCTGAATTCATCTATATCTTTATCTTCCACAACTGCGGAAATTTTCTCAATTTCTGAGTCTTTAAGATCATCAATTTTCAAATCAGGTTTTAAATAAAATGATAAAGAAAAATTATAATTATCTTTAAATTGAATATCGGGTTGAATTAAAGATTGTATTTTTTCCTTTTCGCTAATTTCTGAAATATTTTTTGATATCTCTTCATTTAAAACTTCATTTTCTACTTCTGTGCCAATTTTTGATTTGATGATACTCAAAGGAACTTTACCTTTTCGAAAACCTGCTATTTCAAATGTAGGTTGTTTTTCAGTTATCTTTTGATCGATAATTTTACTTATTGCTTCCTGATCTAGAGATACCTCAAAAGAGGATTTATGATTTTGTGTTTCTATATTTTTATATTGCATAATATTTTATTTTTTTGGTGCGCCAGGAGGGACTTGAACCCCCACGAGTTGCCTCGCTGGTACCTAAAACCAGTGCGTCTACCATTCCGCCACTGGCGCATAATAAATTGGGGCGAGTAAGGGGACTTGAACCCCCGACCTCCGGTACCACAAACCGGCGCTCTAACCAGCTGAGCTACACCCGCCAAAAATTAGCATTAATTTATAGTATAGATATTATGCAAATTAAACATTATATTTGAAATCTAGAGTATGAAAAAAATTGAAGCGATTATTAAACCTTTTAAGCTTGAAGACGTAAAAGATGCATTGGGTGAAATTGGCCTCAGTGGTTTAACCGTCTCTGAAGTGAAAGGTTTTGGTAGACAAAAAGGTCATACAGAGCTATACCGTGGCGCTGAATATGTGGTCGATTTTCTTCCAAAAGTAAAAATCGAACTAGTAGTAGATGATAAAATATATAAAGAAGCAATTGATGTTATTATCAAACAAGCCAACACCGGTAAAATTGGAGATGGCAAAATCTTTGTTTATGAAGTCACTGAAGCTATTAGAATTCGTACTGGCGAAAAAGGCAAAGACGCAGTTTAGCTTTATCTATCCCACTACCATAAAAAATTTAGGAGTATCTTAATATGGACAAAAAATCTTTACAAAAACTTATTGACGAAAAAGGCATTCAGTTTATTGACTTCCGTTTTACGGACCCATTAGGAACATGGCATCACTTCTCTCATCATATTAATACGTTTGAAATGGATGTATTTGAAGAAGGTGTTGGTTTTGACGGATCTTCAATCAGATGTTTTCAATCAATCGAAGCTAGTGACATGATCTTAATTCCTGATATCGAAACTGCTTTTGTTGATCCTTTTTTTGCTGATCCTACATTAGTTTTGATTTGTGACATCCAAGACCCTATTACTGGACAAAAATATGACAAAGATCCTAGATATGTAGCTAAAAAAGCAGAAGAGTTTGTTAAATCATCTGGCATTGGTGATAGTATTTTTTTTGGAGCTGAAGCCGAATTTTTCTTATTTAATGATGTAAGAATATCAACAGATCCTAGTAATTCTTTTTTTTCTATTGACTCTGGAGAAGCCGTTTGGAACAAGGGTTCAGATGAAAGACCAAATTTAGGTTATCATATCAAAAATAAAGCTGGATATTTCCCATGTCCTCCTCATGACACAATGCAAGATGTTAGATCAGAAATGGTCAACCACATGGTTTCTATTGGAATGAAAGTTGAAGCACAACATCATGAAGTGGCAACTGCTGGGCAACAAGAAATCGATTTAAGATTTGATACTCTACTTTCTCACGCAGACGATATTCAAAAATATAAGTATGTTGTAAGAAATACCGCTAAAAGCAATGGTCTAACTGCAACATTTATGCCAAAACCTCTATCAAACGATAATGGTTCTGGTATGCACTGCCACCAAAGTATTTGGTCAAATGGCAAACCGATTTTCTACGCTGACAGCGGTTATGCAAATCTAAGTGATGAAGCCAAGTTTTATATTGGTGGTTTGCTAAAACATGCCCCATCATTACTTGCGTTCACAAACCCAACGATAAACTCATTTAAAAGATTAGTCCCTGGATATGAAGCTCCAGTGAAGCTAGCCTACTCTAATAGAAACCGAAGTGCGATCTGTCGTATTCCTGCCTACTCTCCTTCTCCAAAAGCAAAAAGAGTGGAGTTTAGATGTCCAGATGCTACTGCAAATCCATATCTAGCCTTTGCTGCCATGGTTATGGCTGGTTTAGATGGTATCAAGAACAGAATTGATCCAGGCGAACCAATGGACAAAAATCTATATGACTTACCACCTGAAGAACAAGCTAAAGTTAAAGAAGTTCCTTCATCACTTGAAGAAGCGATTAACAACTTAGAAGCTAATCACGACTATCTACTAGAAGGCAACGTATTTACTAAAGACTTAATTGAGTCTTATATTGAGTACAAAAGAGAAGAAGAGATCGAACCAAATAAACTTGTAATTACACCTAAAGAATACGATCTCTACTACGATTATTAATCTAAATTTCTTAGTAGCTCTACTAATGATTGATTCAAATCAGTCTTTGTAGAGCTGCTATACAAGCTTTCACTCAAGAGTTCTTCATTGAAAATCTTAAGTTTTTCTTTAAGCGGAAATTCTTCTTTATTGAAACTATATATTTCATCTGAAATTTTATAGAGCTGAACTAAATCTTTAAAATTTTCTTTTGGATTTTTTAAATCAATCATTTTTTGAATATAATTTTTATCAATCAAAGAATATTGAGAAATAATTTCATTTTTCCGATGGTTAAATAATCTAGTTATATTTCTTGAACAAGAAAGAATTTTAGTTTTTAAAAATGATAATTGATGAAAAATTTCATCAGTTTTTAAATAAAAATCAAAAAAATTATCAAATTGAATTACCTGATCTGAGCTTTTATCAAAAGGTTTATTTCGATCATCAATAACTAAGAATTCTTTATCTATATATTGATTGACCACATTATAGAATCTCCTAACAATTTTTATATTTTCGATATGATTGTTTTCTTTAGAATGATAAATAAAAAATAAATCAACGTCAGATGATGGAAGAGCTTTATTGATACCATAACTTCCAAATAGGATTGGCGATAAATCAGAGAAAATATTTTTTTTAGTGGTATAATTGCTTTTTATTATCTCAAATAAATTAAAAAGAAATTTTTTAATATTTCTGTTTCTCTTTAAGAGATAAATTTCATAATCAATTTTTTTTGAAATGTATAAATAATCTAATAAAAAAACTATCTCATATATGTCTTGAAGGATCTTTTTTAAATCTAAATCAAAGTTGTCTGATTTTTCTCTGATTTGAAATTTTGGAAGACCATAGTTAAATAGATAAACTAGAGACTCAATCAAAAAATTATTCTTATTTAATAAATTGGTTAGCTTTGGTGAATGGTTAAATATGAAAATGATTTCTGGAAAAATATTACTATTATATTTATATAGAGCTGTTAAATGAACGCCGGATTTATAATAATTAATAAGGTAATCAAATTTAATAATAAGTTCATCTTTTTGATCTTCGTGGACAAGTAAATTAACGAGATATTTAATTGAATTATTATAGTCATGACGAACAGTTTCAGAACTATTAATACCTGAGGCTTTCTCAAACAATTTGCTAATGATGCTTCGACTTTTTTCATTGAAGTTTTCTAAATTAATATTTTGTTCATCATTTTTTGGAGAAAATAAATTTTCATAAATTTTTATAACTTTTTCTCTTTTTGATATTAATTCTTCATAATAATTATTGGATACTTCTCTTAAGTAAGGATCATCTTCATTTACAATGTTTTGAAAGGTATTCTGTTTTAAATGAAGATAATTTTCTATTTTTCTGAAATAATAATAAGCATCTTTGATAGTAAATAAATCCTCTTCATTAATAATAGATTTATAATTCGATATCCTACTAAATAATTTATGAATGTTACTTTCTCGAAGATCGTAAAATTTTCCAGACCATAATAATTGATTAAAATGAATGATATTTTCACATGATCGAATAAATCCATAAGAGTTTTTAATGTCTAAATTATTTGAAGTTTTTTTTCTTTCAAAAATTTTTTTTATTTCATCTATCGCATAAAAATCAAAAGATCTTCTGAATAAAAAACTTTTAATTGATTTTTGAAAACTGCTATATAATAAGATATTACCGCATATAAAATTAGATCGATGATATGCCAATCTTTCCCAATTTCTTCCTACCGACGAGTAATAATCAATCGCACTTTCGAGATCTGTAACAATTTGTGCGCCGCCTAAGTCAGGTCGTAATCTTAAATCGATTTTATGAAAAAATGATGGGGAAATGTTGGTAATATCACTAGTAATCTTTTTTATTAATTTATTAAAATCCGATAATTCGATATCAGAATTTTTACTATCGAAAAAGATAATCAAGTCGATATCAGACGTGAAATTAAGATCTTTAACTCCAATTTTTCCCAAACCCAAAATGAAAAAATTTTTTAAAATTTTTCGATCAAAGGATTTAAGAATATAAAATTTATAAATCTTGGTAATAAAGTTTTTACATATCAATGACCATAATCGAGATGCGTTTTCTTGATTTATTATTTCTTCATGCCAGGAAGAAAATATGAGATAGATGATTTCATTTTTTAATTTTTCAATACCAATTAAAGAATAATTAGAATCCTCGGTTATTGTTGAAATCGAAGCTTGGTAATAATTTAAAATACTTTTAAAGTCTTTTTTTAAAGAAAAGTTTTCATCTATGTATTCATATTTTTTTAAAAAAGAAGAATATTTCTTGAGTTTTTTTAATTCCAAATTTGATTACTTTCAAAAATATTTTTAATCTTAATAATACTATCAGCTTCAGAAATATCTTTTTTAATTTTTTTAGCCCCTTTAACTTTAGTAAGTAGAGCAAAGATAGCTTTTTTAAGTAAATTCAAATTTAAGTATTGATATTTTTCAAAGCTATCCAGGTAATCTGATATAATTTGTTTTTTATTATCAATTTTAATTAGACCAATTTTTTCAACAAATAATAGATCGTTAGCAAACTGTCTTCCGATCATAAATTGAGTAATTTTATTTTCTGATAAATAATGAATTGTTTCCAAATTATTGATTTCCCCATTAGGAATTAACTCCATATCAGAAAACTCCTTTTTACATTTTAAAAAAAGTTCATAGTTAATTTTAGGTATGGTCCTATTTTTTTTTGTATCGAGATCTAAAACACCATTTCGACAATGAATATAAACTGTTTTGATTTCAAACTCTTGAAACATACTTAAATATTCAAATATATAATTTTGATCCTCTTCCAGTCCAAGTCCTAATCTACATTTAACAGAAATTTTTTGATTATATGTTTTTAAAGAATGTAAACATTCTCTTACAAGAGTTGGATATTGTGTTAAAGCAAGCCCTAGTTTGTTCTCTTGCACCCTAGAACTTGGACAGCCTAAATTTAAATTAATATGATTGATCCGATCAATTTTATTTAGCTTTTGAATTGCTAGTTTTATTTCAATAGGCTCTGAACCTGCTATTTGAATTGAGCTAATATTGTTTGCCAAAAAATGTTTATCAATTGTTTTGGTTTCATTGTGAATAATGGCTTTATCTACAATCATTTCTGAAAAGGTGGTGATATGATTTTTATACAATTTTTCAGCTAATAATCTAAAATAGCAATCTGTATAACCCATCATTGGAGCAAGGTGATAATTCATTGGACTAAATTCTTTTCTTCATTGAAAAATACTGCAATAAAAGTAAAAATCATTAAAAATTCAATCATTTGGAAAATATCAAAATAAATAATCTTAAATATGATAGTAACGGCCTAATCCCTACTGTTGTTCAAGACAGAAAAACAAAAGAAATCCTTATGGTTGCCTACTCGAATAAAGAGTCACTTGAAATGACAATTAAAAATAAATTTGGTTATTTTTGGAGTCGAAGCAAAAATAAACTTTGGAAGAAAGGTGAGACTTCTGGAAATTTATTAAAGTTATTTAATATTTACACAGATTGTGATAACGATAGTTTAATTTTTGAGGTAGAACTCCAAGGTTCAGCAGCTTGTCACACTGGCTCTAGAAGTTGTTTTTTTAAAAAGATTGAAGAATGAGTGAAATAATTGCCTATAAAGATCAAAATAATGAATATTTTGATTTCGAAATTGAAAACTCCAAACCCGTAAGGGCTAAGTCTGATGATGCCCTGAATATAATGAGGCATGACATGGCTCATATTTTAGCCGAGGCTGTAATAAGCATCTTCCCCGATGCCAAACCCACAATAGGCCCATTTATCAAAAATGGTTTTTACTATGATTTTGACATGGATAGCGCCCTATCAGATGATGACATCAATAAAATAGAAGAAAAAATTAAAGAAATTTTAAATGAAGGAAGAGAGTTTAATAAAAAAGTTGTATCAAAAGATGAAGCTTTAAATTTTTTTAAAGATAATAAATATAAGCTAGAGCTCATTAATAATCTTGATAACGCTGCAGAGATAACACTCTATGAGCAAAAAAACTTTACTGATTTATGTAAAGGTCCTCATCATAAAAGCACTAAAGAATACGAAGCCCATGTAAAAATTACAAATGTATCCGGTGCGTACTGGAGAGGTATTAGCACTAATAAGATGCTTCAAAGGGTTTATGCAACTGCCTGGTACAGCGAGAAAGAATTAAATAAATATTTAAAGAATTTGGAGGAGGCCAAAGAACGAAATCATAGAAGACTTGGTACTGATATGGGTCTTTTCTTACTTACAGATTTATCTGCCGGTAATGTTTTTTGGAAAGATAAAGGACTCACGCTTTATCAAAACATTGAAAAGTATATCAGAGCAGAACAAAGAAAATTGAATTATTATGAGGTAAAGACACCTGAACTTGTCTCCAACGAACTTTGGATAAAATCAGGTCACTGGGATAACTTCAAAGAAAATATGTTTACCTCCGAGACAGATAATAAAACATTTGCTCTAAAACCCATGAATTGCCCCTGTCATATAGTATTATTTAATTCACAGTTAATTACTTATAAAGATCTCCCTCTAAGATATTCAGAATTTGGAAAATGTCATCGATACGAACCTTCAGGTGCCTTAAATGGACTATTTCGAGTAAGAGGATTTACCCAAGATGATGCACATATTTTTTGTACTGCTGAACAAATTTACGATGTATGCAACGAAACAACCCAATTAATTGAGAGAGTTTATAAAAAATTTGGATTTGAAAAAATCAAATATAATATTTCTACTCGACCAGAAAAAAGTATCGGTTCTCAAGAGAATTGGGAAAATGCTGAGAACCAGTTAAAAAAGGTTTTATCTGACAACGGAAAAGATTTTAACATATTAGATGGCGAAGGTGCATTTTATGGTCCAAAGATTGAGTTCACCTTAGAAGACTCTCTTGGAAGAGAATGGCAATGCGGAACAATCCAGATTGATTTCAATTTACCAGATAGACTTGGGGCTAAATACAAAGACAAAGATGATAAAAACCAAGTCCCTATCATGATACACCGAGCCGTAGTTGGTTCATTAGAAAGATTTATTGCTATTATTCTTGAAAATACTAATGGTTGGCTTCCTTTATTTATTACCCCAGTTCAGCTTGCTGTATTGCCAGTTTCTGAAAAGTTTGTTGATCACTGTAAAAAGATAAATGAAGAACTAAAAGATTTAGGTGTTCGTTCCCTAGTTGATGACTCTGACAATAAACTTGGATACAAAATTAGGAACTCAGTATCGAAGAAAATTCCATACTCCTTAGTGATTGGTGAAAAAGAGATTGAGTCATCCTCTTTCACCTTAAGAAGTAAAAAAGGCGATAACCAAAGCTTTAATTCTTTAGAAGAATTAACTGAATTTTTTAATAATTAACTATTCTTTCTATAAAATTAAATTAAGTTTTATCCAAAATGGATGATCACCTAAAATCAGTAATCATTGTAGTCATTAGCGGTCTGGTCTGGAGTTTTGGCCCATTAGTTGTCAAAAATATGACAGATCCACAAATTTACCAACTTCCCTACTTAGTTATAAGAGGGATGACTGTGGCATCTATAATTGCTTTTTATCTTTTCTTTAATGAAGGATTGAATTTTATAAAAAAACTTTTTCAAATTGATTTAATTACAGTTATTGGTGGCCTATCATTAACTACAGCATTTTTAGGATTCATTTACTCAATTAGCTATACTACCGCAGCAGTAACATTATTCATGTTAGCCCTTATGCCATTCTTAGCATCTCTAATAGCTTTAATTTTTTTACAAGAAAAAATATCAAAACAAAATTTTGTAAGTATGGTTATCGCCTTCATAGGAACCTTAATTATGATTTATGCCAGTGCATTTAGCGGTTCATTTTTTGGATTAATAATGGGGTTTATATCTAGTTTGGGGTTTGCGGTATTTTCTGTTGTGCTCAGAAGCAAAAGTGATATTAAAAAATTTTACATTTTGATTTATGGAGGAATTTTTTGTGCTCTTTTCTCTGCAATTTTAATGATTATCAATAATCAAGATTTTTATATTCCAGCAAAAAATGTTTATCTAAGCATGACACATGGGTCGCTTGTAGCTTGTGGTTTGATTTTATTTAGCATCGGATCCAAACAACTTTTATCAGGCGAATTAACAATGTTATCTTTACTTGAAGTTGTTGGTGGAATTTTTTGGGCTTGGCTACCTATTCTTGGAATTAATGAAGTACCTAGTATTAATACCATTATAGGTGGTGTTATTATTTGTGCTGCGATCGCGATGAATTCTTATCGTTTTGATAAAAAAAGACTGCAAAAAATGGCTAGATAGAAAGACCTACAACGCCTAAAAAAGTTAAAAATATTCCGATTCCCTGGACTTTAGAAATTAATTCCTTCAAAATAAATTTTGCTAAAATAACAGTAACCAATCCAAATGCAGAGGATATCACAACTGCAATACTAACTTTGTCAAAGGTATAAGCATACACTATAAAAAAGTTACCCGATGACTCCAAAATACCTTGAAATAATAGTATCGGAATTGATTTTTTTGTTAGTGTAATTTTTGAACGAATAAAAAAAATAAGGGTAGCTATACTTAATAAACTAAAAAACCTAATATAGAAAACCCCTTCTAAAGGGTCAATCGTATTAGAAACCTCTTGTGAAAAAACTAATCCTAATGCTAACATTACACTAGACATAAATGCTACTAATACAGACTCTTTTATTTGTTTTTTTGTTAAACCTAAATGCTCTTGGTGACTTTCGGCACTAAATGAAACTAAAATTACTCCTGAGATGATAATAAGAGTTGCTATCCATTGCATTAAGGTTGGCTCACTGCCAAGCGCATATCTTATTAAAAAAACAAAAAAAGGATTAATTGCTACAATAGGGGCTACAACTGATACTGGTCCCATTTGCAGTCCCCTATATAAACAGAGTAGACCAAACATAATTAATACTCCTGCGAGAAAACTATTGCTCAAGCCGATGAGATTTGGATAAAATCCATCTCCAAAAATTACAAAAATCGTATAATAGAAAGCTACACCAATGACAAGCATCCAAAATAAGGAATTACGATGACCTATTTCTTGGGAGGAAAATCGAGCTAAAAAATCACCAATACCAAAACTTAAAGCTGAAAGAATTCCAAAGATAACTGCCATTGGATTTTAAATATTAGACGTGAAAACTTTCACCGCAACCACACTCACTAGTCTGATTGGGATTATTAAAAACAAATCTTTCACCAAATTCTTCTTTAATAAAGTCCATTTCAGTTCCTATAACAAACATGATTGCATTATTTTCAATATAAAGAGGGAACTTATAGTCATTAATCAATTCACAACCCTTAATATTTTCTTCGTTTACATACTCCAGAGTATAACTTAATCCGGCACATCCTTTTGTATTAAGGCCAATTTTTAATCCTTTGGCATTTGGATTGTTGCTGAGAAGATGATTTATTTGATTTTCAGCAGAACTTGATAATTTAAATAAAGGAGTGTTCATTAATATCCCAGAGCTAATCTTGCGTCATCACTCATCATATCTTTATTCCAAGGGGGATCAAAGGTAAGTTTTATTTTAACCTGACCCGTATTTTCCATAGAAGTAATATTTTTAGCAATATCCAACGGGAAAGAGTCGGCAACAGGGCAATTGACAGTAGTTAAGGTCATTGTAATTTTGATATTATTACTTTGATCAATTCTAATATCATAAATTAAACCAAGGTCATAAATATTAATACCAAGTTCTGGGTCTTTAATTGTTGAAAGTCTTTTAATAATTTCATCAGTGGTTATTTTAACTACTGACTGGGAGGAGAATTCACCATAAATAATTTCACCCTCACTATTCGTTTTAGGCATAAAGTCAGATAAAGTTTTATCATCCATTATTGTAAAAGTTTGATCGTTTTTGACAAAGCATCAACTAATAAATCAATATCATTTAAATCGTTATATATCCCAAAAGAAACACGGCAAGAACCTGGAATTTGTAATTTTTTCATAAATGGCTGACAACAATGGTGACCGCCTCTAATCATAATACCAAACTGGTCTAAAAAAGTTGAAATATCATTATAATTTTTATTTTTTACGTTAAAAGATACAATTGAGCTTGCATTAATATCTTGATGGAAACCATAAAATTCTATTTCATCCATATTTTGAAAATGGTTAATTAGCGTTAATCGAAGTTTTTTTTCTTCCTCAAAGTAATGTGAGAAATTCAAACGATTTAGATATTCAATAGCAGCATTCATTCCTGCAACTGCCTCTATAGGAGGCGTACCTGCTTCAAATTTATTAGGAAGCATAGCATAAGTAAAACCATCAAGAGATACATTATTAATCATCCCTCCCCCTAAACTAGGAGGTTCAAGCTTTTCTAATAATATTTCTTTTCCAAACATCACACCAATACCAGATGGTCCATATAATTTATGAGATGAAAAAGAATAAAAATCACAGTCTAAATCTTGAACATCAATATTGATATGAGCAATTGACTGACAACCATCGACTGCGATTAAAATATCTTTTGAAATATTTTCTTTAATTTTTTTTATGTCAATAATTTGTCCTGTAACATTCGACATATGCGTAAGTGCTAAAAATTTTGTTGAATCATCACAGGCATTAACAATATCCTGCTCATTAATATTTCCATTTTCATTTACACCAACTATTTCAATGTCAAATTGAAATTTTTTAGCGATTTGAAGCCATGGTAAATAATTTGAGTGATGTTCAAGTTCAGTTATTACAATTTTATCACCTTCATTAAGAAGTTGAGGAAGGCATTGGGCAATTTTGTTTATTGAGTCAGTTGCACCTGCTGTAAAAATAACTTCATTAGTTGAATTGGCATTAATAAATGATCGAACATTTTCTCTTGCTCTTTCAAAGGTATCTGTTGCCTTAATACTCAATGTATTCATTCCTCTATGAACATTTTCATAGGAGTTTTGATAAAATTCTGTAATTGAATTTATTACAGCTTGAGGTTTTTGAGTACTGGCAGCTGAATCCAAATAAGTGATGGGGTAATCACGAATTTTATTTTTAAGTATAGGAAAGTCTGATTTGAAGCTCATAATCTCATTTCAAGAAGATTATAAGAGTATTCTTTGATTTGACTATTTTCAATAGCCTCGAGCGTCTCGACTAAAAAAGCTTTTTGTAAAATCTTAAGAGCTTGTTCTTCATTAATGCCCCTTGATTTAAAATAATATACTTGGTCTTGATTCAGTTTTGATACAGTCGAACCATGGCTGCATTTTACATCATCAGCATATATTTCTAATTCAGGTTTATTATTAGCTTTTGAGTCATTATCAAGAATTAATGATCGACTCATTTGATACCCATCAGTCTTTTGGGCAACGGGGTCCACATAAATTTTTCCTTGAAAATTTGTAACTGCACCATTATTAACAATTGATTTGAAAACTTCTCTACTTTGTGATGATGGTTTCATATGTTGAATAAATGAATAATTATCATTGACACCATGATTATGGATATTCAAACCGTAGAGATCTAGAGAGCAGTTTTCTTCTAAAGATGAAAAGAACTCATTTCTAACATGAATATTATCTGATTGAAAAGTTATAAATTTCACATTTGAATTATTTTGCTGATTTATTTCAAAATATAAAAATGATTTAGAATTTGAAATGCTGTAATGAATTACATTTAAATTAGCATTTTGAGATAAATTCAAAATTATTGATCTTGGGATATGATCTGAAAAATTACTACTATTTATAATAAGAGTTTTTTGCAACTCATTAACTTTATTAATTTGAATATTTTCTTTGAACAATGGAAGATCTAAATGAAGGATTTCATCTTCAAAAAGATCTAAATCAATTTTTATGGAAGATCTTTCTGAGATAGATTTAACTCTGAAATAACTGTCTATATTTTTATAATTCCATTTATTCAAATAGCTATGTAAATCAATATCGAGGGCA
>VTPN01000007.1 GCA_008638215.1 Pelagibacteraceae bacterium
TGGGCTCTGATGTTTTGTTATTTTATGATCAAAGTCCAAAAATTATTGATGGAATAAAAAGTTATAAGTTGTTCAATAAATCCAAACCTAGGTGGAGAAAGATTCATTTAATTTTTCCTACAACTAAAAATTTAACTGCTTCCATATTCTCGCATTTTCGAAGAAATAGTAAAAATGAGAAAAAAATAGAAAAACTTTTCAATAATGATTTATTGGGCTCTTCTCTCGCACTCAACAAAGAGTTTTTAAAGATACACATACTACTATTACAAAATAAAAAAAAAATTTCTTTTTTTGGAATGAGCGGTAGTGGATCTTGTATTTTCTTGTCTTTTGATAAAATCAGTTCAGAAAAATCAATAATTCAATTAATTCAATTAAATTTTCCATTGGTTAGAATTGAAAAATCATATTATTTCGGATAAGTTCATTAATTCTTAATGGGGCGTAGCCAAGCGGTAAGGCACCGGTTTTTGGTATCGGCATGCGTAGGTTCGAATCCTACCGCCCCAGCCAATTTAAAGATATGTTCTCATGAGTAATCAACTTCTTTTATCCCTCAAAGAAGTATTAGTGAGCTATCATAAAAAAGAAATATTTAAAGATTTAGACTTAATTATTCATCGAAAAGATTTCATTGCTTTAGTTGGAAAAAACGGAGCTGGAAAATCTACTTTAATGAATGTCCTCACCGATAATCATGAAATAGACCACGGTGAAATCTGGAAAATAGATAACTTAAAAATCAGCTACTTTAATCAAAATTTCTTTTTTAATGATGAAAGTCAAACAATCGAAAAAGAAATTGATTCAATACTTGTTAATAAAAACGAGGACTATCAAATTGATATTTTTTGTAATTACCTCGGTTTAGATAAAAATTCTATAATTAAAAATTTATCAGGTGGTCAAAAAAGAAGGGTAGGTTTAATAAAAACTTTAATAAACAAATCTGATATTTTGTTACTTGATGAGCCAACTAATCACTTAGATTTAGATACAATTATTTGGTTAGAAAATTATTTAAAACGTTTAGATTGTGCGATTTTATGCGTTAGCCATGACCGTCAATTCCTAAAAAATTTTACTAATAAGATTTTCTGGATCGATAGATCAAAAATTAAAACTAATAATCAAGGCTATGCTGAATTTGAGAATTGGTCCACTGCGTTATTAGCACAAGAAGAGAGAGAATTACAAAATAGAAAACAATTTGTTAATATAGAAGTGAATTGGGCCAATAAAGGAGTGAAGGCTAGAGTTAAAAGAAATACAAGACGGCTTGAACAGGCAAGAGAACTTCAACAAAATTTAGATCAGGATATTAGTGCCTTTAAAAAGGCAACAAAAAAAATTGAAGTGAAATTAGTTAAAGATGAATCAAAAAATTTTAGACATGTTGCCGAATTTCATAATGCTTCTTTTTATTACAATGCCCCACAATTTTTACTTAAAGATTTTAATTTAAAAATTAACAAAAAAGATCGTATTGGATTACTTGGCACTAATGGATCAGGAAAATCTACTTTTTTAAAAATCCTATTAGGTGAGGTGACCTTGAAGGAAGGGTCATTGAAGATTAGACAAGAATTAGAATTTTCCTACTTTGATCAATTACGAAATGACTTAAAAGATACAAAGTCCATAAAAAAAATACTGGTACCCTCAGGGGGTGACTACCTCAAAGCCAATCAAAAAGAAAGACATGTTTGTAGTTACCTTAAAGATTTTCACTTTGACCCTTCTAAGGCTAATGATCCTGTAGGTAGTCTTTCTGGGGGAATGAAAAACAGATTATTACTCTCAAAGGTATTGGCAAATCCCAAAAGCGGCCTGATCCTCGATGAACCAACCAATGACCTTGATACTGATACACTCGACTTGGTGGAGTCTATTCTCTCAGAATACAATGGTACGCTCATAGTGGTATCACATAACCGAGACTTTTTAGATAAGCTTGTTAATAAAATACTCTATTTTAAAGGCAATGGAGAAGTAATAATTTTTAATGGAGGCTATCATGATTTTCTCGCGCATAAAGAGGAACTAATTGGAACTTCAATAGATGTTAAAAGTTTTGACAAATCTGATCAATCTTCAAAAAAATTAAATAACACTGCTAGAAAAAAACTCACTTTTAAAATCCAATATGAATTAGACAATCTTCCAAATGAAATTGATAAAATTAAAGAGGATTTAATTATGTTGGAAAAAATATTATCTGACCCTAAGCTATTTGAAGAGGATCAAAATAGATTTTTTCAAACCTCTGAAAAAATTGGTGACCTTCAATTATTATTAGAAAAAAAAGAGGATAGGTGGCTTGAATTATTAGAAATGGAAAATCAATGAACTACAAAAAACCTATCGAACATTTAATTAAATATGCTGAATTGGAAGAAATAATTAAAATTTTAAAAATTTCAAATAAGAATATTTTTTTTGTTGGGGGTGCTACCAGATCAATTTTGTCAGAAGAATACTCAAATACAGATATTGATATAGTCGTTCCAAATATAGAAGATGAAGTAATTGAAGAGCTAAATAATCAATTTGACGTTAAATTTTTCCCAAGTTATAGAAGTTTGGCTATTTCAACTGGAAAATTTGAGTATCAGATTAATTCCTTTCGTAAAGATATTAAATCCACTGGAAGACATTCTAAAGTAGCCCCAGCTCAAACTTTAAAAGAAGACTCCCAAAGAAGAGATTTTACATTTAACAGCGTCTATATCAATTTAGATGGAGATGTATTTGATTTTTATTCGGGTGTAAAAGATTTTCATGAAAATCTTTTACGTTTTATATTCAACCCTATTGACCAAATTCAACAAGATTATCTAAGGGCAATAAGATATATTCGGTTTTTATCACTTTTTAAAAATACTAAAACTCAGAAAAAAGATATAGATGCAATTCTTTTGTTATCAAAAAATATTTTTGATTTTGTTAAAGAAAAAAAAATATCTCAAGAGCTTACTAAAATTAAAGAGATGCCTTATCCCTTAAACTCATTACATTTTTTAGAAAATCATCGAGAGCTTAGAGATTTTCTTCAATTTTTTAAATTGAATTAATTATAGTAGAGGTCACAATTGCAACAGACGTTGCGAGATTTAACGATCTTGTTTTGGAGTTCATAGGAATAGTAATTTTTTCAATTATATGATTGTGGACATAATCAGGGACACCCGCTGTTTCTTTTCCAAATAAAACTATATCCTTATCCTTAAATTTGTAATCATAAATACTTTTTTGAGTTTTAGTTGTAGCTAAAATTAAACGATAGTTTGAAGATACACAAAAATCCTTGAAATTATCCCATGTTTCATGGTGGTGAATAACGCAATGATCGATGTAATCCATAACCGCCCCTTTAAATCTCTTGTCTGTCATTGAGAAAGATAATGGTTTTATAATATGAAGAGGAAATTCTAAACAAGCGGCAGTTCTAATAATTACTCCTAAATTTTGCGGCATATCAGGCTGGTAAAGACAAACAGAGAATTTATGCGTCATGATGACTACTACTTATGCTACATCTTACCAATAAAATCTATTAACAATTGTTAAAAAAATATGTCAGATCAAAAAACACCAAGAAGAGACTTTATTAAGTTAGCGACAATGACTCTTGGAGGAGTAGGGGCGGCCAGCTTAGCTATCCCTTTCATTACAAGCATGAATCCTGGAAAAGATACCCTTGCTCTTGCCTC
Source organism: Pelagibacteraceae bacterium (assembly GCA_008638215.1). Classification (GTDB taxonomy): domain Bacteria; phylum Pseudomonadota; class Alphaproteobacteria; order HIMB59; family HIMB59; genus HIMB59. The sequence goes on from VTPN01000007.1 coordinate 3,717, forward strand.
TACTGAAATTGATCTCTCACCTCTTAAAGAAGGACAGAGTTTGACCATTATTTGGAGAGGTAAACCAGTTTTTGTAAAGCACAGAACCCCCCAAGAAATTACTGACGCTAAAAATACTAATTTAAAAGATTTAATTGATATGGAAGACGATGCTGACCGCGTTCAGAATGATAAATGGTTAATTGTTTTAGGAGTATGCACCCATCTAGGATGCGTTCCACTAGGTCAAAAAACTTCAGACACAAAAGGCGACTATGGTGGATGGTTTTGCCCATGTCACGGATCTCATTATGATACCTCAGGGAGAATAAGAAAAGGCCCGGCCCCAAAAAATTTACCCGTCCCCCCATATGTATTTCTTAATGAAAGCAGAATAAAGATTGGATAAAAAATCATGAGCTCAAATGATCCTCAAGGATACAAAAAAACACTTAACTCACCTTACACAGGTTTAAAAGGTTGGATTGACTCAAGACTACCTTTGGTGAGAATGATGGAAGCTGAATATTTAAAGTTTCCGGTTCCTAAATCATTAAATTATTTCTGGTCATTTGGTGGAATTGCAATGTTCTGCCTTATTGGACTAATCTTAACTGGGATTTTCTTAGGTTTTCACTATAAACCATCTGCCGATGAGGCTTTCGACTCTGTTGAAAGAATAATGAGAGATGTTAATTATGGATGGTTAATTAGATATCTGCACGCTAACTTAGTTTCTTTCTTTTTTATTGCTACATTCATTCATATTTTTAGAGCCCTTTACTTTGGTTCCTATAAAGCTCCTCGAGAGCTCGTTTATCTTTTTGGATTAACAATGTTTGTTTTGATGATGGGTACTGCATTCTTAGGATATACTTTACCTTGGGGACAAATGTCATACTGGGGAGCTACAGTGATCACAAATTTATTCTCTGCTATTCCTTTTGTAGGGGATGCTATCTTAACATTGCTTCTTGGTGACTTTAATGTCGGAGACTCTACTATTAATAGGTTTTATGTTTTACATTGGCTATTAGCATTTTCGATAGTTGGATTAGTAGTATTTCATGTCATCACTTTACACATGACAGGATCTAATAACCCTACAGGATCTGAACCCCAAAGTTGGGATGAGACGGTCAGCTTTCATCCATATGTCACCATTAAAGATCTAAACGCAACGATCTTCTTTTTTATCATTCTTGCATTTGTTCTTTTTTATTATCCAAATATTTTAGGTCATTCTGATAATTACATTAGGGCCAATCCAATGGTAACACCTGCCCATATTGTTCCAGAATGGTATTTTTTGCCTTTCTATGCCATTTTAAGAGCTATCCCTGATAAATTAGGAGGCGTTCTAGCAATGTTTGGCTCTATCGCTGCGTTGGGGTTATTGCCTTGGCTCGATACATCCAAAGTCAGATCGTGTTTGTTTAGACCGGTTTGGAGAATATGCGTTCTTTTATTCGCGATTAACTTCTTTGTACTCATGTACATGGGAGGCAAGCCCGCTGAAGGTATTTATGTTCTAATATCGAGAATCGGAACTGTATATTGGTTTTTGTTCATTTTCGTTTTAGCACCATTGGTTGGCTTCTTAGAAACTCCTCGTCAACCATTGAGTATTACAAATTATCTTAAAGCCAAGAAAGCTTAACGATGAGAGTTCTTTTTATAACTATTCTATCTTTAATTAGCCTAAACATGTTTGCCGCGGGATCAAAAATAGACATTCCAAAATATGACTGGTCATGGAAAGGTTTTTTTGGAACCTACGATCGTGCATCGGCACAAAGAGGCCTTAAAGTGTATCGAGAAGTTTGTGCTGGATGTCATTCGATGGATCTCATAGCCTACAGGAATTTAGAGGATCTCGGTTTTAGTGAGGCTCATATTAAAGCTATTGCGGCTGAGTATTTAATTCCCGATGGGCCTAATGAAGAAGGCGAAATGTTTGAACGTGAGGCAATACCCTCAGATAGATTTGCCAATCCATATCCAAACGTTCAAGCCGCAAGAGCGGCAAATAATGGGGCTTACCCACCAGATTTATCTTTAATCGTCAAAGCTCGACCTAAGGGGGCTGATTATTTAAAAGCTTTACTTTTGGGTTATGTTGAAGCTCCGGCAGGTAAAGATATTCCTGAAGGTCAATATTATAATCAATACATGGAAGGCAACCTTATCGCGATGCCCTCACCTCTCTCAGAAGGAATAGTGGAGTATGATGATGGGACTGAGGCTACTTTGGACCAAATGGCTACTGATGTGACTACTTTTTTAGCTTGGGCGGCAGAGCCAAGTCTAGAGGATAGAAAGAGAATAGGTCTAAAAGTTATTTTATTTTTATTTGTACTTTTAATCTTAGCTTATATATCCAAACAACAAATCTGGCGCGATATTAAATAATAATTCTTTAAACGTTAAAAAGAAAATGCATGACATCCCCGTCTTGCACTAAATAATCTTTTCCTTCAAGGCGAAGTCTACCCTTTTCTTTAGATCCAGCCTCTCCCTTGTACTCTATATAATCATTATATGAAATAGTCTCTGCTCTTATGAAGCCTTTTTCCATATCACTATGAATTGTTCCTGCGGCAGTAGGGGCGTGACTTCCTTTGATAATTGTCCAAGCCCTTAATTCTTTTTCCCCTGCAGTAAAAAAATTAATATAATTTAAAATCTCATAACCTTTTCTAATCACTCTTTTGAGCCCAGTCTCAACAAGTCCAAGACTCTCCAAAAATTCTTTTTTTTCGTTCTCATCGGCAATTTGGGAAATTTCTGATTCAATCTTTGCGCTGACTAATAAAACTTCAGAGTTATTTTTTTTAGCATATTCATCAATCTGTTTAGTGAATTCATTTCCATTAACAGCTGAGTTTTCATCTACATTACAAACATACACAACGGGCTTAATTGAGATTAACTGAAATGTGTTTAAATAATCTATGTCTTCCTTTTCAAGATTATCTAATAATCGCTTCTCATTAGAGATTAGATTTATTGCTTTTTCTATGATGCTTACTTTTTTCTTTTCATCATCGGTCTTTTGTATCTTTTTTTGTTTTTGATAATTTTTTTCAAGTATATCTAAATCTGAAAGAGCCAACTCGGCATTGATAATTTTAATATCTTCTAGGGGATTTATTCTATTTTCAACGTGCTGAATATCTGGGTCTTCAAAACATCGAACAACATGAAACAGGGCATTCACAGATCTGATATGAGATAAAAAAGCATTCCCTAAACCTTCGCCTTGAGAGGCACCTTTAACAAGTCCTGCTATATCAACTATTTCAAATGCTGCAGGAATTATTTTCTGGGGTTTACAAATAGCTGCTAAATTTTTCAGTCTTTCATCAGGTACTCTGACTAAAGAGCTATTAGGATCAATAGTTGCAAAAGGATAGTTAGCCGCTAAAGCTTGTTCATTCTCGCAAAGAGCATTAAAGAGGGTTGATTTTCCTACATTAGGAAGTCCTATAATTCCACATTTCATATTTTAAATACCCAAATTTGATAGATGTTTGGAAACAAATATCTGTGAAAGATTAAGATGAATGATTTCAAAAAGTGAAAATAAATCTTTTTTTTCATTTTCTTTAAAATTTCCTAAAACGTGTTTAGTTACCATATCTTTATGCCCAGGATGTCCAATTCCAATTCTTAATTTCCAATAATTTTCACCGATTTTACTAGAAATACTTCTTAAACCATTATGTCCCGCATTACCACCAGCAAACTTAATTTTTAATTCTCCAAGATTTAAATCTAGCTCATCGTACAAAACAAAAAGTTCATCATCTTTTTTCAATTTTGTTGTCTTCAGACTTAAAACACCAAGACCTGACTCATTCATGTATGTTTCTGATAAGGCTATTTGGCACTGAATACCATCTAATAAAAAAGAATTAGAAAGTTTATAATTTTTAAATTTTTTTATTCCTAGATCCATTTTCTCAATGAGAAACTCACCAAGCAATAAACCTGCGTTGTGTCTGTTAAATTTGTGTTTTAAAGTGGGGTTACCTAAACAAAAAAGAGTAAGCATACAGACAGATTATATTATTCTGCTGCTTTTTCTTCTTTCTTTTCTTCTGATGCGTCAGCACCATCAGTTGCTTCTTCAGTAGCTTGTGGCTCTTTTTCAACCTTCGGTGCCTGGATAGTAGCTAACATAAAGTCTCTGCCTAAAATAGTAGGTTTCATACCTTCACCTAAAGTCACAGAACTTAACCTGATATCATCGCCAATCTCTTTACCTTCGAGTGAAATAACAAATTTCTCAGGAATGTTGCTTGCTAAACAACTAAGTTCAATTTCTCTTCGAACAACGTTTAAGACACCACCTTGTTTTAGTCCGGGCGAAGTTTCTTGATCTACAAACTCTACCGGAACGCCAATGATGATTCTTGTTTTGTCATCTACTCTTTGAAAATCTACATGGATAGGATGATTTTTAACTTTGTGTCTTTGAATGCTTTTAACAATAACAGGCTCTTTTTTTTCACCCAGATCTACTTCAAAGATCTTCGAGTAAAATCCACCCTCTTCAAAACGTTTTTTTAATTGAATTCTGTCGACAGCAACCATAAGAGGATCAGTGTTTCCCCCATAAATTATTGAGGGGATGAGTCCATCATTTAAGTAAGGATTCGTATTTCCTTTTTTTCTTTCTTTTCCAGGTATATTTCCACTAATTTTCATAGGCTGAGTTTATACAACAAATTAATTAATTAATCAAATAGAGAAGATATAGAAGTTTCGCTATTTATACGCATTATTGCCTCACCAAAAAGAGGCGCAACCGATAGGTATCTCATAGCTTTTGGAACTTCAAACGAAGGCTTTATTGAATTTGTACAAACCATTTCCTCTAATACGGAGTTGTTAATATTATCAAGGGCCTTTCCAGAATAGACGCCATGAGAACAATAACCATAAACACTGGTCGCACCATTATCTAATAAGGCTTTTGCGGCATTACAAATAGTGCCACCGGAGTCAACTAAATCATCCACTATGATGCATCTTTTATTTTCAACCGAACCAATAACATTCATTGCATTAGATACGCCCGGCGCATCTCTCCTTTTGTCAATTATTGCTAAATCTGCATTGAGTTTTTTAGCAAAGGATCTTGCTCTCAGAACGCCCCCAACGTCTGGAGAGACAAAAACTAAATTTTCTTCTCTTTTTTTCTCTTTAATATCGTTAATAAAAAGAGGTGATGCATACAAGTTATCAAGGGGGATATCAAAAAAACCTTGTATTTGACCAGCATGTAAATCCATAGTCAGTACTCTGTTCGCACCAGCTATAGTAATTAAATTTGCAACAAGTTTTGCAGATATAGGCGTTCTTGGACCGGTTTTACGATCTTGTCGTGCATAACCAAAGTAGGGAAGTACTGCTGTAATTCTAGCGGCCGAACCTCTTTTAAGAGCATCAATGGCTACTAAAAGTTCCATTAAATTATCATTAGCTGGAAAAGAGGTAGATTGAATAAGAAAAACATCTTCTCCCCTTACATTTTCTCCAATCTCTACAAAAATCTCTTTATCAGAGAATCTTGTCATTGTGGTTTCAGCTAAAGAGTTCTTAGTATATTGAGCAATTTCCTGGGCTAATTCTAGATTACTATTACCAGAAATTATCTTCATAAGTGCATATGTTTATATATTAATTAAAATCTCAATCAAAACTTAAATTAAAGTTACTAGGTTTATGTTTCTTCCATAATCTTTTTCTTTTTTTATTTTACTTTGTCGAAAACTAAAGTAATTCCTATCTAAATAAGTATTCTTTTTTGTGTCATGGATGTTTGAAATACCTGACTCTAAGAGGATATATTTAGCTAATTTAGGTAAATCAAAGTAAATCTTTCTCGTCCGCCTAACAGCAAATTTTTGATATTGAATTTTTAATTCATTTAAAAAATTTTCACTGACCTCATATGAATTAACTCGAATACAAGGACCTATAATTGATTTTATTGAACTTTTTTGGGCACCTAACATTACCATTTTTTTTATAGTGTTTTGAATTACCCCTTTTACAAGACCTCTCCATCCAGCATGAGCAATTCCAACCACTATATTATTTGAGTCATAAAAAATAATTGGAAGACAATCCGCTGTTGTGATGCCTAGTATTAACGAGTTATCTGAGGTGACAAGAGCGTCACATTGTGGATAGGGATCATTTGCATTTGCTATAAGACATTTATTGGAATGATATTGATTTGGAGTAATTAGAGTCCTATTCCTATTAAGTAATATCTTTTTAGCTATCTCTAAATTCTTTTTAACATCTTTTTTATTATCAAACGATCTAATCCCACAGTTCAAAGATTTGTATATGCCTTGAGAAATGCCATTGTTTTTTGAAAAAAATTTGTATTTAATTCGATTTTTCATTTCGAATAAAATGAAAAGTTAAAAAATTGATCGCCCATATTTTCAAAATCAAAACCACTTAATAACTCTATAGTCTTAGAAATTTTATCATTATTTACTGAGTAGATATCTTTATTTAAAAAATTTTTAAATAATTGTTTTTGAGAAATAATTTTTGGCTGAAATTTTATAAATTCATCTTTTAAAAATTCAAAATTAACCCCAAATGAATAGTCAACATTATCAAATTTTTCAAATAAATTAACTTTCTGATGGTTAGAAATAAGTCTGAGGGTGCTTTTTTTTGGTAGATTCAAAAAACCATAATCAGTTGTGCTAAAAAAAAAGTTGTTAATTAATTTATCTTTTAGTTCAATTATGAAATTATCAATTAAGATTGAATGTTCTAGGATATCCATATCCTCAAATTCATAATTTGAATATTTTTCCTTTAAATGACCGGATATTAAATTTTCTTCATATACTAAATTATAATCATTATTAGTTTTGGTGATTTTTATCTCATTAAATTCATTATTTTGGTAAATATATTGCTTTGACCCAAAAGCATCAAAAAACTCATTGGAATAAATGAAGGTCGTTATTTCTGGATCTAAGTCAATCTTATTGAATTCATCAAAAAATTCTGCTTCAGGTAATTTTTTTTTAATTTTTTTAATGAAGTATTCACTTTTTTCTAAAAGAGATATTTTTCGTATATCAATATTTTGGGATAGAAAGTAATTTGAAATATCATCTGTTAAATAACCATTTCCAGGCCCCAATTCAATTAAATGAACTTTTTTAGTATTTGGAAATATACTTAGAAATTGGTTTGCTAAAGACACTCCAAACAAAGAGGAAATTTCTGGTGACGTAATAAAATGTCCTTTTCTTCCAATTTTTTGAATTTCTTCTGAGTTATAAAATCCATAATTTTGCGAGAAATTTGATAGCTCAACAAAATCTTGAATGCTAATGCTCCCAAAAGACTTGATAGCTAAATCTATTTTTTGTTGAACAGACATGTATATAAAATAACTAAACCAATAATTAAGATTGGAAAGCTTAAAATCTGACCTTGGGTAAAAAGATTAAATATAAGACCAATTTGAAAATCAGGCTCTCTTAGGTATTCAATTAAAAATCTTACAGTTGCATAATTAATTAAAAAAATACTTGTAATTATTCCTTTTGGCAAATTCTTAAAGAATTTAAAAATAATCAGTAAAATTATAAATGGAATAAAACCTTCAAATATAGCCTCATAAATTTGCGATAAATGTCTGTAGAATTCCTCGCCTGAATATTGGATGCTTATAAAAAAATCAGTTTGTCTACCCACAAGTTCTTGATTTAAAAAGTTAGAAAGTCTTCCTAGGAAAATACCCAAAGGAGCAGAAATACTTAATAAATCAGCAATTAAAAATAATTTAATTGATTTAATTTTTGCAAATAAAATAGTTGTAATTATTACCCCGAGTAGAGCCCCATGGAAAGACATCCCTCCTTGCCATACTTTAAAAATATCTAGAGGATTAGTTAGATAAAATGAAAAGTTATAAAAAAACACGTAGCCTAACCTCCCACCTATGACTACTGATAAAAATAAATAAAAAAAGAGATCATCTAATTTCTTTTTATCTAAATTAAAATGATTAAGATGTGTAGATGCAAATATATAAAAAAAAATAAAACCTAGTATATAAGAAAGACTGTACCAACGAATGGCAAAACCAAAAACTTCAAAAGCTACAGGAGATAAGAATTCGGGATATACAAACACTGTGAAAATTAATAATACAACTTATATTTCTAACAAAGATAAACTTTATTTAAGACTTTCCAAATTTATATATTTGGGTCTTGATCTCATTGAAGTTAGCCAATCTTTAACCTCAGACTTTAAAAGATTAAAACCTTACATTTCAAATATTCGAAAAATAAAGTAGGTATTTTACTAACAACTTTATACTATATCTAGTATGTTATGTGATATCATTTGTGATATATATGGTATGTGAATAAGAAAAGCATTGATTCCAGTCCAATTTCTCATTTAGAGGATATTTTTAATGTAAAGCAAGAGAGATCAACCTCAAATCAAGGAGAAATATCACTTTTAACAGAAATTCACGACCAAAAGGTCATAATGGATTTTCAATGGATTAAAGATTTAAAAGTTCTCATAACGTCTTTTAGCATTGATAATTATGAGTATAGCTTTTTAACCCACCATATTAATAGGATTAATAATAACTTAGTAATTGGAACACTTAAGCAAAATACTAATAATAAAATTGTTTATAAGCATAGCTTACCAATTTCGGGCCATGCTTCTTCAGAAGATATCAGATTATACCTCGAGAATATACTATCAGAGTTCAATCATCTCGTTTCAGTTTTGCTAAAAAGTGATAAAATTATCCAGCAATCTCATAATTTAATAAATCAAAAAATTGTCGGTCACGCTTAAGCCAAAAATTCTCTTTGTTGGATATGGACACCTTGCAAAATCTTTAATCTCAAAGTCATTTTTAAATCAATTTTCTATCGACTCAATTAATTCTAAAAATCAATTCTATTCCTTAAATAGTAAAAAATTAGTTCAAAGATTATCTTCTTCATATAAGTATGTCTTTTTACTTATAAGACCCAGTTTATTTTATGAAAAAGGTTCCGACTTTAATAAATATCTAGATTCAAAAACAATTGTAGTCTCTTGCATGGCAGGAGTAACTATTAATAGGATACAAGAAAAATTAGATACAAAAAAAATTATTAGAATTATGCCTAATGTTATGGCAAAACAAAACGCATCTCATACTTATGTATATGTTAAAAATAAAAAGCTTATTAATAATCTATTTAAGAAAATTCTTAAATCATTCGGAACCTTTCATATGAGCACTCAAGAAGACGAAATGAATATTGCTACTGCTTTGTATGGAAGTGGGCCAGCTTTCATTGCTTATTTGGTTAATTCATTTTTAGAAGCCGGTAAAAATATTTCTCCTAAATCAAAAATAAACGAAAAGGATATTATTAATCTCTTTAAAAATGTGATTTCATTAAACGATAGCTCTCACAAACTTGATGGATTTGTCCAATCTATTGCCAGCAAAAAAGGCACCACTCAAGCTGGTGTTAATTTTCTCAAGTCTCAAAATTTAAAAAAAATTATGTACACTACTTTACATAGGGCTTATAAACGTGCTAAGGAAATAAGCATTGAAAAGCAAGGTCATAAATAATAATAATTTAAAAGATTTAAATAATTTCGCACATTCTGACAAATTTTTAAAAAAATTAAAGTCATTCAATTCTGACTATGAAAATTTTGAAATTTTTCTGGATGATTTTGAGAAATACATAGAAACTCAAATTGACACTCCTTCTTTAAAGCTTAATTCACAAGACAAAATCTTTGAAGGAATAATAAATAGGCTCGACGTATTATCTTATTATAAAAAAATTGCTATAAGAGTTTATTTAGAAACTCAAAAAAACCCCAAGCTGCTCATTACTTTGAACAAATATATCCATAAATATTTTAGAGGTTTTCTTAAATCACCGATTGATCTAGGAACCTCATATTTTATTTATTTTTATGCTTTTAATATTTGGATCGAGGATGATGAAAGTATGGATAAAACCATGGCAGCTATTGGAAATTCTTTTGAAGGCATTAACAAAATAAAAGCATTTATAAAAATCTGATGATCGAATATAGCGATTTTGAAAAAGTTGACATCAGAGTAGGTACTATTCTCGAAGCTAGACTTAATGATAAATCAAATAAACCTAGCATTATACTTGTAATTGATTTTGGTGAAATCATAGGTCATAAAAAATCATCAGCTCAGCTAACCAATCACTACAAACCAGAAGATCTTATTGGAAAACAAGTCGCTGCTGTAACTAATTTTCCACCTAAACAAATTGGTAAAATGATCTCAGAGGTTTTGGTATTGGGTTTTCCAGATGAAAAAAATAATCCTATTTTAATCATGCCCACAAAAAAAATAAATAATGGTGGAAAACTTTTTTAACTTATGAAACTTCAAAAGATATAGTTACTTTTAAGCCTCCGTAAATAGATTTTTCAAATTTTAATTCTCCATTATTTAATTTAATTAACTTTTGAACAATAGACAAACCTAAGCCTGTTCCTTGATTGAGCTGCTGAGGCCCTTTAAAAAATGGTTTTGTAAGTTGTTCTTCAGTTAAGTTTGTTCCCGGCCCATCATCTTCAATAATAATTAACCAACTATCATTTTGAAATGTTGAATTGAGATAAATATTCTTTGCGAATTTATTGGCATTATCTAAAACATTTATCAAAACTCGTTTTACCTGATTTTTTCTTATCAGTACTTTTTTTGATTCATTACTTAAAAATGAAATATTTTGATAATTATTTGCAGCCTCATAAATCAAAATATCAGTAATTACCTCATCTAAATTTTCATTTTTTTCATTTTTAATAAAATCTAAATAGTGGTTAAGCATAATATTCATTTCAGAGATATTTTTAGAAATAGCACTCTTTATTTCTTCATTGTTAAGATCTTCGATCATAAGATTAATTCTAGTTAAAGGGGTTTTCAAATCATGACTTATTCCGGCAAGCATATTTCTTTGATTTTCAAAAGTGCTTTTAATATTATTTTGCATATTATTAAAATCATTTATTAACCCTCTCACTTCTGAAGAGCCAGAGGGTTTTAAATTTGGTGTCTCTATCCCTCTACCAAAACTTTTAGTAATAATGCCTAATCTTTTTAAAGGCTGAATTTGTTTTTTAATAAAAAAATAAGAAATTATAGATAGAATTATACTGATCGCGATAGTCCATAAAAAAAATCCCAAAACTGTTTTTGTTTCAATCCTTTTTTTGGGAATCAAATAATAATAATCTTCATCAAGAATATTCGAAACGATATAAAAATTATCATTTTGACTAGCAGTAAATTGTCCTGGAATTTGACTTAAACTTTGGTTTATTCTTTTTTTGAAAATCCAATTTGATATTGGTTTTATTTCATTTATTTGCTTGCGATCGGTTTTTATTATTTGAAGAGTATTAGCAAATTTATCAATTTCTTCAGTATTTTTGGTAAGTTCTAAAATTTTAATATCATTAACTATGGACTGAGCACTTCGTTTTAGTACGAGATCCCAATGAAGTTCAAAAAAAATAATTATCCCAACTACTTGAACGAGCACAATCGGTAATGTGATTAGATATACTGATCGAACTAATAGGCTTTCTGAAAAATGATCCCATTTTAACATTAAAGAAAAATTTTATACCCTTTACCGTGCACTGATCTTATTAAGTCTTCTAAATTACATTCCTTTTTGAGTTTTAATCGAAGTCTTGAAATTTGCATATCTCCACTTCTAGATAAAAAATCTAAACCTAATTCAGTATTCAATAAATCTCTAGTTAAGTATTGATGCGAATTATTTATTAATAATTTTAATATTTTTACTTCATTGCTTGATAAATTTACTTTCAAGCTTTTATGGAGTAACTGTTCTTTTTTTAAATCAAATTGAGTATTTTCTCCTAAATTGACAACATCTAAAGACTGTTTTTTGGAGATATTTTTTTTAATTTTTAGTATCAGCTCCCTAGAGTCAAACGGTTTTCCAATGTAATCATCTGCTCCTAATTCTAATCCATTAATTCTGTCATCAATATCGCTCAAAGCAGAAAGAAAAATTACCGGGGTGTTTACTCTGTCTTTGATTGAGTTCCTATAAAATTCTAATCCTGTACTATCGGGGAGCATCACATCGAGAATAATTAAGTCAAAAATAAATAGTTTTATTAATTTTTGGGCTTCATCAATGTTATTTGCTTTGGAAACAATATAATTATTATTTTTAAGTAATTTCTCGATTAATTGTTGGAGGCTTTCGTCATCCTCTACGAGTAATATATGCTGATCGTTCATCATAAAGATTCAATAATATTAATAAATCCAGCCATATTCTTAGGGTCGGTTTTTTGAAATATTTTTATAACTTTTTCATTTATACGATTTGTAGTTTTGTCTAACATTTCTAAACCTATATCCGTAATAATTATTCGCTTATTATCATTTGTAACCATCTTTTTAAATTGTAAGTCCTTGAGAATAAGATTGAGATTTTGCTTTTTTAGATAAACTTTATTTGCTATTTCAATTTTCTTTTTGAATCCTTTTTTAATTTCTAATAGGACAAGTAATTCGTTATAAGTTAAATTATTTAATTCACAGCAAGTTTGAATTTCTCTTTGTAGGTACTTATAAGATCGATGAAGCCCTAGGATAATCTCTAAGATATTTTCTTTTTTAAAATAAAGAGTGTTAGCAAAATTTAAATTCATTTCTTTAATTCATAATTATATTGTGCAATGAAATAAATAATATTACATTATTTCGAATTATGGAAATTATCCCTTTTGATAAAAGAATAGGTTTTATTTGGTATAACGGAGAGTTTGTCGAATGGCAAAATGCAACTACTCACGTTTTAAACCATGGTCTACATTATGGCAGTTGTGTATTTGAGGGTGTTAGGGTTTATGGTGAGAAAATCTATAAACTCGAAGAACATACTGATCGTCTATTCCATTCGGCAAAAAGAATGGGAATGAATATCCCGTTTACTAAAGAGGAATTAAACCAAGCCCAAGAAGACACAATCAGAAAAATGAATATAAAATATGGCTATATTCGCCCAGTTGTGTGGAGAGGTAGCGAAATGATGGCTGTATCGGCTCAAAAGAATAAGATTAATGTAGCTATTGCTACTTGGGAATGGCCTAGTTATTTTTCTAAAGAAGATCGATTAAAAGGAATTTCTTTACAATCCGCTATTTGGAAAAGACCTGCTCCTGACACAATACCCACAGATGCAAAAGCTGCCGGACTTTATATGATTTGTACTTTAAGTAAACATGAAGCAGAAAAAAATGGCTATACAGATGCGTTAATGTTGGATTACAAAGGTAGAGTTGCTGAGTCAACTGGATCAAATATTTTTTTTGTTATGGGTGGTGAAATTCACACCCCGGTACCAGATTGCTTTTTAAATGGAATTACTCGCCAAACAGTTATTGACATAGCTAGGCGGCAAGGAATTAAGGTAGTCGAAAGAGAAATTTATCCTGATGAAATTAAAAATGCTGATGAGATTTTCTTAACTGGTTCTGCAGTTGAGGTAACCCCAGTTGGTAAAATTAATGATCAAATTTTTAAAGTTGGAGATCTTACAAGTAAAATTCTAAATTTATATATGAGAGAAGTCGACCCTAACTATCAAGAAGCTAATTAATCACTTCATTCCAAGTTAAGTATTTATCCATATCCTTTTTTTTCTGCTCTACTGGTTTTTTTTCATTTTCTTTAGTATTAAACTTCCAGAGAGCTACATTCGCTTTTAAGGCATCAATAATATATTCACATGCTTGAATACAATCTGATCTATGGGGAGAAGCCGCTATAACCAGAACAATTTTATCTGAAATTTGAAGATCTCCAATCCTATGAATGATTACACAATCATTTAGTTTCCATTTTTTTATGGAGCGTTCTCTAATCTTATTTAATTGTTGAATAGCTAGCTCTTCATAGCATTCTAAAAAAATACCATCAATATTAACGTCCATATCCTGTCTTACAGTTCCTAAAAAAAAACTATATGCACCGTTTCTTTTTGAATGAATTTTTTTGAATTCTTCCTCAAGATTAAAATCTTCTTTGGTAATTGTAATCATTATCCTCCAGTGACTGGAGGCAGCAAAGCAATTTCATCTCCATCATTAATTAGGATATTTTCATCAGCAATTTCCTTCAAATTTAGAAAAAACTTAACACTACTGTCTTTGAAAATTTCATCATAGAAAGAATTCTTATTGATTAATTCCTTTTTAAGTTTTGAAAATGTAATTATGTCAGGAAATTCAAAGTGATCATGACTTTTTTGAATTTTTACTCTTACCCAAGAGAAGTATTTAACCGTAATTTTCAAATATGTTTCATGCCTTTGATCATGTAATTATAACCAGATAGAAGTGTAATAATGGCCGCAATCCATAAAGTAATTAAACCTAAATTCCAGAGTAAATCATTTAATTCAAATCCGAGACTAATAATTAAAATTGATAAACTAACCATTTGAAAAGTTGTCTTATACTTAGCTAGTTTACTTACAGGCATATCTGTATTCAATTTTGCTAAAAACTCTCTTAGGCCAGAGATAGCAATCTCTCTAAGTAAAATAATAATAGCTGGTACAACATGTATATTTGAAATCACGCCTGTATCAACTAGGACAATAATTACCGATGCAATTAAAAGCTTATCTGCAATTGGATCTAAAAGTGTCCCTAGTTTTGATGACTGATTTAATGTTCTGGCCAAATACCCATCAAAATAATCTGAAACAGAAGATATAATAAATAAAAACCCTGCAATTAATACAATATTTGGATTTTCTGAAAACAGTAGGTATAGAATAATGGGTATCAGAAAAATTCTAATAAAAGTAATAATGTTTGGTATGGTATATATCTTATTCATTAACTTTATCTAATATATCCTTAATATTTTTTGAATTTAAACCTTTTATTTGTCTCAATTCCTCCTTGGATGCTTGCTTGAGATTTTGTATATTCCCAAAAAAATTGATCACTCGCATTTTTTTAATTTTTCCAATTCCACTAATACCATCAAGGAAACTTGTTTTCATGGAGTCAGACATTCTCTTTAAACTATTTTTTTTAGATAGATTATGAGCTTTATCTCGCATTTTTTGAATAAAACCCTCAATTTGAGGATTTTCTTTTAAAGACAAATTTTTTTGTTGAAGTGTATGATATCGATCAAAACGAAAATCTCTTTTATGGCCTTTGGTAACCCCTAAAAGTAAAATATCCTCTGTTATTCCATTTTTCTTCAGAATTTCTTGGCAGATTTTTAGGTAAGGAACACCCCCATCAATAATAATTATGTCTGGCAAGATTTTATCATCCTTGGAGAATCGGGAATCAAAAACCCTTCTCATTAAATCCGCATCACCAAATTTTTTCAAATCGAAATCTTTGAATTTATAAGTTCTAGAATCTCTTATGCTGAAACCATCTGAGTTAAAGACAACATAGGAGGCCACTGCATAATTATTACCATAAAAGCTATTATCATAAGCTTCAATTCTTTCAATTGGGGTTTGTAGTTGAAATCGATTTCTAACCAAATCTAATATTTCATTATTTGTGTTATATTTTTGTTTTTGAATCAGTACCTCCTTGTCGTTCTTTTTCTTAGTAAGATTAGAAATTTGTCTTATTCCAGGGATTGAGTTATTTTTTAAAAATATATCTATTTGATAATTATCTTTCATAATTGATTTTAGTTGGTCATATCCATTAATTTTTTTTGATAAAATAATTTTTTTTGGACGAAAACTTTTAATATAAAACTGTATTAATAGAGAAGAGATATCTAAATCTTCCTCAATTTTTTCAGAAAAATATATTAAGTTTCCACCTAAATAGCGACCATATCTTACAAATCCAATAAAAATAGATAGATTGTCTTTACTATTAATATGAATATAGTCATAGTTTGTATCTTGACTGCTAATTTTAATCTCTTCCCTTATGATATAATTTAAAGATTGAAGACTATCTCTCAATTCAGCAGCCTTTTCATAATTTTGATTTTCACTAAAATCTAACATTTGTTTTTCTAACTTATTAAAAATACTTTTTTGATTTCCTTGAAAAAATTTTAACGTGTCATTAACTTGCATTTCATATTCTTCTTCTGATACTTTATTAACACATGGTGCAGAGCATTGTTTAAGGTCAAACAGTAAACAAGGGCGCTTTCTATTTCTAAATTCAAGGTCCGTGCAACTTCTTAATCTGAATGATTTCTGCAGTATTTTTATTACTTTATCGGTCTTGAGTGCAGAAGTGAAGGGTCCAAAAACCCTATCATCCTTATGGAAATCATTTCTAAAACGAGTTAATCTTGGAAACTGATCATTGGTGATTTTGATTAATGGAAAACTTTTATCATCTTTGAGTCTAATATTATACCTGGGTGAAAATTTTTTAATTAGTAAGGCCTCTAATAAAAGTGCGTTTCTCTCAGACTCAGTTAATTCAAAGTCAATATTGACGGTTTGAGAAACCATTTTTTGAAGTCTTCTTGGAAGCTTTGGTAAATTCCCGTAATTAGAAAGCCTTCTTCTAATATTGATGGCTTTTCCAATGTAAATAGGCAAATCCTTTTTGTTTTTAAATAGATATACACCAGAACTTTGGGGCGCCTCTTTTATTCTTTTTTTTAGAATTTCGAGGCCGATCATTTGTTTATTTTACATATATTATATAAATCGCATAAAAAATATTAGTGAATTTTCTTATAAACTAAATATATTTTAAATTGTTGATACCAGATAGCTATTCTCTGTAACGAATACACAGGTGTCGGTATTCCCTGTGATGAATACCTCTATGATACGAGGTTAAAATGACACAAAAACATAAACACTTGATTGTTAGAGCAGATATTGGATGGACTCCAAATGAGGAAGATTTAAATAAAATTTCTGATTGGATAAGATCCTTGATTAGAAAAATAGAAATGAAGTTATTAGCCGGACCTTATACTACTTATGTTAATGAAAAGGGTAATAAAGGTATGACTTCAGTTGCGATTATTGAAACTAGCCATATTGCACTTCATATTTGGGATGAAACAAATCCAGGATTGATGCAGTTAGATGTCTATTCATGTGCAGATTTTGCTCCTCAGGATGTTTTTGATCAAATAGAAAAAATGTTCGATACTAAAAAAATCGAATATAAGTTTCTTGATCGAGAAAAAGAATTAGTGGAGGTTAAAATTTGATTATGAAAATTGGTATTCCAAAAGAAATTAAAAATAATGAATACAGAGTTGGCTTAACTCCCCAGAGCGCCCAGGTGCTAACTAATCAAAATCATGAAGTTCATATTGAAAACAATGCTGGTCTGGGCTCAGGTTTTACAAATGAAGACTACTTAAATGCGGGTGCAAGAATTATTGAAAATTCTCAGGATATATTTTCAAATTGTGAATTAATCATTAAAGTAAAAGAACCGCAGCCTATTGAGACTCAGCAACTTCGGCCAAATCAAATACTTTTTACTTATTTACATTTAGCTTCTTCACTTCAATTAACTCAAGAATTAGTTAATAGCAAATGTATTGCCATCGCTTATGAAACTATAACCAGTGATACGCAAGGTCTTCCATTGCTAACCCCAATGAGTGAGGTTGCGGGAAGACTGTCTATTCAAGCCGGTGCTCGATGTCTTGAAAAAAATCAAGGAGGTTTGGGTGTATTATTAAGTGGCTCAAGTTATAGTAATCCGGCTGAAACATTAATAATTGGTGGGGGTGTTGTTGGTTATAATGCTGCCCTGATTGCAAATGGAATGCAGTCTAAAATTACAATTTTAGAAAAATCTGAAAAAAGAATTGAGTTTTTAAAAAAAGAGTTTCCGAAAGCGGAGATACTCAATATTGATAGTATTCAATTAGAAACAATAATTGCAAAATTTGATTTGATTATAGGGGCCGTACTTATACCTGGTTCTCAAGCACCTAAAGTTTTACAAAAAAAACATCTAAGATTGATGAAACCAGGCTCCGTTGTAGTGGATGTTGCGATTGATCAAGGAGGATGTTTTGAAACTAGTAAACCCACCACTCATGAAAATCCAACTTATGTGGTCGATAATGTTGTTCATTATTGTGTTGCTAATATGCCTGGGGCTGTTCCAAAGACTTCTACAATTTCCCTTAATACAGCCACCTTGCCTTATATTGAGGCCATTGCAAATAATGGTTTATCTAATTTTCTAAATAGTTCTGAACATCACCTTAATGGCTTAAACACATTTAAGGGCCATTTAACATATAGACCGGTTGCAGAATTATTTGACATTCCCTTTTCTAATCCTAGGGATATTATTTGATTGAGCTGAGTACATTTAAATTAGTCTCACCGTATGCTTTTCTTGATGATAGTTTTTACGACAAAGTACAACCAGCTAAATTTCCAAAATTAATTACTAGATATCGAAATCCCTATTTTGAGGAGTTTAATAATTTAAGTGATGAAGAATGGACCAACCTTTTTGGGAAATTTGAAAGCCCTTTACTGCCTGAGGGTAAAAATTTTGCAATGCGCTATCACGGACACCAATTCCAAGTTTATAATCCAGATATTGGAGATGGTAGGGGCTTTACTATTGCCCAATTTTATAAAAATAATGATCTGCTTGACCTGGGAACCAAAGGTAGCGGTATAACTCCATACTCGAGAAGTGGAGATGGTAGATTGACTTTAAAAGGAGGCGTCAGAGAAGTTTTATGCTCAAATTATTTAGATGCTTTAGGTGTCAATACCTCAAAATCAATCTCTTTAGTTGAAACCGGAGAGCAATTAAGTAGAAATGACGAACCATCACCTACGCGCTCTTCCTTATTGGTGCGAGTTTCTCATTCCCATTTAAGAATTGGAACATTTCAATATCATGCATTTCATCAAGATTTTCAAAGTATAGAATTTTTAATAAGTAGCATTGGAAAATACTATTTCAAATTCAGTGACCAAAATAATATACCTATTAATATTTTTTCTGAGATTGTTTGCAGATGCGCTCAGTTAGCCGCCTCCTATAACATTTATGGTTTCGTTCACGGCGTTTTAAATACAGATAATATCAATATTACAGGTGAGAGCTTTGATTACGGCCCTTATAGATTTTTAGAAAAATATGATCCTAATAAAATCGCTGCATATTTTGATCGTTTTGGGCTTTATCGTTTTTCTAAACAAGCCGATGCTATTTTTTGGAATGTTCAGCAATTAGCTTCAATTTTTACTAAATTTTTAGACAAAGAACTTTTAGTAAATGAGCTAAAAAAGTTCGTTGATCTCTATAATGATGAGGTTTTAAGGCTACTATTTAAAAGACTGATGATTAAGCCACATATAAATCCAAATCATAATACAAGATTCCTTAATCAATTTTATCAAATATTAAGCGACCAGGATTTTTTCTATGAAGAGGTTTATTATGATTTAAGAGGTGGAATGCAAAAAATTAAAAATCGAAAAGATTTAAATCAAAAATATCAAAAATATAATCTAGAGAAAATTTTTCAAAATCATGACTCTATTCAAGAATTAAGTTTGGATAAATTGAATTTAATTCCTTATGAAACTTTATATTATGATGAAATCGAAAAAATTTGGGATGCCATTGATAAATATGATGACTGGTCATTGTTTAATAATAAAATAGATAGTATAAATAAATTAAAAGAGGCAAATATCATTAATGGATTGGGATAAATTAAAAATATTTCATAATGTGGCTCTGGATTTAAATATTTCAGAGGCTGCACATAAAATGAATATCAGTCATTCATCAATAAGCAGACAAATAAGCTCTCTAGAGAGGGAGTTGAAAGTTTCTTTATTTAAGCGTCATGCAAGAGGTTTAACTTTAACTGAACAAGGTAAAATATTGTTTAAAACAGCGCATGATATTTTTGGAAAAATTGCTTTAACAGAAGCACAGCTCACTGAATCCAAAGAAAAACCGACAGGATCACTTACTATTGCGGCCACTGTTGCTTTTGGGACAACATGGTTGGCCCCAAGAATAGTAAAATTTTCTAATTCTTATCCAGATATTGATATTTCTATTAGAATTGAAAATAAATATACAGACCTTGCTCAAGGTGAGGCCGATGTCGCTTTAAGACTGCGGGAGCCCACTCAAGTCGATCTTATAAGATTTCCCTTATATAAATTTCAGTTCAAAATTTATTCATCTCCAGAATATATTGAAAAATTTGGCATTCCAAATGATGTTAGTGAATTATCTAAACATAAAATTATTGCCTTTGGGCATGATGTAGAGCCTTCTATTCCCGATGTTAATTGCATCTTGGATTTAATTCCCAAAAATAAAAAAGTTAAAACTTTGTTTATCTCTAATATGTATGGAGTTATGCGGGCTATTGGGGGAGGGGCAGGAATTGGGGCGCTGCCTGAGTACATGAAGAGTTCAAAGAATAATTTGGTTCCTATTCTTCCTGATGCCAAAACTCCAAAAGCAGTTATTTATTTTACCTACCCGCCTGAGTTGAAGGGATCAAAAAAAATAGAGGCTTTGAGAGATTTTCTTGTTAGGGAAGTAAATAAAGAAAGAAAAGATTAGTCCTTTTTTACAAACTTTTTATTACAATAATTACAGATAACTTCCTTCTTTTTGTCTATTTTAAAATAAACTGCAGGATGCCCTAAGTCACCAGTCCCACCATCACACATAACCTTGTCGATTGAAGGGTCTACGATTTCTATTTGTTGCTCTTGTTTTGCTTGCATTATAAGGAGACTAACTCTGAAATAAGATTAGTATATTTTTTGGGATCATCAAGGTTTTCTCCCTCCATTAATTTTGCATGATCATAAAGTATTTCACTAAATTTATCTTTTGACGACTTGTCTAAAGACATGACTTTGGAGACAAGACTATGATTTATATTAATCTCAAGAATTCTTTTTTCATCAGAAATATTTTGATTATTTGCAGCCATTAGTTTTTTTAGATGCATGTCCATATCATTTTCGTCAGCTACTAAACATGAGGCGCTTGTTGTTAGCCTTTTAGACACTTTGACATCTTTTACCTTGTCTTTTAAATGATCTTTTAAATAGGTAATAAAGTCTTTACTTTCCTTTGGTTGCTCAGTTTCTTTTTTATCATCTTTACTATCGCCAAGATCGACCTCACCTTTTGTAATAGATGTAAAGTCGTATTCTTTGAATTTCATCTTCATAGGCATCCAAAATTCATCAACAGGATCTGTAATAAGAAGAACATTAATTTTTTTATTTTTGAACAACTCCATTTGAGGGCTATTAAGTAAGTTTTCTTTGTTCTCACCTGAAATATAATAAATTTTCTTTTTATCATTTGCATAATCACTGATGTACTGGTCTAGGGAGATCATTTCATCTTTTTCAGAGCAGTGAAAAATCGAAAATTCAAAAATTTGATCATGAAAATCATTAAACTCATACAAACCTTCTTTTATAACAGGGCCGAAATTTTTCCAAAAAGCTAAAAAATCCTCAGGCTGTTTCTTCTTGAGATCTGATATCTCTTTAAGAATTCTTTTGGTAATCGCAGTAGATATCTTATTTATGACCGCATTATTTTGTAATATTTCTCTTGAAATATTTAAGCTTAGATCTTCGGTATCAACTACCCCTGGAATAAAACGTAGCCAAGCAGGTATAAGGGATTCAAGTTTGTCAGAGATAAATACTTTATTAACATAGAGCTTTAATTTATTTTTTCTGTCTGGGTGGTAGAGATCTTGAGGCTGAGATTTTGGCAGATACAAAAGAGCAGTATAGTTCACAACACCCTCTGCCTTAAAATGAATTGTTTTTAAAGGCTCGTCATAATAAGTAGAGGTTTGATTATAGAATGATTTATATTCGTCATCTTTAATTTTTGTTTTGTCTTTAAGCCATATCGCTTCTGCTGAGTTTACTTGCTCCTCTTTTCCTTCTTTGTCTTTTTTGTCATCTTCAGAAGTAACAAAAATTGGGAAAGGGACAAAATCTGAATATTTTTTTACAATTTCTTCAATTCTATACTTACTTAAAAACTCTTTTTCATCTTTTTTAATTGATAAAATTATCTCTGTTCCAGAAAAATCAAATGTGGTTGGTTCAATAGAAAATGTTCCTTTTCCATCAGATGTCCATAAGTAACTTGAAGAAGAGTCATATTTTTTAGATCTCACTACAACTTGATCTGCGACCATAAACGATGAGTAAAAGCCTACACCAAATTTACCTATTTGATTCACATCTCCTTTTTTATCGCCTAACTTTTTTATGAAATCTTCAGTTCCTGATTTGGCAATGGTACCAAGATTTGTCTGCATATCTTTTTCGTCCATGCCAATTCCATTATCTTGGATTGTAATTGTCTTGTTTTTTTCATTTACATGAATTCGAATTTCAAATTTATCTATTTTTTTAACATTATTATCTGTTTGACTAACATAACGTAATTTTTCGCATGCATCTGATGCATTTGAAATTAATTCTCTTAAAAAAATCTCTTTTTCCGTATAAAGAGAGTTCGCAACAATATCTAAAAGCTTGGATACCTCTGTTTCAAATTTTACCGTTTTCTTTTCCGCTTGTTGTTTAGTCATTTTTTTCTAATATCCTTTTATATCTAATGTTTACAAATGATAATACTGAGTGTTCTACTAGAGTTTCGGTCATTTCATTTAATAAGTTTGATAAGTGGATAGCAAAGCAACCCACTTTTATTAGAAATTGGTGTTTATCTAATAATTTCAAGGGTGAAAATGGTAAAATAATAAAAATTCCTTATCCTGATGGCCGTTTAAAAGAGGTGTTGATCGGCGAGGGTAAAGATCAAAATTTATCTGGTGTAGCTGAATTTTCCTCTAAAAATAATGGAAATTATTATTTATTTCTTAAATATGCAGACTCTAATGAGATAGACATTCAAAAAATTTGGGGCTGGGGGAGTTATAAATTCAATGCATCACCACAAAAAAACCTTCTTTACGTTAAAAATCCAGAAAATCTAAAATTTCTTGAAAATTACTCCCTTTATACAAATTTATCTAGAGATTTAATAAACACTCCGGCAAATCAATTAAATCCAAAGACTTTCCTTAGTTTAATTAAAAAAAATGAGCTTTTTGAAAAATTTATTTTTACAGAATATAATCAAGCTGAAATTAAATCAAAATTTCCTCTTACATTTGCAGTTGGACAAGCTTCCTCTGTAAAACCAGAAATTCTTCATATTTCTAACAAAAAAATTTTAAAAAAAGATAAGCCGATTGTGATAATTGGCAAAGGGGTCACT
The DNA here is from genome assembly GCA_008638215.1 of Pelagibacteraceae bacterium. GTDB lineage: Bacteria > Pseudomonadota > Alphaproteobacteria > HIMB59 > HIMB59 > HIMB59. Next base: position 27,102 of record VTPN01000007.1, read on the forward strand.
TTTGATACGGGAGGCGTAAATATAAAGCCAGGCAATTCAATGAGAAATATGAAAAAAGATATGGGGGGTGCAGCAATTGCAATTTCTTTGTTTCTTATGGCCAATAGCTTATTAAAAAAAACAAAAATTGTTTTAATTATTCCTATGGCTGAAAATTCAGTATCAGGAAATTCTATGCGACCAGGAGATATTCTTACCTCTTCATCTGGAAAGAAAGTGGAAATATCTCATACTGATGCGGAGGGAAGGTTGCTTCTAGCAGATGCAATGGAATTAGCAAACAAATACAATCCCTCTTTGATTGTGGATTTTGCAACGCTTACTGGCGCCGCAAGAGTAGCGCTGGGTGAAGATATCCCAGCTTATTTTAGCAATAATGAAGATGTTGCAAAAAAAATTAATCTTCTTAATCAAAAAAAAATCCGTGCATGGCGTCTACCGCTATATGCCCCATATAAATATAAACTTAAATCTCATTTTGCTAATTTATGTAATGCATCTTTGGATGGTATGGCTGGATCCATTACTGCAGCTTTGTTTGTTGAAGATTTTATTAATAATGAAAATATACCTTGGGTTCACTTTGATACTTACGCTTGGTCATCAGGGTCTATTTTAAACACTCAAGGGGCAGCACTTCAAGGATTAGATATTATGATCGAATATCTAAATAAATATTTTTCATGAAAAAATTTCTAATGCTCTTTTTGATTATTTTATCCGGTTGTGTAACCGATAGAAATTTTAACCAATCCAACTTATGCGATATTTTTCAAACAAATCCTCAATGGAAATCATATGCTGAAAAAACAAAGGATAAGTGGGGAGTTCCGGTTAGTTTACAGCTAAGTTTTATTAAACAAGAGTCATCTTTTAATAGAACTGCGAGACCACCGAGACAGAAAGTATTGGGGTTGATACCTGGGCTCAGACCTTCTAGCGCCTATGGATATAGCCAAGCTCTTGATGGTACCTGGGAGGAATATAAGCAGTCAACTGGTAATTATAATGCGGATAGAAAAAATTTTGCTGACGCCAGTGACTTCATTGGCTGGTATGTTGACGGTTCTTATCGACTCCTTAAAATAGAAAAAACTGATGTTTACAATCATTACTTAGCGTATCACGAAGGTAAAGGTGGTTTTCAAAAAAAATCTTATAATAAAAAGAAATGGTTATTAGACGTGGCCAAAAAAGTAGAAAACCAAGCTAAAGAGTATTCTGATCAAATAAAAAAGTGTAACTTCCATAAGAATAGTGTGTTTTAATTGTTACAAAAATCAGATCTTATAAATTATTTTTATTCAAGTTTTACAAGCCCCGAAGCAAAAGGTATTGGAACTGAACACGAGAAGTTTATTTTTCATTGTGCAAATAAAAAAAGGATAGAATTTGATGGCCCAGTTAGTATTCAAAATCTTTTTCATTTTTTAATCGAAAAAGGTTGGCAAAAAGGAGAATATAATTCCTTTAATCAATTAATATCTTTATCAAAAAATGGAGCGAGTGTTACTTTAGAGCCTGGGTGTCAGCTCGAGCTTTCTGGTAAAATATTAAAAAATGTACACCAAACTTGTACTGAAACCTATGAACATTTACGAGAACTACAAGAATATGCAGAACTAAATAATCTTTGTATTTTAGGATTAGGCTTCGATCCCATTTCTAAAAGAGAAGATGTAGAATTTATTCCTAAAGATCGTTACCGCATCATGCGAGAGTATATGCCCAAAGTAGGATCTAGAGGTCTTGATATGATGACAAGAACTTGCACTGTTCAAGCGAACTTTGATTACTTTGATCAGGAAGATCTCACTAAAAAATTTGTACTTGCTAATAGATTGCAACCGATTGTCATGGCGATATTTTGCAATTCCCCTTTTCGAGAAGGATCACACAATTCAATAAAAAGTAATAGAATTTATACTTGGCAAGACACAGATACACAGAGGTGTGGAATAAAAGAAGAATTTTTAGACCATTCTTTTAATATTGAAAAATATGTGGATTTTGCTTTAGAAGTTAAAAATTATTTTTTAAAGATTAATGGAAAATATGTGGATACCACTTCATATTCTTTTTACGATTTGATGTCTAAGACTCCAAAAGAAGAGAGCATAAGGGAGTATAATTTGACAATTAATGATTGGATAAATCATTTATCGACTATTTTTACTGAAGTTAGACTGAAATCCTATCTTGAAGTCAGAGGTGCGGATGCTGGAAAATGGGAAATGATATGTGCCCTTCCTGCCTTTTGGACAGGTATACTTTATGATCAGGAAAATTTAGATGAATTATGGAATTTAACAAAACAATGGACTAAAGCAGATATACTTCAACTTTATCATGATGTGGCTAAGAACGGTTTACAATGTCATTTCAATAATCAACCTCTCCATAAATTAGGCAAAATGATACTTGATATTTCAACAAGTGGACTTAATAGGAGAGGTTATCTTAATTCTGATGGCGAGGATGAAAGTATTCACCTTGAGCAATTAAAAAATATTATCAATCTTCAAAAAACCCCTGCTGATGTTTTGATTGATCAATATAATGATTCAAAAAATGTTATTAGTATTTTAGATAAGCCTTATTACTAAAATGATAAAAAATTTTTTATTCCAAATGGATGATCCTACTAAGATTAACATTAAAGAAGATTCTACGTACATGCTTATCAAAGAGTCTCTTTCAAGGGGTATTCGATGTTTCTATAATTCACCAAGTTGGGTTTATGCATCAATAAATAAAACTAATCAAATTAGAGCAATCAATATAGAACTAATTTTAAATAAAAGCGGAAAACTCACATATAAAAATAAAAAAAATTATAAAGATACTGATCTTGAGAAATTCAATGCAATTTTTATTCGACAGGATCCCCCATTTAACATGGAGTATATTTCCAATACATATTTACTCAGTCAACTTCAAAAACCTATTTTGATTAATGATCCAAATGAAGTGCGAAATTTTCCAGAAAAACATATTATGATGAATTTTCCTGAATTAACTCCACCAACTTTAATTTCTTCAAATATTTCAAGTATATTGTCTTTCATTAAAAAACATAAGGAAGTAATCCTTAAGCCAGCATACGGCAATGGAGGTATTGGAATTGAAAAAATTCAACATCATCAAAAAAACCTTCAGAAACATTTGAGAAAATACATATCAAAATTTCAAAATAACCCTGTAATAATTCAAAAATTTTTAAAGAACTTTGTTAACGGGGATAAAAGAATAATTCTTGTAAATGGGCAGGTTAAAGGAGCTGTTTTAAGGGTTCCAAAAAAAAATAGTATAAAAGCTAATTTTCATGCAGGCGGATCTGCAGTGAAAACCACTCTTTCGTTTAGAGAAAAGGAAATATGTTCGGTTATAAAAAAATTTTTAATTAATAAAAAATTATCATTTGTTGGAATAGATGTAATAGACGGATACTTGACTGAAATCAATATTACATCACCGACAGGCATCCAAGAAATCAATAGATTAAATAATGTTACGATCGAAAAAGACGTAATCGATTTTGTTGAAAAATCACTGAAGTAAATTTTCGAAAATCTTATTAATATTTTTTTGTATTAATTCCTCTATAGGTTTTCTGATAGTTCCATCAGGTATGACTCTCTCGTAAGTATAGAGGCCATTATCAAATTTAATAATAAAGTCATCCTGATCTAAAATATCAAACAGTGTAATTTTATAATTAGGATGGAAATATTCTATTTCTCCCTTGAGTTCTTGATTATTAGATGAGGTAAAAATTAAGTCTTTAATGATTAATTTCTTATTGCTGGGGTTGGTTATAATTCCTTTGAAAGAGATATTATTATTAATAAAAGATAGAGATAGAGTATTGATTAGTTGATTAATTTGTTCAAAATCCTCAATGTCTTGAGAGAGTGATTGCATAAATAAAAGTAAAGCTATTTCCTCTTCTTTGACATTAATATTTACTTTTCCTTTAATTTCACCATTAATTCCAGTAATGATGTTTAAATCAATGGGCTGAGAAATATCTATTTCTAAATCTAATAACCCATTCAATCTTGAGCTTTTAAGAAAAAATTTCTCTAGATTTTCTAAGTTTAAACTTTTTAAATTTATTTTTCCTGAAAATTTTTCTTCAAATATTTTTCCTGATATTGTGGAAATACTTTCGTCTTGAGTAATTTCAATATTTTCTAATACATAACTATTAGTAGAGAGATCGACTATTATATTTCCCTTCATATTATCAAATAAGAACAGGTCAAGGTATTCTATATAATCTATTTGATTACTATATTCTGCTAATTTTCTAAGATCATTTGATTTTAAACGATGTAAATTTATCTTTAAAAATGTTTGTTGAATATTTGATAAATTTATTTCACCGTTTACTGATAGTTTTAATTCATTCTCTTGAAAAACATCTAGGGAATTAAAGAACACTTCATCGTTGATCAAGGTTCCATCCATATCAAGGTAAGAATTATTGAGTTGATTTAGAGCTTCTTTTATGTGGACATTAGGGATGAGGTGATATTGATTGAAATTATTAACCTTTATTTGCAATCCTCGCTTTGAAAAATCCCCTAAGTTTATATCGCCTAAAACACTGATAAAAGTTTCATCTTTTGATAAATTAAATTCTTTAATTTTTAAATCTTTACCTTTTAAAATTGAGGAGAGGGATAATTTGTCAAAATCAATAAAATCTGATTTCAAAGTAGGAAAAATTAATTGAATTAGACTAGAAATATCTTTTGATGACGTTGATGCTATACCAATTTCAACATCAATATCTGAAAAATCGATGTAATTAAAACTGCCTTTTAAATCAATTTTACTTTCATATTGAGTTACATAACTGAGAGTATTTATTTTGATATAATCGGAATATTCGATATCAAAATTAGCCAGATTTCCTTTCGGTAAGATAGAAATATCTACCAGATTAATATTTTGCAAAAATTGTGAGATAATTTCCAAAGGAATATTTGAACCTTGAATATTAAGTTTGGAATTAAAAATATTATCTAGGTTAATCAAACCTGAGAGATTTAATTGTGAGTTTTCACTAAAATTGAGAATTAAATTATTAATTGAAAAATTATTTTGAGTATATTCACCGTCAATATCAATTGTATCGAAGTTGATCTGTTTTAAAAACTTTTGATAATTTTGATCTAGCAATAAAACTAATTCATTGACATCTAAATTTTGAATTGAAAACTTAAATTTTTTAAGAGCCTCATCTTCAATCAAAGCGTCAAACTGGACCTTTGCTTCTTTGTATGAAAAAATGTTTGAAAATATTTCAGTTGATTTCTCGCTAGATAAAATTCTAATTTCTAAATTTTCAAGATCTCCTTCAAGCAGAACGTCATTTTCAAGAGAAGTAATATCTAGGTTCTCAATTGTGGCATTAGGAACATAAATTGTAACATTATCATTATTTAGAAGTGACCGAGAGAACTTTATATTTTTTGTTTTAACATCCGCCACAACTAAATCATTTTGAATAGAAAATGATGCATCATTAATTTCAATTTGCGGTTTAGGCAGGAGTATTAGTGACTGCTCTCCCGAGGTTGTCAGAAAGACATTGTTTTTAGTTTGCTCCTTTACCAAGTTATTTGTGATTGTGTTAATGGGTAATTTAAAAAAACTAAGAGCTATTAGTATTAAAACTAGAAGAAAGATGATCAGAGCTATAATTTTTATTTTTTTCATTTTTAAAATTTTTTATAAGTATAAATAGGTAAAATAGCTTAAATAAGCAAATATTAGTGCCGAAGATAATAGTTTTCCAGCCATCTTTTTCCAAATCATTAGAAAAAATATTATTGAAGACAATAAAAATATCCATTTGTCTATGGAGGTTAAAAGATCATAATAATTTATCTGACCATTCATAAAAATAGCAATTAGTGTAATACCGAAAATATTTGCAATATTTGATCCTAAAATATTTCCAACCGCCAGATTATTTTGTTTTTTTATAATTGCTATGATTGTAGCTACAATTTCAGGAATTGACGTCCCAAAAGCCACAACTGTTACACCAACAGTAGTTTCTGCAACGCCAAGTAATTCTGTTAAGTCTTTGGCATAAGCAATAAAAAATTGAGAACTAAAAAATAAAATAATGAAAGCAATGATAATTTTAGAAATAATGATAATTGTTGATTGATAATTGTTTTCTTTTGAAAGAGTTTCTTCTTCAGTTGGTTTTTTTAATTCAAAATAAAAAAAAAGAATTAATAATAAAATAAATAATAAACTAAATTTTATTCCTAATGTGAAATCAAAGAAAATTAAAAAAAAGAAAAGTATAGAAAAACAAATAAAGAATATAGCTGTACTTTGATCTTGTTTTACTGCATTTAATGTTTTCAGAGGGAAAACCATAATGCCCCCAACGAGCAAAATATTTGCAATATTACTTCCAACTAAATTTCCAGCAACAATACCCTCTGCACCCATTTGCAGTGCTTGGAATGTTGCAGCAAATTCTGGTAGTGAAGTACCAATAGCAATAATGAAGATGCCCACAAATATTTCTCGAATGTTGAAGATTTTTGAAACAAGAATGGAATTTTTAATTGCAAATTCACAAGACCATATAAGAACGACTAAACTTATAATTAGGCCAAAAAAACTTTGTATCATTTCCTCATTCCCATTTGATCTTTTTTAATTTTTCTTATTTCGTCTCGAAACATAGCTGCCTTTTCAAAGTCTAAGTTCTCTGCAGCAGATAGCATTTTTTTTTCAAGTTTTTGGATATGTTTTTCAAATTTACTTGGACTTAAATCTTCATCTTTAGATAAGCTCACAGTATAGCTATCTTTTTCATAGATGCTCTCAATAATTTCACCAATATTTCTTTTCACAGATTGGGGGGTGATATTATGAAGTTTGTTGTACTCTTGTTGTCTAGATTTGCGATAATTAGTTTCTTCTAAAGCTGCTTGAATACTTTTAGTCATGATATCGGCATATAAAATAACTTTTCCATCGACATTCCTAGCTGCTCGTCCAATGGTTTGAACTAAACTTGTCTTTGATCTCAAATAACCCTCTTTGTCCGCATCAAGGATAGCTACTAGACCACACTCAGGAATATCTAACCCCTCTCTCAATAAATTGATACCAATAATGATATCTATTTCCCCCATGCGAAGGGAACGAATGATTTTTATGCGATCAATCGTATCCACATCAGAATGCATATATTCAACTTTAAAATTTTGTTCTTTCAAATAGTTAGTTAAGTCTTCTGCATTTCTTTTTGTTAAAGTGGCAATAAGTACTCGATTATTTTGAGATAATGTTTTTTGAATTTCACCTACAAGATCTTCCACCTGATTAACTGTTGTTCTTATTTCGCAATTAGGATCTATGAGTCCAGTAGGGCGAATAATTTGCTCAACATATTCATTATTAACTTCATTTAGTTCCCAAGGGCCCGGAGTGGCAGATAAAAAAATTGTATGAGGTCGCATCATATCCCATTCTTCAAATTTTAGCGGTCTATTATCTAGACATGAAGGTAATCTGAATCCATATTCAGAGAGAGTACTTTTTCTTGATCGGTCTCCTTTGTACATTCCATTTATTTGAGGCACTGTTACATGAGACTCATCAATAATAAGTAAAGAATTTTCAGGAATAAATTCATATAGAGTCGGTGGAGCATCTCCTGCTGATCTGCCACTTAAATATCTTGAATAGTTTTCAATACCCGAACATGTCCCTGTTGCTTGAATCATCTCTAAATCAAAGTTTGTCCTCTCTTTGAGGCGTTGGTGTTCTAATAGTTTGTTTTCTCTTATAAATTCTTCTAATCGAGATTTAAGATCTTTTTTGATTTCTTTAATAGCGCTCTCTAATCTTGGTTTGGGAGTGATGTAGTGGCTATTTGCAAATATTTTTACTTTTTCAAAATCTTGAAGAAATTCACCCGTTAAAGGGTCAAATTCTTTAATTTCTTCAACCTCATCACCAAAAAAACTTACCCTCCAAGCTATATCCTCTAAATGAGCAGGAAATATATCAACTCGGTCACCAGTTACTCGAAACATTCCTCTTCGAAAATCTATATTATTCCTTTTATATTGAAGATCGACAAGTTCTCGAAGAAATTCCATCAAATTCAAATTTTGTCCTTTTTCTATTTCAAGAGTCATTTTGGAGTATGAATCAACGGCACCAATACCATAGATACAAGAAACACTTGCCACGATTATAACATCCTCACGTTCAACAAGAGATCGCGTTGCGGAGTGTCGAAATCGATCAATTTGTTCATTGATGGAAGACTCTTTTTCAATAAAAGTATCCGAGCGAGGCACATAAGCTTCTGGTTGATAATAGTCATAATAACTGACGAAATATTCAACAGCATTTTCAGGAAATAAAATTTTTAATTCTTCATATAGCTGTGCAGCAAGAGTCTTATTAGGGGCCATTATTAAAGTTGGACGATTATATTTTTCAATTACATTAGCTATGGTAAATGTTTTACCAGAGCCCGTTACCCCTAATAATACTTGACTGCGCTTATTATCTTTAAGCCCCTTTATTAATTTCTCAATAGCTTGTGGCTGGTCCCCTTTGGGTTGATTTTCACTGACTATTTTAAAAGGCATACTTGTAGTTTTTTTTAAATAAGTTTATAGATATCTAAATTAAAAAAAAATGATTTCAAATAGAGTTAACAGTATTAAGCCTTCATTAACAATAGCCACAAATATTAAAGCCCAAGAACTCAAGCGTGCAGGACGAGATATTATTGTTTTAGCCGCTGGGGAGCCAGATTTTGATACTCCCGATCACATAAAAAATGCTGCTATCAAAGCTATAAATGAGGGTTTTACGAAATATGTCCCAGGTAAGGGAACTCCTGATTTGCAGGCTGCTATTCAAAGAAAATTCAAAGAAGATAATAATTTAGATTACGACCTGGCTAACATCACTGTAGGCGTCGGGGGTAAGCACATAATTTACAATGCCTTTTCCGCAACTATAAATTCAGGGGATGAGGTAATTATCCCTGCTCCTTATTGGGTAAGCTATCCTGATATTGTTGTTTTAAACGATGGAACCCCAGTTGTTGTTGAGTGCGGCGAAGATTCTGGTTTTAAATTACAACCAGAAGATTTAGAAAAAAATATTTCATCAAAAACCAAATGGCTGATGTTAAATAGTCCCAGCAATCCAACTGGCTCAATGTATACAAAAAAAGAGCTCATAGCTCTTGGTGAAGTTCTAAAAAAACATGATCATGTTTATGTTCTGTCAGACGATATTTATGAAAAAATTGTCTATGATGGAAATATTTTTCATACCATAGCTGAAGTTTGCCCATTTCTATTTGATCGAACTTTAACTATGAATGGTTTATCAAAATCTTATTGTATGACAGGTTGGAGAGTTGGCTATGCAGCAGGTCCAACAAATATCATCAATGCAATGAATAAAGTTCAATCACAAAACGTATCATCAACTGCATCAATCTCCATGGCAGCTTCTGTTGAGGCTCTCAACGGAAATCAAAATTTTATTTCTTCTAATAACGAGTCTTTTTTAAGAAGAAGAGATCTTGTTGTTAAACACTTAAATGAAACACCAGGCTTGTCTTGTCGAGTACCCGAGGGTGCTTTTTATGTTTTTGCATCTTGCAAGGGGATTTTAGGTAAAAAAACTGAGTCTGGAAAGATTATCAGCACTGATGGCGATTTTATGGACTATCTTTTGGAAGAAGTTGGAGTTGCGGGAGTGCAGGGCTCCGCATTTGGACTTGATGGTTTTTTTAGGATTTCGTATGCAACCTCAGATTCTATCTTAGAAGATGCATGCCAGCGTATTAAGCTGGCTTGTTCGAAATTAAGTTAATTTATTATCTGCAATTATTTTAGCTATTCGAAGCGTATTTGTTGTTCCAACTTTTCCAAAAGGAACACCGGCTGTGATGATTATTTTTTCACCATTCTTTAAAATTTTACGAGTTTTAGCGACCCTACAAGCTCTATCAACCATTTCAGTGGAGGAAGAGATTTCATCTACAACATCCATGAAGGTTCCCCAAGTTAAAACATTTTGACGAGCCACTTTGGAGTTTGTCGTCAAGCCAATTAAAGTAACGTCAGGTCTCATTCGAGCAACTCGAAGGATTGACCTTCCTGATTGCGAGAAAGTGGCAATACAATTACAACTAGCAATACTCGCCACTTCTAATGCTGCCGTTGCTATCGCTTCAGTCGATGTTTTGGTGTGATCAAGATTATAGTTTTGGATATTTGCTAAGTATTTTGTATCACTCTCGACTCTTTTTATAATTTTATCCATCATTTCAACGGCCTCTTTTGGGTAGCTCCCAGCCGCGGACTCAGCAGATAGCATGACGGCATCGACTCCTTGGAACACCGCTGTAGCAACATCTGAGGCTTCAGCACGAGTAGGAGTGGGAGAGTCAATCATGCTCTCTAACATTTGAGTTGCAACGATACAAGGACGCCCAAACTTTCGACAAGCGGCCACCATCGTTCTTTGATGGATTGGAACATCTTCAGGATTGGTTTCAACACCTAGGTCACCTCTAGCTACCATTATTCCATCACAGTTTTCGGTGATCGACTCAATTTCATCCATTGCAGAAGGTTTTTCTACCTTTACCATTACTTTAAATTTAGAAGGGATTAATTTTTTTGCTGTGAGTAAATCTTTGGTGGTTTGAATAAAAGACAGGGCAATCCAATCAACATCTAGTTTGATAGCAAGTTGAAGATCTTTTTTATCTTTGGGTGTAATAATTTTTAAATCAAGTTTAGTGTCGGGAATATTTAATCCCTTATTATTTGAAATTTCCCCACCATCGGTAACTATGCATTTAATTGTAGTAGGTGATTTAGATTTTACTTTTAACCGAACTTTCCCATCATTAACGAGGAGTCGCTGGCCTACGGAAATTGATTTAAATATCTCTTTATGAGGCAAATAAACTCTTTTGTTATCTCCATCTTTTTTATTTTGATCAAACGTAAATTCTTGATTTTTTTTTAATTGTTCTTTGACATTTGAAAATTTACCAACTCGAAATTTTGGACCTTGGAGATCGCCCAAAATACAAATGAAATGATTATATTTTTTTTCTAATTTTCGAACTATTTTAACTTTATTAATATGATCCTCATGCGATCCGTGACTGAAGTTTAAACGAAAGACATCAACCCCAGCTAAGAATAGCTTTTCGATAGTTTCTTCAGTTTCGCAAGCGGGTCCAAGCGTAGCGACAATTTTTGCTCGTCTATTTCTTAATTTTAACTGATTCATTTCGATAAAAAATTAATAACATGATATTAGTAAATTACTATGAGTAAAATAAGTAAAGAAAATGAAATTTTGATTAAGGCAAAAGTCCTTGATCATTTAATTGATCATTTGCAAAAAAGAACCGATGTTCAAAACATCGATTTGATGAACCTTAGTGGATTTTGTAGAAATTGTCTCTCTAAGTGGTACGGGAAGTACTCAACTGAACTTGGTTATGATCTAGATTATGAAGAAACTAGAAAGATTATATACGGAATGTCATACTCGGATTGGAAAGAAAAATATCAAAAAGAAGCAACGACAGAACAGTTACAAAAATTTAAAGATAAATAATAGTAAGAATTATGAGTGAAAAGTTACCAAATTGGAATTTAGAGGATTTCTACCTCAATATTAAAGACGATCAAATCAACCTTGATTTGGATACTTTCAAAAAATTTTCCGAGTCCTTTAATAAAAAGTATAAAGGGCAAATTGAGAAATATTCAAATAGTTTTGAGTCTGTCATTGAAGAATATGAAAATGGTAACGAGACAGGTGATAAATTAGGAAATTATGCTTTTTTGATTTACGCAACTAATATGAATGACGAGGAGACTGTTCAGTTTTATCAAGGTATCAATGAAAAACTCACTGAAATTTCTTCTAATTTAATCTTTTTCACCAATGAAATAAACTCTCTGCCTGAAGAAAAGTTTCAAAAATTAATTCTTGGTTCAGGAAAATATAAAAATTGGCTCATCAATATTCGAAGATTTAAAGATCATCAACTGGATGAAAAAAGTGAACAAATTTTTTTAGATAAAAGTTTAACTGCTAATTCTTCATGGGTAAGATTTTTCGAAGAACAAATTAATGATTTAAAATTTGATATTCAAAATAAACAACTAAATAGTTCGGATGCTTTGAATTTATTATCAGACCATAATGCTGAAACGAGAAAAGAAGCAGCAGGAAGTATTGAGCGTGTTTTTAAAAACAACTCAAAAATTTTTACTTTTATTACTAACACTCTTGCTAAAGACAAAATAACTAATGATAAATGGAGAAATTATAAATCCCCTGTTGAGTCTCGTAATTTGGCAAATAATGTGGAGGATGAGGTGGTCGAAGCACTTAGCCAAAGTGTTATCTCAAATTACAAAAATATATCCCACCGTTATTATGAAATAAAATCTAAATTATTTAATCAATCCAAACTTAACTATTGGGATCGAAATGCTCCATATCCCAATTCTCCTAATTTGAAAATTAAATGGGAAGAGGCCAAAGATATGGTTTTGAGATCTTATGGTAATTTTGATCAAAGCTTTAAAGATATTGTACTTTTATTTTTTGAGAATAATTGGATTGATGCAGAATTAAAATCTGGAAAATCTCCAGGTGCGTTTGCTGCATCTACAATTCCCTCTATTCATCCTTATATTCTAACTAATTTTCATGGCAAAACGCGCGATGTAATGACATTAGCCCATGAACTTGGACATGGATGTCATCAATATCTATCATCAAAGCAAGGATTATTATTATCGAGCACTCCGCTAACTTTAGCAGAGACAGCAAGTGTATTTGGCGAAATGATGACTTTTCGAACTCTTTTAGCAGAGAGCAATGAAGAGACAAAAAAATATTTACTAGCTTCTAAAATTGAAGACATGATTAATACGGTAATCAGGCAAATTTCTTTTTTTGAGTTTGAAAAATTACTTCACAATGAAAGAAAAAAAGGAGAATTGTCATCTGATCAAATTTGTGAATTTTGGATGAAAACACAATCCGAAAGTCTTGGCCCTCATATTGAGTTAACCGAAGGGTATAAATATTTTTGGACTTATATTCCTCATTTTATTCATACTCCGTTTTATGTTTATGCATATGCTTTTGGAGACTGTCTCGTCAATATACTAATCCAACTTTATGATGAAGGATTGCCAAATTTTAAAAATAATTACATTGATTTACTTAAGTGTGGAGGTTCGAAACATTATAGTGAAGTACTAAAGCCTTTTAATGTTGATCTGAAAAATAAAGATAGTTGGCAAAAAGGTTTATCAATGATTACTGGTTTAATTGATGAATTTGAAAAAGCTATTTAGTAAATCTCTCAATGAAAGAAGATAATAATTTTGTCTCTCGAGTAAAACGCTACTCCAAAGTCACAACCTCACTAACTTCTTTAGCTACACAATTTGCAGGAAAAAAATACTTAAATTTTGATTTAAGTGATCAAAAATATGCCGCCCAAATAACAGAAATATTGGGAAATCTTAAGGGTCCTTTAATGAAAGTGGCCCAATTAAGTGCCACAATCCCTGATTTACTTCCTGAGGAGTATGCTCGTAAATTAGCAGAACTACAATCCAATGCCCCTCCCATGTCATGGGTATTTGTAAAAAGAAGAATGAAAGCCGAATTGGGGGAGAATTGGGAAGATCAATTTTTATCTTTTGATAGGGAGGCTAGTTTTGCCGCCTCATTAGGTCAAGTTCATAAGGCAACAATGCCAAATAAAGAAAATGTTGCTTGTAAACTTCAATATCCAGATATGGCATCAGCAGTTGAAGCCGATCTTGGTCAATTAAAAATTATTTTTAAAATTTATTCTAGCTACAACAAATCAATCCAAATAAAAGAAATTTATAAAGAAATCGAAGCAAGACTCAAAGAGGAATTAGATTATCGATTAGAGTATAAACATTTAAAAGTTTTTAATTTCATCCATCAAAAAAATGAATACATCAAAATCCCAAAAGTATATGAAAAAATTTCTACAAATAGATTGCTAGTGATGCAATATCTAGAAGGAAAAAAATTAATTGAATACAAGAATGCTCCTCAAAAATTAAGAAATGATCTTGCAAAAAAACTATTCATGACTTGGTATTATCCTTTTTATAAATATGGAATAATTCATGGGGACCCTCACTTAGGAAATTATTCTGTAGATAAAAAAAATAATATTAATTTATTTGATTTTGGTTGCGTTAGAATTTTTCCAGCAACTTTTGTTAAAGGAGTGATTGATTTATATTTTGCTCTCAAACAAAAGGATAACTCCAAAATAAAAAAAGCCTACGAAGCGTGGGGATTTAAAGATATCGACAATAAATTGATGACTGTTTTAAATAAGTGGGCACTATTTCTCTATGATCCCATACTTAAAAACGAAGTTAGAAGAATTCAGGACTCGGACAGTGGTATTTATGGTGCAAAAATTGCCGGCGAAGTTCATCGAGAACTCAAGAAATATGGGGGAGTCAAACCTCCTCGAGAGTTTGTTTTTATGGATAGAGCTGCGGTTGGATTAGGATCTATATTTATCCATCTAAAAGCAGAAATAAATTGGTATAAGTTATTTCACGCGCTAATTAAGGATTTTTCCGTTCAAAATGTTGAAAGCAATCAAAAAAAAGCTCTTAAATCTGCTGGAATTTAATCTTAATTTCGCGTAGTTTCGTTAAAAAAATCATATAAATAATTAAAAATAGGAATTTAATCTGGTATACAATATACCACCAAAAGGAACTCAATTATGATAATCGGAACAATTAAAGAAAAAAAGAAATTTGAAAACAGGGTAGCTATTAGCCCCGATGAAGCAAAAAATTATATCAAATCTGGCCATCAAGTCCTGATTGAAAAAAATGCAGGTTTATTATCTGGTTTTACAGATAAAAGCTATAAAGAAGCAGGAGCAACAATTTCCTCTTCAAAAGAAATTCTAAAAACATCCGATATCATTGTAAAAATTAATTGCCCTTCCTCTGATGAAGCCAAACAACTCAAAAGTAGCTCGATGGTTATTTCTCAACTAAATGTTCAAAATGAAGCCGATACTATTAAAATTTTTAATTCCAAAAAAATCTCTGCTTTTTCTCTAGAGCGAGTTCCAAGAATTACAAGAGCGCAAGATATGGATATTCTTTCCTCCCAAGCTAACTTGGCGGGTTATCATGCTGTTATTGATGCAGCTCAAGAATTTAATCGAGTACTTCCATTATTCATGACTGCTGCAGGTAAAGTCACCCCGGCTAATGTCTTAGTTATTGGTGCTGGTGTGGCCGGTTTGCAAGCCATTGCAACCGCAAAAAGATTAGGAGCTATTGTCTATGCTACGGATGTTCGTATAGCATCTAAAGAACAAGTAGAAAGTTTAGGCGGTAAATTTGTAATGGTTGAGGATGAGGAATCCAAAAATGCCGAGACAAAAGGGGGCTATGCGAAAGAAATGAGTGCCGAATACCAAAAAAAACAAGAAGCTCTTTTAGCCGAAACTCTCAAGGGTATGGATATTGTGATTTGTACAGCGCAAATTCCTGGCAGAAAAGCACCTTTAATACTTAAAAAAGAAATGCTGGATAATATGAAACAAGGATCTGTAATTGTTGATTTAGCTGTAG
Organism: Pelagibacteraceae bacterium; assembly: GCA_008638215.1. Lineage (GTDB taxonomy): Bacteria > Pseudomonadota > Alphaproteobacteria > HIMB59 > HIMB59 > HIMB59. Next base: position 42,836 of record VTPN01000007.1, read on the forward strand.
AGTCTGGTGGAAATTGTGAATACAGCCAACTTGGAAAAATTGTTTCGAAAAATGGATTAAAAATTGTTGGCCATGCGAACGTTCCAGGTAGAGTGGCAAATAACGCATCTAGTTTATTTTCAAAAAATATATCTAACTTTTTAAAACTCATGAATTTTGAGGATAAAAAGAAACCAGTTATTAACAAAAATGATGAAATTATCAAAGCAACTTTGATTTGTTCAGCAGGAAAAAATTTAATCAAGTAAAGGAGATACCATGTCAGAAATTTCAACACAATTAGAGTTACTTTCTTTTAAGGCTCAAAATCTAGCTAATCATGCTAATCAGCTAGCAAATACAGTTCTAGAACCTTCGGGAGGACATAGTGACTTTCTTATTTTTGGTATTACCGTATTAGTCCTTGCATGTTTTGTTGGCTATTATGTTGTTTGGTCGGTAACACCAGCTCTTCATAGTCCTTTGATGGGTGTTACGAACGCTATCTCATCTGTAATCATAGTGGGCGCATTGCTAGCAGCCGGACCAATTGATGGAACTATCTCAAAGTATTTTGGGCTCGTTGCTGTAGGCCTCGCTGCTGTTAATATTTTTGGTGGCTTCGTTGTAACTAATCGAATGTTATCAATGTTTAAGAAGAAGAGTTAAAGGAAAACCATATGTCAAATTTATCATCAGTCGCGTATCTTATTTCATCAATTTTATTCATCCTTTCTCTTAGAGGTTTGTCTCATCCTACTACAGCTAGAAGAGGAAATTTTTACGGCATCCTAGGTATGACTATAGCAATTATTACGACCGTCTCTAATCCAGGTGTATTAAGTTATAAAGAAATCGCAATTGCTTTTATCATTGGTGGCTTAATTGGAAGTGTTATTGCTATACGAATTCAAATGACCGCATTACCTCAGTTGGTTGCGGCTTTCCATAGTTTGGTGGGATTAGCTGCTGTTTTTGTGGCTGCCTCAGCTTTCTATAATCCTATTGCTTTTAATATTGGAACTCCAGGAAATATTCCTCTTGGCAGTTTGGTTGAAATGGCCATTGGAACAGCTATTGGTGCTGTTACTTTTACAGGATCAATCATTGCTTTTGGTAAGCTTCAAGGTTTTGTTTCAGGAAACCCTTTAGTTTTTAAAGGTCAACATCTTCTTAATCTTCTTCTAGGACTAGGAATTATTGCATTGATTGCAAAATTTTGTATCGATCAAAATCCAGAATACTTTTGGATGATTGTTGTGGCTTCCTTTTTAATTGGCGTTCTGTTGATCGTCCCAATTGGTGGCGCAGATATGCCGGTTATTGTTTCTATGCTTAACTCTTATTCAGGTTGGGCCGCTGCTGGTATTGGCTTTACTCTATCAAATAATCTTCTAATTATTACTGGTGCCCTAGTGGGATCTTCAGGAGCAATCTTGAGTTACATTATGTGTAAAGGAATGAATAGATCATTCTTAAATGTTTTATTAGGTGGATTTGGTGGCGAGCAAGCAGCCAGTGCAACGGGAGTCAAAGATGACCGAATTGCAAAACAGGGTAATGCTGCAGATGCTGCTTTCATGATGAAAAATAGTAAAACAATTATCATTGTTCCTGGTTATGGTATGGCCGTTGCGCAAGCACAACATGCCTTAAGAGAAATGGGTGACTTATTAAAAGCGGCAGGAGCTCAAGTTCGTTATGCTATTCACCCTGTAGCTGGAAGAATGCCAGGCCATATGAACGTTTTATTAGCAGAAGCTAATGTTCCCTATGATGAAGTTTTAGAATTAGATGAAATTAATAGGGATTTCTCTCAAACTGATGTTGCTTTTGTAATCGGAGCGAACGATGTCACTAACCCAGCTGCAAAAACAGACAAAACTAGTGCGATTTATGGAATGCCTATTCTCGATGTAGAAAATGCAGGACAAGTATTCTTTGTGAAAAGGGGTATGGCTAGTGGTTATGCTGGAGTGCAAAACGAGCTATTCTTCCGAGACAACACATTGATGTTGTTTGGAGATGCGAAAAAAGTTTGTGAAGATATAATAAAGGGATTAGAAAACTAATCGTATTTCTTTTTACGCATTAGCTTTTTGAATCGTTTAATAGATTCTTCTTTTTCGCGAAGCTTTCTTTCAGATGGTTTTTCATAATGTTTTCTAAGTTTTAACTCTTTGAAAATACCTTCTCTTAAAAGCTTTTTCTTCAAAACGCGAATAGCGGCTTCTACGTTATTATCTCTAACTTGAACTTCTATAGTCAATCTAGTAACCTCATAAAGGCGTAAGTTATATATAATTATGAAATCAAAGCAAGAAAAATTAGCCAATTTATTTGTTCAAGATGTACCAAAATTTGGCTGGTCGAGAGAAACCCTTCTTCAATGTGCAAAAAAACTGAAGATCTCGACACCTAATCTAGCTTTATTGTTCCCATCCTTTGAATACGATGTATTAAAGTTTCTCATTGCCCAAAATAATGCTTTTGTTGAAAAGAATTATAATTCTTTTAATAATTCTCGCCTAAAAGTAAGAGATAAAATTAAAACGATCCTAGAATTAAAGTTTGAGAGTAATGCTTATTTAAAAAAGGCTTTACCAGAGATGTTAAAGTTCTTACTTCGTCCAGGTAATCTTTTAATGTCAATAAAGTTACTTCATGAAAATAGTGATTTTATCTGGAAGCTTTCTGGCGATACATCAAATGACTTTAGTTATTACTCTAAAAGAGGATTACTTTCGATGATTTACTTAGCAACTCTAATTTATTGGTTAAATGATAGATCTAATAAAAATATTGCTACCAAAAACTTTATTAGCAAATCAGTGGACGGAATTGTTGATGGGGTATCTCGATTAAAACAACTTGGAACTTTAAGAAACCTTGCTCAAAGCTTTATGGCAAGGTATTCAACTAGCAAAGCCTCCTAAGGCCTCGCAGTCAATCCGCCGTCAATAATCAATTCAGTTCCAGTTATATATTCGCTTTGTTCACTTAATAAAAATAAAATTCCTTGAGCTATACCCTCCGGCTGAATAACTTTTTTAATTGGCATAAATTCTTTTAAGTTTTTTTTTGCATTAGGGATTTTTTTCCATCGATTTTGCATTGGAGTTTCTACAGCGCCTGGAAGAATACAGTTGCTTCTTATGTTATATGACCCGAACTGAATAGCTAATGACTTAGATAATCGGATCATGGCGGCTTTACTTGCACCATAAGCGTCTTGAGGTTTGTCATCACCCGAAAGAGCATCAACTGAAGATATATGAACCATAGATCCAAATTTATTTTTTTTCATCACGGGGATGATAAACTTAGAGAGCAAAACCATAGTTTTAAGATTTATATCAAAGACTTGATCCCAAATATCTAAGTCCAGATCAACTGCAGAAACATCTTTTCCAAACCACAAAACTCCCGTGGTATTTACTAGGTAGTCTATTCTTTTATTGGTTTTTATAAAATTATTGATAGCTTTTTTTAATTCAACTTCATTGACTAAATCGATTTGACAATATGTTACTTTTTTATGGTGAAGAATTTTTTTAGTTGGTTTTTGTATATCTAAAGCAAGAATTTTCACGTTGTAATCTAGTAATAATTTTATTGTTGCTAGGCCCATCCCGCCTGCGGCCCCAGTGACTACAACCGTTTTTCCCTTGAGATTTAATTTCACAACAAAAATCTAAATTTTTATCAATAATATGTAAACTCAGTAATTTAAAGAAAGCCATTGACTTTTTTTGAGCAAATTTTCATTATATTGCCTTTAACTGTGGAGCAAATATGAGCATTCAAAAAACAATTACCCCTATTGATAATTCTGTTTATTTAGAAAGACCTTTATCAACCCAAAATGAAATTGATAAAGTCATCGAGAATTCCAAAAAAAGTTTTCAGTCATGGAGAAATACTTCCATCGAAGATCGAATTACAATTATTAACAAATTTATCGATAATTTAATTGCGCTTAAACCGGAGGTTTCAAAAGAGATTTGTTGGCAAATTGGAAGACCTATTTCTCAATGTGGAAACGAATTAAGAGGTTTTGAGGAAAGATCAAGACACATGGTAAAGATCGCCAAAGAGTCTCTTCAAAATATTCCTGCTACCAAAAATGATGAATTTGATAATTACATCTATAAGTCACCTCTTGGAGTTATATTTGTCATGGCTCCATGGAATTATCCTATTATTACTGCAACCAATACTATTGTCCCTGCTTTATTAGCAGGCAATACTATTTTAATTAAGCATTCCTCTCAATCACCTCGATGTGCTGAGTTAATTTCGCAAGCTTTTGAAAATACAGGCTTACCTGAAGGTGTATTTCAATTTGTTCACACAGATCATCAATCTTGTGAAAAAATTATTTCAGATAATCGAATTGCCCATGTTGTTTTTACCGGATCGGTAAAAGGTGGCCAGGAAGTAAAAAGATATATTGGTACTCGCTTTATAAATGTGGGACTTGAGTTAGGAGGTAAAGATCCAGCTTATGTTCGATCTGATGCAGATTTAAATCACGCTATCGAGAATTTAGTGGATGGCGCAATGTTTAACTCCGGACAGTCTTGTTGCGGTATTGAGAGAATTTATGTAGATCAGTCAATTTATAAGGACTTTATTGATGGTTTTAAAAGTTTAACTGAGCAGTACAAGTTAGGTGACCCTTCGAAAGAGGATACTAATCTTGGACCTGTTGTTCGACTTTCGGCTGCAAACTTTATTCGAGGCCAAATTTCAGAAGCAGAAAAACAAGGAGCTAAAAGATTAATAGATGAGTCTAAATTTAGTATTTCTAAAGAAGATAATTGTTATGTAGCCCCTCAAGTAATGATTGATGTTGATCATTCAATGAGATTTATGATGGAAGAAACCTTTGGCCCTGCAGTTGGTATTATGCCAGTCAAAGATCATAATGAAGCTAAATCATTGATGAATGACAGCCCTTATGGATTAACAGCATCTATTTGGACCAAAGATTTAGATTTTGCTAAAGATTTTGGTAAAGACATTGAAACAGGTACCTTTTTTATGAATAGATGTGATTACCTTGACCCCGCACTTGCCTGGACTGGTGTTAAGGATACTGGTGTAGGTTGTTCTTTATCAGTTTTAGCCTTTGATCAATTGACAAGACCTCAAAGCTTTCATATGAGAAGCCTAAAATAGTAACTTCATATTTTTAGCTAATTGTAATAGCTTAGACATTAGCTAATCTTATGTCAAAAAAGAACAAACTAAGCTCAAGTGAAAAGGTATCAGAAGGTGATATAAATTTATCTCCTCAAAGAAAAGCGTGGTCAGAAGCCCATATAAGCAAAGAGACAAAAAATTTATTATCTGAAGACGCAAAATATTTTTTACATCAATCGCTTTCTAGTCCTTGTTTAAATGTTCTCACTAACAGTGAGGGTATTTATTTAAAAGATTTGCAGGGTAGAAACATCATGGACTTTCATGGCAATAGTGTGCACCAAGTAGGCTATGGAAATCCAAAAGTTATTAAAGCGATCAAAGAACAACTTGACGAACTTCCTTTTTGTCCGAGACGTTATACAAATAAATCAGCTATAGATCTCGCAAAGCGTTTAGCAGAATTAGCTCCGGGGAAATTAAATAAAATGCTTTTTGCACCCGGAGGGACTAACGCAATAGGAATGGCTCTTAAGCTAGCTCGATACGCAACAGGAAGATACAAAACAATATCCATGTGGGATAGTTTTCACGGCGCCTCACTTGATGCTATTTCAATAGGAGGAGAAAGTTTATTTCGAAAAGATTTAGGACCTCTTTTGCCTGGAAATGAGCATGTTCCTCCTCCTACACAAGGCAAGTGTCATTTTAACTGCAAAGATGAAAATCATGATGGTTGTATTGAATATTTAAAATACATAATTGAGACGGAAGGAGAGATAGGCGCTCTCATAGCAGAACCCATGAGATGGACTACTGTCGAGCTTCCACCCAGAAATTATTGGCAGAGAGTTCGAGAGATATGCGATCAAAATGATATTCTTTTAATTTTTGATGAGGTTCCTTCCGCTATAGGCCGAACAGGAAAAATGTTTGTTTGTGAACATTTTAATGTTGTGCCAGATATGCTGGTAATCGGAAAGGGACTAGGGGGAGGTGTATTCCCATTAGCTGCATTAATTGTAAATGAAAATTTAGATATCGCAGGCGATAGGGCTTTGGGACATTACACGCATGAAAAAAGTTCTGTGGGCTGTGCTGCAGCATTAGCAACTATTGACTGCTTATATGAAGATAAACTTATTGAAAATTCAGTTTCACTTGGAATTAAAGGATTGGAATTTTTGGAAAAAATGAAATCAGAACATGCAATTATTAGCGATGTAAGAGGTCTTGGTTTATTTTTTGGAATAGAGTTGAGAGTGGATGGTCAACCCGCTCTCAAAGAAGCAGAAGCAATGATGTATCATTCCCTTTCAAATGGTTTGAGTTATAAAATAGGAGGGGGGTGCATTATAACTCTTTGTCCTCCTTTAAATATTTCTGAAAAAGAATTAATTTCTGCTCTAGAAATTATTAAGGCAGGCCTTCAGGAAATATCAAGAAAAGATTAATTTTT
>VTPN01000024.1 GCA_008638215.1 Pelagibacteraceae bacterium
TATTGTTAGTAATTGCTAAAATTGCCCCATTTTGAATTGCATCTAAAGCATAAAGACCACCATCTCTAGAATTAGTTTTTATTCCAAAAAAAATATCATTTTCTTTTATTAACCTAGAGTCGAATTCTATTGATGAATTATATTTTTCCTTAGTTGCCAGTATTTTATTAAAGAGATTTTGCATATGATTTTGCTACTTTGCGGTCATTAAACTTAAATATTTTATTCTTATAAATCTGAATATTTTCATGCCCTTTTCCCGCAATTACCAAAAGTCCCTTCTTTTTTTTTAATAGTTTGACACCTCGTTCAATAGCTCTTTGTCTAGAGGGTATCTCAATATAATTTGAAGAATTTTGACAAAGTGTCTTTCGTATAGAGGAAGGATTCTCATTTCTAGGATTATCGTCTGTTATGATTTGAATATCAGTATATTTAGATGCTACTTTTGCCATTTTTGATCTTTTGGATTTATCCCTATTACCCCCACAACCAAAAATAATAATTTTATGCAATTCATCTCTTGGTAAATTTGACAAAAGGTTCTCAAATGCCTCTTTCGTATGAGCATAATCAACCAATATGATCATATTGTTTTTTTTATAAATTATTTCTGATCTGCCGTCTGGAAAAATTTTTGTATTCACTTTTTCGGGAAACTTTTTATGTAATTTGAAAAAAATATGCAACATCGACAAAAAATTTTGAATCATAAAATAATGCATAGTATTAATTGAATAATTTCTATTTTTTGTTTTAACTAGATATGAATAATAATTTTTTTTGATTAAATTTATTTCTTGGCTTTTGGTAAAATCTTCTAAAAATTCAATTCTATATCTGAATTTAGAGATTTTTTTATAAATATTTTTATCTTGCACCAAAATATTTGAATTAATTTTTGAATGAGTGTTTATCATATCAATTTTTGATTGATGATAATTTTTAATATTTTTATGAAAATCCAAATGATCTGATTGAAGATTAGTTAAATAACAAAGATCATATTTCAAATTTCCTAATCTACCCTCTTTATATCCAATACTTGAAGTCTCTATAAATGCGTATTTTATTTTTTGATTTGCTGCATCATTAAGTAAAGAGGCTAATTCCATAAATGAAGGGGTAGTATTAGAGAGATTTTTAATTTTACGTCCATTTATATAAAAACCAATAGTTCCTATATAGCAACTTGATCTATTATTAATAAAAGATAAAAGATGTGCTCCGTATGCAATAGAGGTTTTTCCATTAGTACCAGTTATAAAAATAATTTTTAATTTTTTTGTTACAAAAAATATTTTTTTTAATTTAAAAAGATCTTTTTCAATATTTAGAGAGTGGTAGTTTGTATTTTTATTTTTAATATATTTCGTTAGCGAAGAATTAAAAATTATATGAGTACAATTTTTTTTAATAGCTAATTTTTGATACTTATTAAAGTTTTCTAAATTTAAAGTGTTTAAAAAAAAAATTGACTTTGAAGAGCACTCCTGCCAATTGGTTACTAATTTGTACCCCTTAGAATATAATTCTTTCAATTCTTTCAAATATCTGTTCCTTTAATATCTAAAATTGAAAGATCAAGATTTACATAAATTTCTTTTAAAATATTAAAAAAGACAGGTTTAACTGTATTTCCAGCAGTCATATAGGGTCCATATTTGTTTTTTGGATTGGACATAAATGTAAGACTTAAATATTTTGGATTATTATATGGAAAATAACTTATATAAGTCACATTTTGAGACGACTTATCACTTATATCGGCAGTACCTGTTTTGCCAGCCACTAAAAAGTTTTTATAAAGTTCTTCGGAAGTTTCATTGGCATAGAATAACAATTTATTAATTGATGTAGAAACACTATTAAACTCGTTTGATTTATCGATAGATTTTTTTTCAAATGTAGCCATAAATGTATCTCTTCCAGTAACAATTTTTCCATAAGCATTAATTAATTGAATAGGAGAAATTGCCATACCATATCCGTATGGATAATTATCACAGTAAGATCCTCTAAAATTATTTATTTCAGGGACTTTAGATAATAAGTTAAGTCCAACTGAAACATTTTCCAATAAGCCTAAATTAGAAAAATCATCTTTAAATTCTTTTTCACAGTCTAACGTTCTACGAATTAAAATCGCACCTCGGTTAGATGAACTCTTTAAAATATCTTTTACTTGTAATGGGGAACTGCTATTTCTGGGGTAATCATTTATTAACTTAGCCCCTATAAATACAGGCTGATCCACATCAAAAAATTCATTTAAATCTATTTTTTTATTTTTTAATGCGGAATAAACTGTGAAGGGTTTAAAAACAGAACCAAATTCAAATAAAAGATCTTTAATAGGCATAAGTGAGTCATCAAATTTTTGATCTCTACTGTCAATAAAAACATTACTAATAATTTCTTCTTTTGATAAATCTACAATAACATTTAAACCATAATCGGGATTTAAAAATTTGATTTCTTCATTTAGTACTTCAAAAACTTTTTTTTGAATATTAATATCAATTCCCAAAATCAAATCTTCATTATTTTTCTGAAGAGTTTTTTCAATAAGTGAGACTCCTTTATGGTCGATATCCACTTGACCTAGTGTATTTGATAAGATTTTATCAAAAGGATGTTTTCTGGTTAAAATTTTCTCAAATTTAATATTAGGATTACCAATAAATAAAGTCTCTCTAATCTTATTATTTGATGCATCTCTTTCGAGGTATTCAAATATATTTTTATCTTTAAAAATTGAAAAATTATAATCAGAATAAGCTAATCTATTACCAGCGGTATCATATATAGTTGGTGAAAAAATTTTAGAATTTATATTGTTTAACTCATCGAGTGGACTATTTTTTTCTTGAAGAGATAAAATGCTTATTTTTAAAAATACCCCAATAAATAAAACTATCGTCAATAAAAAGAAAAAATTATAGAGATTTTTTGTTTTAAAAATTAATTTATAGTCAGTTTCATTGCTGAGATTTATCATAGCCAACCATTATAAGTGTATAATCACTATCAACATCTCTATCAAATTTAATAATCTTCTCATTTAAGGCAAAATCTTCATCAATACTTTCATATTCAAATTGGTTAAGCATTTTTGATAATTGAACTTCTCTTTTTAAATAAACTTGGAAATTCTGTTCATAATCATTTTTTAAATTTATTAACTTTGTTTTTTCAATTTTTATGTAATTCTTAAAATACAAGAACAAAAATATAAATATTACTAAAACTATAAATTTAGATAAAGTTTTGATCAATTCACAAACCTACCTACTCTTAATTTAGAAGATCTAGAACGAGGATTAACACTAATTTCCATTTCTGATGGGGTAATTGGTTTCTTTGTTAGTATCTGATATCCCCAATTTTTTTGATTAATATACTTATCTTTTTTAAAAAAATTTGATTTAAAATAGTTTTTTACAATTCTATCCTCAAGACTATGAAATGAAATGATCGCCAATATTCCATCTTTGTTTATATAATTGAATATTTTTGTAAGAAAGATAGTTAGGTTCTCTAGTTCCTTATTACATTCTATTCTGAGAGCTTGAAATGCTTGAGTTGCAAAATGAATTTTTTTAGATCGAAAGTTTATTCTACTATCTCTTAAAACTTCAATTAATTCAAAATTAGTATTTATTGATTTATCTTTTCTTGCTTTAACAATAAATTTTGCGAGTTTTGTTGATTGATTTATTTCTCCATAATCTGCAAACACCCTAGAAAGTTCATCTTCTGAGTAGCTGTTAATGATGTCATAAGCAGTGATATTAGAATTTAAATAATTCATATTAAGATTTGAATTTTCTTTAAACGATATTCCGATTTTAATATCTTCAAGTTGATTGGATGAAAAGCCTAGGTCTAATAAAATAAAATCGAACTTATTTTCTAAATCATTATTATTGAGCCTTTCAAGATCTTTAAAATTCATTTTAAAAAAATTAAATTTTTTATATTTAACTTTAATATTATTGGCGATTTCTTGTGCATTTAAGTCCTGATCAATAGCAGTGACTTGATGACCTCTATTAAGAAAGCTTAAAGTATGTCCTCCTCCTCCAAAAGTACAATCAAGAACAGATAATTTTTTATCATTAGTTACAAAAGACAATATTTCATCTACCATAATTGGTTTATGTAAATTTGTTATCATTGAAATTTTTTCCTTGATTCAAGTTTATGTTTTTCACCTAAGTCCTTTTGCCAAATCTCAAAATGATTACCTTTACCTATAAATAAAATTTCTTTTTTTAATTTTGAAAATGATTGATGAGTGTCTCTTAGGGTAAATCTTCCATCATTATCAATGTTGATTTCTTCAAGATCAGATAAAATTGCAGCTTTAAAATGATCGTTTTTTTTTGAAAAAAAATCCTTTTCATCAAAACTTTTTACTAGGGAATTAATTTTAGAGGCAAGATGAATTTCTAAACACAAATATTTTAAGCTTTTGAATAGGTACACTTTTTCCTTAGTTTCTTTAATTGTGCTTCTATAAGAAGAAGGTATGGCAATTCTGCTTTTACTATCAATAATTCCTGAAAAAGAGGATAAAAACATAATCATGGTATTTCATGGGATTATATGGGAATTTAAGGATTAAGTAAATAAAATATGGGTAGCTATAAGCTGAGTTCTGTAATTTATTGAAAATTAGCAGTCATTTATCTAGGCTTAATATTACTACTAAGCTCCAGCGATCAACCCAGGTCAACTGTAGAAAAAGTTTTAACCTCTATTTGATCTTACTTGTGATAGGGTTTGCATATTGCGGTGTTAATTAATACACCCGGTAAGCTCTTACCTCACCTTTTCACCCTTACCTTGCGGCGGTTTTTTTCTGCTGCACTTTCCCTAGGGTTACCCCCGACGGATGTTATCCGTTATCACTTTCTACGCAAGCTCAGACTTTCCTCTTTGCAAAACAAAGCGACTGCTCACTACCCATGTCTATGATATAATCATTTATGCAAATAATAAATTATAAAATTTATTAATAAATTTTTTAGAAATATTTGAGTTAATATTTTTATAATTAAGTGATCTTTTTACCGCCTTAATACAATCTGGTTTATAAAATTTAATATAATTATTACTAAAGCCATAAAGTTTTAAAAGATCCGTAATACTAGCGGTTTTTCTATGATCGATTTTAAATCTTTTTATTGCAAGTTTCCGAATAAAGAACTTTTCACCAGGGTCTTTTTTTCTATTTGGCGCTATATCTGAATGAAAGAGTATATCGCTATTATTAATATAAAAATTAAAACTTAAAAATTTAATTAATTTTTTTAATTCGTAATACTGATAATTAGTAAAACTTGTGTAACCATGCTCATGACCTTTATTTTCTAATTCTATTCCAATGGAATAATCATTCAAATTTTTAATATTTTTCCACTCTGAAACCCCAGCATGCCAACCCTTAAATTTAGGACATAGGAGATTATAAATTTTTCCTTGCCTTGATATTAAATAATGACAGCTAACATTTGATTTTGGGTCATTTAACTTTTTATAAGCAGAATTAAAATCAATCATTCCTGTATAGTGAATTATAATATATTTGACTGTTTTATTCTTTTTTCTGAAGCTATAATTTAAGGTCATGAAGCCGATTCTGTGTCTGTTATTGTTTCTTTTTATTTCTTGTGCATCAAATGATACGAGTGAATTAGAATTAAATCAAAATCTTTATGAGAATAATACATTAGAGGATTTTGAATTATTTGAAAATGTTAACAAATTCATAAATAGCGGCGAATATGAATTGGCATTAATTGAGTTGGACAAACTCGAAGTATTGTTTCCAAGTAGCCCTTATTCCAACAAAGGTATGTTATTAAATGCTTATATTCATTTTCTTAAAAAAGATTATGAAAAAACAAGAGCTTTAGCCGAAAACTATAAAAAATATTACCCAGGCAGCAAAGATATAGTCTATGCAAACTACTTAGATGCGATGACTTACTATATATTAATAAAAAAACCAGATTACAGTCAAAAAGATGCCTTTACAGCTTTAGATAAATTTAATTTTATTTTAAATGCCTATCCAAATAGTAAATATGAGATTGATATTATTACAAAAATTCAAGTTATAGATAATAACCTCGCAATGAACAAACTTTCTACAGCTAAATTTTATTTAGATAAAAAAAATATTAATGGAGCACTTATTTATTTGAAAGATATATTTGAAAATCATAGTTCTAGTTTATCAATAGAAGAAACACTATTTTTATTAGTAAAAATTTATAAATCTTTAAAAGAAGATGAGATATCCAAAAATTATGCTGCAATTCTCGCTTATAATTTTCCTGATAGTGAATGGTATCGCAAATCATACAATTTAATTAATGACATAGAGATTAAAAATAATCAAAAAGGTTGGTTTGAAAAATTTAATCCAATTAAATTGATAAAAAATAGCAAAGAAGAAGAGAATATTGAAATTCAAATAATTGAATAATTTCTATGTTAGTCTCTTTAGAAATAAGAAATTTTTTATTAATAAAAAAACTATCTATAGATTTCATTAAAGGATTCAATACTTTTACTGGTGAGACCGGGGCAGGCAAATCTATAATAATTGATGCATTAAAATTAGTCCTAGGAGGTAAAAACAATTCAAATCAAAATATAAATGAAAATGAAATCACCACAATTAAAGCAGCATTTGAAATTAATCAAAAAATTAAAAATAATTTGGACGATTTGAATCTAGAAATAGAAGATGATTATTTAATCGTAGAAAGGCAAATTAATGAAAATCAAAAATCAAAAATATTAATAAATAATCAAATCACCTCTTTAGCTGCTGTAAAAAAAATATTAAGTAATATAATTGAATTTCAAGAAAATTATGAACAACAAGAACTCTATAATAATAAATACTTTTTAAATTTTATAGATAAAACAGGTTCTATCGATACCAAGGAACTCAAACAAAAATTTAAAATTTTTAAGAATTCGAAAGAGGAATACGACAAACATGTCTTGGATGAAAAAAATATTCAAGATAGAATTGAAATTTTAAATGCTAAAATTCAAAAGATTAAATCGCTTAATCCTAAAAATGATGAATATCAAAAATTAATCGATCAAAGAAATTATAATAAAAATTCAAAAAAAATCGCTGATATCACCACTGAATTAAAAAATTTGATAAATACTTATAATAATGATGGCTTACTTATAGATATTGAGAAAAACTTAATCAAATTAGCTGAATATGATAAATCGTATGATGTCCTAACAGCAAAATTTTCTTCTTCAGCTTTAGAGACTACTGAAATTGTCAATGAAATAGAGAATACTTTTGAAAAATTTGAATTTGATGAAATAGATTTTAATGAAATAGAAGATAGAATATATCAATATCAACAGTTATCTAAATTTTTTGAAATAGAGCCTAATCAGCTATCTGAAAAATATTTAGAAGTTGAAGATGAAATAATTCAGTTGCAAAATTTTGACAAAGAAAAAAATAAAAAGTATCAAAAGTTTCAAGACGATTTAGCTACTTTTAAAAAAGAGGCAGAAAAGATTTCCTTAATAAGAAAAAAACATTCTGAAAATGTATCTAAAAAAATTAATATAGAATTACCTAATATGAATATCGAACAAGGCGAGCTTCTCTTTGAATTTAATAAATTAGATGAAGATAACTTTAATAGTGATGGTGTTGACGAACTTGAAGTTCGATTTAGAACTAATAAGAAGGCAGAATTTAGTTCAATTAAAAAAGTCGCTTCAGGTGGAGAGTTATCAAGATTATTGCTAATTATAAAATCCTTATCAGCAGATTTTGATAGTGATTTAATCTTAATTTTTGATGAAGTTGATAGCGGATTAAGTGGCAGGATAGCAACTAATGTATCTGAAAAAATAGTTAAAATATCAAAGAAGAATCAAATTATAGCGATCACGCATTCCGCTCAAGTGGCCTCAAAAGCAGATAGGCATTGGAAAATTTTAAAAGAAATTAATGGAGAAAACCTCGAAAGCAAACTCATAAAACTATCTGAAGAAGATCGAGTTCAAGAAATTGCATCCTTAATTAGTGGATCAAAAATAACCGATGAATCAAAAAAAGTAGCCAATGATTTAATTAAAGGTCACTAATGGCTACAAAAAAAAAATTTTTAGAATTAAAAGAAGAATTATCTAAACATAATAATGCTTACTACAATGCTTCACCAATCATCTCTGATCAAAAATATGATGATTTAAAATCCCAATATGAAATTTTTTTAGAAGAGCATCCTCAATTTATCAAATTTGATGATCTAGGAATAGGTGCAAAACCTATTTCAAAATTTAAAAAAATTAAACATATCTCTCCAATGCTTTCTTTAGCTAACAGTTTTAATTTAAATGACCTAAAAGATTTTTTTAAAAAAGCAGAAAATTTTTTAAATAAAAAGATTTTTAAAAATGAATTTATTGTTGACTGTAAAATAGATGGGGTTTCTCTATCTCTTACCTATCAAAACCATAAGCTTATTAAATCTTTAACAAGAGGGGATGGTATCATAGGTGAGGATGTAACTAGGAATATTTTAAATATTATTGGCATACCGAATGAATTGAAATTTTGTAAGTCAAATTTAATTGAAATTAGAGGTGAGGTTTTTTTTAATCGAGCTGATTTTAATTTACTTAATCAAAAATTAGATGAAAAACTAAGATTTTCCAATCCCAGAAATGCAGCTTCAGGATCATTAAGACAAATTGATAATAATATAACGAAAAGTCGACCCTTACGATTTATCCCTCATGGCTATGGATTCATTTCAAACAATAATGAATTTAATACATACGAGGGTTTCCTAGAATTTTGCTCAAAGAATAAATTTTTACTTTCAAATTTATCGAAGAAATTTAATGACTTTGAAAAAATTGATAGTTACATAAACGAAATAGAAAAAATTAGAAATAAAATTCCTTTTGATATTGATGGAATGGTCATCAAAGTTAATAATATTGAAGATCAAAATGAGTTAGGTAATACCTCAAAGTATCCCAGATGGGCATTAGCTGCAAAATTTAACGCTGAAAAAGCTCTAACTGAAGTTTTAAAAATAGACCTACAAGTTGGAAGAACAGGCGCAATTACTCCTGTGGCAAGATTAAACCCTATCAATATTGGAGGTGTTATGGTTTCTAATGCCACTTTACATAATTTTGATGAGATAAAAAAGAAGGATATTAGAATTAATGATTTAGTTTGGGTCAAAAGAGCTGGTGATGTAATTCCATATATTTCAGAAGTCGATATAACTCAAAGAAAAAAAACTAATAAAGAATTTAAAATACCTGACAAATGTCCTTGTGGAAAATTTCAAATTATTAAATTAGAAAATGAGGCTGTTCAAAGATGCAACGGGGGCACAGAGTGTCCCTATCAATACATTGAATCTTTGAAACATTTTGTTTCTAAAAAAGCAATGAATATTGATGGATTAGGTGAAAAACAAATAGAAAAATTTATAGAGTTAAAATTTATTTCTAAGAAATTAGATATTTATTTTCTTCATAATTTTCAAAAAGAAATAATAAAATTAGAGGGATTTGGTCAAAAATCATATGATAATTTAATTCTTTCAATAGAAAAATCTAAACAAACATCTTTATCTCGTTTTATATTTTCATTAGGACTCAGATACGTTGGTGAAAATAATTCTGAGCTCTTAGCAAATTATTTTCAATCTAAAGAAAATTTTAAAAGTTTAATATCATCTAAGAATTTACAATTAGAGTTGGAAAACATTGATGGTCTTGGAATTAAAGCTACCGATTCATTTATTGAATATTTCCAAAACAAAGATCATATGAGTGAGGCTATTAGTATTTTAAATTTTTTAGAAATCGAAATGGTAAATAATACGAACAAACTTTCAAATATATCAATTTTATTCACCGGAACCCTAAATGAACTCTCTAGAGATAGAGCTAAGGACCTTGCTAAGAAAAAGGGATTTAAGATAGCTTCTAATATTTCGACTAAATTAAATTATCTTGTTTATGGTGAAAAACCTGGTTCTAAGTTAAAAAAGGCACAAGAACTTAAAGTTAAGACTTTAAATGAAAAAGAATTTCTAGAGCTTATTAATTAAATTTTTTTCAAAGTAGCTTCTATAAATGGGTTCTAACTGGCCTTGAAATGTATGGTAAATTTTTTGGTGATATTTCTTAATGCTTAATTTTTCTTGAGCATTAATTAGTTTCCAATTAATCAAGTCAAGCTCATAAGGAGCCAAAGTGACTCCTTCAAGCTTGATATGGTTATCAAATTTTTTAGCAAAATATAAATTTTCTATCCTTAAACCAAATTCATGAGGTACATAAAAACCAGGCTCAATAGAAAAAAAATTACCATTAAGTATTTTTTGATTAGATGAGGGAGAGATAATTGGATATTTTTCGTGAACATCATTAAAATAGCCTACCCCATGACCTGTTCCGTGACCATAGTTGATATTAAATTTTTGAAGAAAAGATCTTATAAAAAAATCTAAATCAGAAGCTAATAAATTTAAAGGAAAATGAGTTTTTTCTAACTTTAATAATGATTTAAGTAGATAAGTGTAAGCGCTCTTTATCTTTTTTTTAACGGGTGAATATAATTTTAATACGCGCGTAACATCGGTTGTTCCTTCTAAGTAATGAGCACCAGAGTCAATTAACATTAAAGATTGATCTTTAAATATTGTGGAGTTGCTTGGAAGTGGTCGATAGTGAACAATAGACCCATTTGCATCAAATGCTGAAATATAATCAAAAGAGTTTCTAAAAAAATTTACACCTTCTTTTCTTAATTCATATAGGGCATTAGATAAATGATATTCGTTTTTAAATTTTAATTTTTTAGTTTTTAGCTGAATTAAAAACTTAGTCATTGTTAAACCGTCTTCATAATGGCATTTTATAATATTTTTTTGTTCAACCTTTGTTTTTTTTGATAGGTATTTGTCTATATTTATTGGAGTTTCAAATATTTGTAAGAATTTTTTTAAAGAATAAAAAATTTCATAATTAGTATATTTAAATTCAAATTCAATTTTTTTAAAATTATTTCTTTTCAAAAACGATATAAATTTTTCAAATGAAAGTAATTGAAAATTATTTTTTATTTTTGAAATATTATTTAAATTTGAATTGTTAGAAATGATAATAGGTTTTGTATTTTTCTTCGGAATAAATAAGCCCGCAAAAGGTTTAGTGCTATTATCTAATTCAAAAGATCTAATATTTAGCAAATAAGCTACATGAGCATTATTCCATATTAACAAACCCTCAGAATTAATTCTATTTTTTGCCCATTGAATATTCTTATCATAACTTCTTGGGATATAATTTTTTGGCAGGCTAAAAGCATATGAGCGATTAAAATCAGGGAAATATACTTTCTGATAAACATGAGCCTTTAAAGGATGAATTGTAATTTTTGCTGGTGATAGGTGTTTGCTTAAATCCAGAAATTGTTGTGTTGATATTAACTTTGTATCAACAATTCCTTTAAAATTTGCGCCTAAAGCGATTATGTATTTTGATAAAGATTTATTTCTTAGGTCATAAACTTTTATGCTTTTAGGAAAAAATTTACTTGCAGCGAGTGTGTATCTAGAATCTGTGAAGAATACTATCCGGTCAATAAAAATTAAAAGATAGCCGTGACTACAATCAAATCCAGAAATATTATAAATATCTTTTTGAAATAAATTGGGACTTTCATTTAAATGAATATCATTATTAGTAATTAAATAAAATTTATAATTATTATCGATAAGAAATCTTTGAATTAATTGAACCTTTTTATTCATTTCTTATGTTTGTTTAAAAATTCCATCATTCTTTTTTTTCCAGGAGACAAGGCGATATTTTCAGAGGGCAATAATTTTGGTTTAGTTTGATAATTTTGATTTTCAAAATAACTACTTTTTTCAACATCTATATTTTTAATTTCACTTAAAAATCTTGAGGGTAAAGAGTAGTTATTAATTCCATATGTATATCGAGATGAAGCATAGCTCAAATTCAAATCATATTTTGCTCTTGTTATTCCAACATAAGCCAATCTCCTCTCTTCCTCTAAAGACTTTGTAGAATTTTGCTCTAAAGCCCGTGAGCTTGGAAATATGCCTTCTTCCCATCCTGGTAAATAAACATGATCAAACTCTAAACCTTTAGCTGCATGGAGCGTCATTAATTTGATAGAATTTTTATTAATTTTTTTTAAATTTTCATTCACTAAACCTACATGTTCTAAAAATTCATCAAGGTTTTCAAACTCTGATAAGGCGTTTACTAATTCCTTTAAATTGTCAATTCTTGACTCATTTTCGATTTGCTTCAGTTTGTTTTTTTCATTTTCTAACATTTTTAAATATCCGCTTTCCTCTATCACAAATATGCCTAAATCCTCTAAGCTTGTTTTACTTATGAGATCGGATATTTTATTGATTAAATCCAAAAATGGTTGAGTTTTTGACAATAAAGAAGGTGGCAATTTATTTGACTGGGCTAAGTCTTTCAAGCTATCAAAAAAAGATAAATTATTTGATCTAGCATGATCAATTATAATTTTGATTGATTGCTCTCCAATTCCCCTGCGGGGTAGATTAATTATCCTCTCAAAAGATAAATCATCATTTTGGCTATTTGCCAATTTAAGATACGCAAGCATATCTTTTATTTCTTTTCTCTCAAAAAATCTAGGACCTCCGATGATTTCATAAGGCAAAGCATATTTTATCAATTTATCTTCAATGCTTCTCATTTGCGCTGTCATTCTAACCAATATTCCAAAGGATTCTTGATCAGTGAATTTTCTTGAAATACTGTCTGCTACCCAAAGGGACTCCTCTTCTTGAGAATAAAAAGATTTTAGATTAATTTTTTGTTCGGGAATCTTGTTGTTAAAACTCTCTAAATTTTTTCCTAATCGGTTTTTATTATTGCTGATAATACTAGAAGCTGCCTCTAAAATCGCATTATTAGATCGATAATTTTTGGTTAATCGAACTACATCACAATTAAATTCATTAGGAAAGTTTATAATATTTTCAATTTTAGCACCACGCCAAGCATAAATTGACTGATCGTCATCTCCCACACAAAATAAATTTTGATTAGAATTGAGCAAGAGTTTAATTAAATCATATTGTAATAAATTGGTATCTTGAAATTCGTCTATGAGTATATGTTGAATGAAATTAGAATGATTTTCTTGAATGTCTTTATGATTAACTAAAATATGATAGCTGTGGAGTAAAATATCACCAAAATCAACGGCATTAATTTCAATTAATCGTTGTTGATATAATTTATAAATATCATCGATATTTTCTAAAGAAGAATATTTTAAAATTTTATTTTTATCATCAGGGAATATTTTTTCATCCTTGAGATTTTGGATTTCATTAAGATAGATATTTTCACTTACTTCTTTACTGACTTTACAGTATTCCAGAACTTGCTTGATAAGTTTTTTTTGGTCTTCACTATCTAAAATATTAAAATTACTTTTAAGACTTACTAAATGTGCGTGCTTTCTTAAAAATTTAGCAAAAATTGAATGAAATGTTCCTATCCACGGAGATTCGATATTTTTTTCAAGAGATTTGTTTACTCTTTCTTTAATCTCATTAGCGGCCTTATTGGTAAAAGTAACAGCAATTATTCTATTAAAATCAAAATTTAAATTTTTTACAATATATACAAACCTTGATGTTAAAACTCTAGTTTTACCCGTTCCGGCACCAGATAAGACTAAAAGAGGTCCTTTTTGATGCTCGACTGCTATCTTTTGTTCTTTATTTAATAAATGAAGATCCATAAATTGGTTGATATAATTAGATTCACAATATTACGTAATGAATACAGTTTTAAAAGCCATAGTTTTGAATTTACTAATTTTTTTTAGTTTCAATAATTTATCATTTGCCAATGAGGATGATGTTGAGCCTACAATTCGTTATGACGAGATATACGATCCCCTTGAACCGATAAATAGAGCCATATTAGGATTTAATTTTTTTATAGATGATATTGCAATAAGACCTGTTATTAAAACCTATAAATTTATTGCCCCTGATCCAGTAGAAAAAGGTGTGTCTAACTTCTTCGGAAATTTAAAAGAGCCTATCCGAGCAATTTCGTTTATCTTTCAAGGAGAATTTTTAAAATCATTAAATTCTGCAGGAAGGTTTACCGTCAACACAATTACCTCACTGGGTACCTTTGATTTAGCCTCTAGAGTTGGTATGCCTAAAAATGAAACCGATATTGGACTTACATTGGCTAAAGGTGGTATCTCTAGTGGGCCTTATTTAGTACTTCCTATTTTAGGACCAAGTAATTTGAGAGATTTTAGTGGAGATATTGTTGAGTTTGTCATTGACCCTGTCTCAAACAATATTCCAAATAGAGAGTATGTATCTATCGGGGATGGTTTAAATTCAAGAGCTGAAGTTGATGAAGAAATTGACTTAATAAGAGGCTCATCATCTGATCGATATGAAATGTTAAAATCGATTTACTATCAAAACCGCAATTCTCAAATTGAAGAAGATTACGTACAAAATCTCCCTACCCCAAAAATTTATATTGAGTAATTAATTAATTTCCATCTATAATAGAATTATGAAATATTTCATTATCGCTTTTTTATTTTTTTTTCAACTATCTCATGCTTTTGAGGAAGAAATATCAAATTGGTTTAATCAAGAGTCTATAAAATTTTTAGAAATTATGAATAATGCTGATGGAGAGAATAATGAAAATTATGAAGAATATGTGAATTTTGTTGAAAATAATTTTGCAGTTAAAAGTATTGCATATGGCCTAATTCCAGAGAGTATTTCATTAAAATCAAATAAATCAGATCTCTATGATTATGAGATTTCTTTTCAAAATTATTTAACAAAAACTATTTATAACTTATCTAATAACACAACTTCTGGAGAGATTGAACTTATTGATATAGTTTTAAATGATAACGTTTATCAAATTAATTCTAAAATCAAAGAGGGTAGAAATTCTATTAATCTTTATTGGAAAGTTGCATCAATAAACTCC
Organism: Pelagibacteraceae bacterium; assembly: GCA_008638215.1. Classification (GTDB taxonomy): domain Bacteria; phylum Pseudomonadota; class Alphaproteobacteria; order HIMB59; family HIMB59; genus HIMB59. Next base: position 15,112 of record VTPN01000024.1, read on the forward strand.
TCCTTCAAAATTCTTGATGTGATAGTAGAAAATACATCGTATTTTGTTACCAAAAAATCAGAATTCTCAAAAATACTCAGAAAAAATAAAGGGGATTTAAGAAAACTCATAGAAGAGTTAAATAAAATTTAATAATGGTGGGCCCGGCAGGACTCGAACCTGCGACAACGGCGTTATGAGCACCGCGTTCTAACCAACTGAACTACAGGCCCTTGATTAGACTCACTACTATTATATTCAAATTAAAAAAAAACAAGAATTTATATTAATTATGATATTAAGAATCCATAAAGGATTTTAGTTTTTTAGACCTTATTGGATGTTTTAATTTTCTTAGAGCTTTAGCTTCAATCTGTCGTATTCTTTCTCTTGTAACGCTAAATTGTTGACCAACCTCTTCAAGGGTATGATCAGAAGACATTCCTATACCAAATCTCATTCTTAAAACCCTTTCTTCTCTTGGAGTGAGAGTAGATAATATTTTCGTAGTTGTTTCTCTGAGATTGAGTTGCATTACTGCCTCTTCAGGTATAACAGCATTTTTATCTTCAATAAAGTCGCCAAGGAAACTATCATCGTCATCTCCAATTGGTGTCTCAAGACTTACTGGTTCTTTAGCTATTTTTAAAACTTTACGAACTTTTTCTATTGGCATTTTTAAGCGTGCTGAAAGCTCTTCTGGAGTAGGCTCTCTTCCTAATTCTAAGATTAGCTGCCTGCTGGATCTCACAATTTTATTAATAGTTTCAATCATATGAACTGGAATACGAATTGTTCTTGCCTGATCTGCTATTGATCGCGTAATAGCCTGTCTAATCCACCAAGTAGCATAAGTGGAAAACTTATAACCACGTCGATATTCAAATTTATCAACAGCCTTCATTAAACCTATATTTCCTTCTTGAATTAGATCTAAAAATTGAAGACCTCTATTTGTATATTTTTTAGCAATTGAGATCACTAGTCTTAAATTAGCCTCAATCATTTCTTTTTTTGCTTGATTAGCGGTTCTTTGTCCAGATTGGATTTCACGAACTTTTTCTTTAAATTCAATAATATTTTGATTTGCTATTTTGGATAGACTTAAAATATCTTTATAAATTGTTTTCAACTTTTCTGCATTTTTTTGGAACATACCTTTAAAACCTTCATCAGCAGAACACATATGTTTTTGATATAAAGTATAAGTATCTTTTAGGCTGTGATGTTTTAAAAAAATATCACGTGCAATTTTCGACTGTGTTGAGATGCTTAGAATTGATACTTCTTTTGATTGAATCTCTTTATTAATTGAATAAAGATGGGAGATAATTTCTTCTAATTTATGAGGTTTAATCTTAATTTCATTGAAATAATTTAATATTTCATCTTGATATTTCTTTAAGTCTTTTAGTGATTTTGTATCAGAAATTTTAGTAATATTTTTATTCTTTTTTATCTTGGTTATATTTTCTGAAAGAACTAATACTCGATCTAATTTCTTCAAAATTTCCGGTTTGTAAAACTCTTCAATAATTGATATTGAAAAACTTTCATTTTCTACATCATCTTCAGAAGCGGTTTCTGCCAATTTTTCTTTATCTATTTCAATTCCCTGCTCTTTCATCAATTGTTCTTTTTCTTTCAAAAGAGCTTTCTTTTTATCGTTTATAATTTTTTGAATTTCTTTTCTTTTAGATGAGTTAGAATAAGGATCATTGTCTTCATTGAAATATTCATCAAAGTCGACAATTTCTCTTAAATTAATTTCTTGAAGTTTAACTTGGTCCATCCATTTCTTTAGAATATCTAATGAAGCAGGACACTCTAAAATAGAGTTCATCATTCTATCTAGTCCCGACTCTATTCTTTTTGCTATTGCAATTTCGCCTTCACGGGATAGCAGTTCAACATTTCCCATTTCTTTAAGATACATACGAACTGGGTCGTCACTTTTAACACCTGAAGGTTTTTCTTCTTCCTCAGATTCTTCTGGAGATGAAGTAGTATCACTGTCTAAGGTACTATTATATGCTTTGAAAAGTTTAAATAAATCTTCGTCTAAATTTTCAACATAATTCAAAAAATCATTTACTGAAATGATAGAGTCTTCGATTTTCACATATGACTTTATATATAATAATGATTTTTCAGTTAAATCTTTATCAAACTCTTTAGTGATGATCGCCTTTAGTTGGTTTTCATTTTCTTTTTGAAGAAAATCTGATGGATTAATATCCTCTTTTATTTGGGAGGAAGATTTGGTTTTTTTTTCAACTACTTTTTTAATAGTAGATTTTTTTTTAGTGGTAGTTTTGGATAATGTAGTTGATTTTTTTTTTGGCATTTATGTTATATCTATTGGTTTATAAAATTAATTGTTTTTTCAATTTCGTTGTATGGGTCACCTTCAAAACTGGATGAGGCAAATCTGCAAAGTCT
>VTPN01000025.1 GCA_008638215.1 Pelagibacteraceae bacterium
AGAAATCTTGACGATTACTTAGAATATTTTTAAGTTCTTCGCTCTGGTAAAATTTTTTCTCTTTATAATTAATGGCTACCAACTCACCTGGGCCCACGCGACCCTTTTTCAATATATGTTTTTCTTCAATGTTAATCATACCAACTTCTGAACCTGATATTAGTAAACCGTCATTTGTTAAAATATATCTAAGAGGCCTTAACCCATTTCTATCCATTCCAGAAATTATCCAATCTCCAAAATTTCCACAAACAGCCGCAGGACCATCCCATGGTTCAATAACGGCATTACAATAAGCGTACATATTCTTTAGCTCTTCAGAAATATCATGACGATTAGACCACGCCTCAGGAATAATCATTGATTTAGCCATAGGTAAATCACGATCTGTTTGAACCAACAATTCAAAAGCAGCGTCTAAAGAGGCTGAATCAGAGGCGTCAGAGTCTAAAATCGGCTTTATATCATTAATTCTTTCATTGAAAAAAGGATGAGTGATTCTCGGCTCATGGGCACTCATCCAATTAATATTACCTTTGAGGGTGTTAATTTCTCCATTATGCGCCAACACTCTAAAGGGCTGCGCTAAAGACCAAGTAGGAAAAGTGTTTGTAGAATATCGTTGGTGGTAGATAGCAAATTTAGATTTGAAGTCTGAATCTAACAGGTCGGGATAAAACTCAGATAGCTGTTCAGCCAAAAACATTCCCTTATAGACGATTGTCTCAGTTGACAAGGAACATATGTAAAAATCATTAATACTTAAAGCTTTAATTTTATTTTCAATTCTTCTTCTTGTTAAATAGAGCCTTTTTTCAATATTCTCATGAGAGTCTTTTGGGGCAAAAATAATCTGTTCAATTTCGGGTTTTGTGTAGTTTGCCTTTTCACCAATGATTTCTGTATTTACTGGAACTTGCCTCCATCCATACAAACTCATACCTGCTTTGATGATTTCGTATTCGACTATAGCTCTACATTTTTCTTGAGCGCCAAAGTCTCTTTTTGGGAGAAATATCATTCCTACACCAAGTAAATTATTCTGATCAGCTAAATGACCTGTTTTGGTAACTTGTTTACTAAAAAAAGAACGTGAAACTTCAAGCATAATACCTGCCCCATCTCCAGTTTTACCATCAGCATCAACTGCCCCTCTATGAAAAACAGCTTTAAGGGCCTCTACTCCTTTTTCAACAATATCTCTTCTGGATTCACCATTGATTGAAGCAACTAACCCAACACCACAGTTATCGTGCTCATAACTGTCTTTATAAATATGGTTTTTTTTTAATAGCTCTCTGTTCTTGATAAAATTTTTAATTTCTTGGCTCATTATGATGCTTTCTTTTTAACTAAATTATGTTCCAAGTATTCATGGATTGATTTAGCCACCTCTCTGCCGTCGTGTATCGCCCATACGACAAGTGATGCTCCTCTAACAATGTCTCCTGCGGCAAATACTTTTGGGTTACTAGTTTGAAACTTTTTAAAATCTACTTTTAAAGTATTCCAGCTAGTTAATTCTAAATCGGTACCAAAGTTTTCATTAAGATTTTCAGGCTCAAATCCAAGAGCTTGAATAATCAAGTCACTTTTAATCTGTTTTTCGACGCCCGTATCAATCGGCTTACGTCTGCCCGTTTCATCGGCCTCGCCTAATGCTGCCACTTTATAAGCAAGACTTGAGGCAGATGTATCTTGTGAAATAATTTTAGAGGGAACAGAAAGCCAATTAAATTTAACACCTTCTTGTTCGGCGTTTAACACTTCTCTTGCAGATCCCGGCATGTTCTCTTTATTTCTTCTGTAAAGGCAAGTAACTTCTTTTGCTTTTTGTCGTATCGCTGTTCTTACACAGTCCATCGCTGTATCCCCACCTCCAATGACAACAACATGTTTATCTTTTGCATTTAAAAATTTATTTTTAGATGGGGTATCTCCTAAACCAACTTTGTTACTTTCAATTAAAAAATCAAGAGCTGGTAGGGAGTTTTCAATATTCTTAGTTTCAATGTCTAACTCTCTAGCCTTGTAAACGCCAGTGGCCACAAGGATTGCGTCATAATCTTTTTCAAGTTCTTGAAAAGATATATGTTTTCCTACTTCTTTATTAAGATTAAATCTTACGCCACTTTCAGTTAGCCATTCGGTTCTTCTTTCCACAACACTTTTGTCTAATTTAAAATTCGGTATTCCATAAATCATTAAACCACCAGCTCGATCGTTTTTTTCAAAGATATCAACTTGATAACCTTGCTTAACTAAGTAAGTAGATGCCGCCATACCTGCTGGGCCAGATCCAATGATAGCAATTTTTTGATTTGTAGAATGTGCGGAATTAATTTTTTCTACCCATCCATTTTCCCAAGCTATTTCAGTTAAATACTTTTCAAGATTACCGATAGTAATAGCGCCGAAACCAGCTTGCTCAATCACACAATTTCCTTCGCATAGTCTATCTTGAGGACAAACCCTTCCACAAACTTCTGGGAATGCATTAGTGGAAGTTGATATTTCATAAGCCTCTTTTAGTCTTCCCTCGGCAATATATCGAAGCCAATCAGGGATATTATTGTTAAGCGGGCAGTGAATTTGACAGAAGGGAACACCACACTGAGAACATCTGGAAGATTGTTCGACAGAAGTATTTTGGTCAAACTGTCTATAAATTTCTTGAAAATCCTTTATTCTTTTTTCAGGTTCTGTTTTTTCAGGATTCTGTTGATTTTTTTTATGAAACTCTAACATAATGATAAATTATTACTTTTTACAAATTAATTCAAAAAGAGTAATTCTTATATTTCTAAAAAAAATAAAGTAAATATTTAAATGATAATAATTTATGACCGCTAATTATCTTTTTTACAGTTTCTATTCCATTATTCAGGGTATTACTGAATTTATTCCCATCAGTTCAAGTGGTCATCTAAATTTACTTGAGTTGATTTATATTAAGAGTGACTCGCGAAATTACTTATATGAAACAACAGCCCATTTTGCATCTTTACTAGCATTAATTTTTTACCTCTATCGATACAACCACCTCGCATTTCATAATATAAAGTTAAATTTTATTCCTATTATACTAGCAACAATTCCGGCAATCATTGTTGGGGCACTAATAAAATTCTATAACATTAGTTTTTTCAGCCTTCAAATAATTGGCTACACTTCTATTATAGGTGGCCTACTTCTTTACTTTTCAGATTTAAAATTTTTTCAAGTAATAAAGATTTCTAATACTAAAACAAAGTTTTTAGTAGCAGGAATATTTCAATGTCTTGCTTTTTTACCTGGTTTTAGCAGGTCCGGGAGTTGTATGATCGCTTTCAGAATGATGGGGGAAGATCGAAAAAACTCATCTATCTTGAGTTTATATTTGGGCATGCCAATAATTTTAATTTCTTTTTTATCAAACATAGCGGATTTAGAGGAAATTAAATTTGATTTTAATCTAGTAATTATTTTAGTACTGACGTTCGTTTTTGCTTATCTAACCCTAAAGCTTTTTATTAACTATATAAATAATATCGGTTTCAAACCTTTTGTCATATATCGATTGATATTTGGTTTATTAATTTTAACCTTATTGGACTAAACTCTATCAATAAATTTTTTTAGATATTGAGCAGTTACTAATTTCATATTTGATAAATCATGTTCGATAATTTCGGTAACTTTTTTTGAACCACCCTCGTCTATGCTGTCATGAGATAAGGTTACATACTGATCGTAAGTGAAAAGAGGTTTGGGTAGTTTCTCCATGATCTTACCTTGAAGGATTGCAAAAAAAGGAGGAATATTTATAAATCGTTCTTTTTTTTGAAGAGTGAAAAAAATATGAGAAAGAATTTCTTTAAAGGTAAAAACCTCTTTTCCAACCGCTGCGATATTTTGATTTTTATATTGATCAAACTTACTCATTAAATTCATAATCATTAATGATAAATCGTTGACGTAAATTGGTTGGAATTTAGTATTCCCTTTTTTAAATAGAGGAAGAAAAGGTAGAATTTTTAGCATTCTACCAAATTGATTAATAAAATTATCCTCTTCTCCATATACCACACTAGGCCTGATGATTATGTGATTGTTGTTATTGCTTTGAATAAACTCTTCTCCCATTTTTTTTGAAACCAAATAATTAGATTTACTCTGGTAAGTGGAGCCTAAACTTGAAACATGAAGAAAAGGCTTATTATGTTTTTCAGCGTGAATGGCAATTTTTTTGGGAAGCAAAAAATGTGCTAACTCAAAAGAAAAATTATTTTTTTCAAAGAGAAGACCAATTAAGTTGATAACAATATCACAGTCTTCAATTAATTTTTCAATATTATCTAAATTATGAATATCAAATTCAGCAACATCTATTTGGCCAATATCGCCAGATAAGATATTTCTCTTTACTCTGTTTGGATCTCTGACAGGACAAATTAATTTATTACCATTCGCCAACAATCTTTTAGAAAGGCTTCTGCCTATAAATCCAGTAGAACCAAAAATTAAGATGTTTTTATTTCTCATTGCCTTATCTATCTTATATAAATATATGTCTTAGGATGTCAAATTATCAATTATTCCAAAATGACCTACCCCTTCAATCTTTAAAATCTTTTAAAGGGGATATAACTATCGACACTGAGACTTTGGGACTAAATATTAAAAGAGATAGGCTCTGTCTAATTCAGTTACGCAATGAGTCTAATAAAAAAGTTTACCTTATTCAATTTGATCAGAATATCTCATCAGCAAACTCAAAGAATATCAAAGCCCTAATGGAAGATAAGTCTATAACCAAAATTTTTCATTATGCTCGATTTGATATGGCAGTACTTAAAGAAAATTTAAATATCAATGTAAAAAATATTTTTTGCACAAAAATAGCCTCTAAACTTACCCGCACATATTCTTCCAGACATGGTCTTAAAGATCTTGTTAAAGAAATACTAAATATAGAATTAGATAAAACTGAACAGACTTCCGATTGGAGTCAAAAAAAATTAACTAAACACCAAATTCAATATGCAATGAATGATGTGCTTTTTTTAAGCGATTTAAAAAAAAATTTAGAGTCAAAACTATTAGAGACAAAAAGACTTAAAACTTTTAAATCAATTATGAATTTTTTAGAAACAAGAGTAGAGCTTGACTTAATGGGATGGGAAAATACTGATATTTTTGCGCATAAGTAATCAATGAATAAGTCACAAATTCTAAAATCAGCAAAAGGAGTTCTTCATATAGAGTCAAAGGCAATCAATGACTTAGCTAAAAGTCTTGATGATAATTTTTTAAAAGCAGTTGAGAGTATTAAAAACTTAAAAGGTAAATTAATAATCTCTGGTGTAGGAAAAAGTGGAAATATCGCAGCCAAAATTGCAGCATCTTTTACCTCTACAGGCATTCCGTCAGTTTTTCTAAATCCAGTTGATGCCAGTCACGGAGATATGGGTATAGTTAGAGTGGAAGATATATTGATTGTTCTCTCAAACTCTGGAGAATCCCATGAGCTCAGTGACCTTCTAGATTTTGCTAAAAAACAATCAATCAAAATTATCTCAATTTGCTCTAATAAAAAAAGTTTATTAGCTAAAAACTCCGATATAAACTTGATATTACCTCCCCACCAAGAAGCAGATAAATTATCCACCATACCCACAACATCAACAACTATGACCTTAGCTCTAGGTGATGCTCTTTGTTGTTGTTTATTAAACCTTAGAGAATTTGACAAGAAAGCATTTAAAATCTTACATCCCGGAGGGAAAATAGGAAAAAAATTAAAAACCCTCTCAGAAATTATGGATACTGATCTTCCATTAATAAAGCAAGATGCCTCCATAATGGATGCCGTGCTTGAAATGACTGAAAAGAAATACGGCTGCGCAGTTTTAATAGATAACCAAAAAAAAATCAAAGGTATAATTACTGATGGTGACCTAAGAAGAGCAATAAAAAAATTAAATATGAAAGATAAAGCCACATCGATAATGAACAAAAATCCTGTAACAGCGACAGCAGATCTATTGATTTCATCCGCAATTATATTGATGAATAAAAATTCCATTACCAGTCTTTTAATAGTGAAAAAAAATACCCCAATAGGTATTGTAAATTTAAAAAATTGTTTAGAAAATGAGTAAGTTTCTAAAAGAAAATATTTTTAATTTTTTAATTTTTCTTTTACTAAGCTTACAGGCTTTTATGTATTATTATGACAATAAGCCCTCTTCAAAAGTTTATAGTCAAAAAAGTATGTCAGTAGAAAATTTTTCAAGTATTGTGCTAAGTAAATCAGGCTTAACAAAAATTGGCTCTGACAAGTTAAATAAAATTGATGAAGATCAATTTTTTCTTCAAGGAAAATCTTATTTAGAGAATAAGGAATATAAAATTTATGGGGAAGACATATCTATAAATTTGATTGAAGAGATATCACATAGTAAAAAATCAGTTCAAGTGATAAACTCTATGGGAACTCTTGAAGCTCATGGATTTAAAAATATAGACTCAGAGGGTAAAATATATTTCGATGGTATTGTTACATTTAAAAGTCATGAATAAATTTATTTTTATTTTAAGTTTATTTTTTTATTTAAATGCCTATGCGGAAAGCACAGTTAAAGCTGGAGATAGTTTAATTTGGGACTCAGAAAACCAATCGTATACCGCAACTGGATCGGTAGAATTTAGCAATGATACATTTATTGCTTATTCTGAAAAAATGATTGCCCAGTATGTAGAGCAAGGCGATAAAGAATTGTTTACGATCGTTGAGCTTTTTGAAAATGTCAGAATTGAATTAAAAGATGAGGTTTTTTTGGGTGATTATGCAATCTATACTAGAGATGATAACATTATCACTTTAACTGGAGATGTATCTGTTCAATCTCCAACTAGGTTACTTAAAGGTCATGAATTAATTGCGGACATTGATAATAATAAAAGAATTTTAAATTCTGCAAACGATGGATCACTAGTGGAAGTTCTTTTAGAAAACAATGAAAATAATTAAACTTCAAAACATTAGTAAAAACTTTAAATCCAAACAAGCTCTTAAAAAAGTTAATTTAGAATTCAATAGTCAAAAAATTAATGGATTACTTGGGCCTAATGGCAGTGGAAAAACTACGCTTTTTAATATTATTGCTGGCTTCCTTCCGCCAGACGAGGGTCAAATTTTTTTAGATGAAGAAGATTTAACTTTTCTTAGTTTAAGCAAAAGGTCCAAATTAGGAATTTCTTATTTACCTCAAGAGCCTTCAATCTTTAGAGATTTGAACGTCTATAATAATATTTTTGCAATAGCTGAGTTATTTCATTCTAAAGCAGATGCCCTCAAAGTTACTGAAAATCTTATAAAACAATTTTCTCTTCAAGGATTTCAAAAAACTCAAGGTAAACTCTTATCTGGAGGTGAAAGACGGAGAACTGAAATAGCCCGAGCGCTTGCAAGTAATCCTAAATTTCTATTATTAGATGAACCATTTGCGGGCATTGATCCTATCGCAATTGAAGAAGTCAAATCTACTGTCGCACTTTTAAAAAAAATGAATATCGGAATTATAATTACTGATCATAATGTTAAAGAAGCTCTAAGTATTGTTGATTATGGATTTATTATTTATAACGGTGAAATTATTAAATCGGGAACACCCAAGGAAATCACAAGCGATAAATTTGTTAAAAAGATATATCTAGGAGAAAATTATCAATAAAAATATGGCCATTAATTCCAAAAAACTTATTAAAGGCATTTATTATCCCCCTGGTGATAAATCCATCAGCCACAGGTCCCTAATTTTAACCGGTCAAGCCGTGGGTCGATCAGAAATATCAAATTTGCTTGAAGGAGAAGATGTCATGAACACTCTTCTTGTAATGCGAGATTTAGGTGCCCAAATAACAAAAAAAAATGGAAAATACATCATTTTTGGTCTACCACCTGGAGCGTTGTTTCAACCCAAAAAACAATTAGATTTTGGTAACTCTGGGACAGGTATCAGGCTTCTTGCCGGTTTGATATCTTCTAACAATATCAAAGCTACTCTCAAAGGTGACAAATCTCTTAGTAAGAGGCCCATGAAAAGAGTCACTGACCATTTAAAAAGAATTGGGGCATCCATAGAATTAAATAAAGACTCCTTTCCCCCAATAAAAATTAAAGGTGTCGGCGATGCAATTCCGTTAAGTTACGATATTAAAATACCCTCTGCCCAGATCAAAAGTGCCATAATGCTCTCCGCTTTAAACACTAATGGGATTGTTAAAATAAAAGAATTTAAATCTACAAGAGATCATACCGAAAACATGCTTAAAGCGATGGGTTATAATATAAAAGTAAAAGAAAATTCGAAATATCGTTTTATTGAAATGAAAAATGATAAGGATCTCAAACCAATTAAATTAAATATCCCTGGAGATCCTTCTTCTGCCGCTTTTTTTATAACTGCAGCTTGTCTAAAACCTGGATCAAAATTAATAGTCAAGAACATGTTATTTAACAAAACAAGAATAGGCTTTTTAAAAACTCTTAAAAAAATGGGTGGTGATATACAAATCACAAATCAGAGAAGAGTTAATAATGAATTCTTAGCTGATCTAAAAATAAATCAAAAGAAACATCTAAAATCTACAATTATAAAATCCGAAGAAGTTCCTACTCAGGTAGATGAAATTCCTATTCTTTCTATTGCGGCGTCATATGCTAGAGGCGTATCTATCTTTAAAGGATTAGAAGAACTAACTGTTAAAGAGAGCAACCGTTTACTCCTCATTCACCAAAATTTAAAAGCTATGGGAGTAAAAAGTGAAATTATAGATTTTGATTTACATATCCATGGAGATACTAATTTAAAAAAGGGTGGCGCTAGTATTATTCACCATCATGATCACCGTATTGTAATGTCTTTTTATATAGCAAACTTAATTTGTGAAAAACCAAACAAAATCAAAGATAAATCGAGCATAAAAACTAGCTATCCGAGTTTTTTCAAGCATATAAATAAGCATATTTATTAATTCTCTTGAAAAAGAGTCAGAAAACTCTAAAAAAACCTAGATAATTTGAAAGGTAAATAATGACTTATGATATCTAACGACGAGTATAGCAAACTGCTAGACCAACAATTCGAAACGAAAACGAACATCTCCGCAAACAAAATTATTTCTGGAACAATCCTCAAAATAAATGATCAACATGTGACCGTTGATATTGGATATAAAAGCGAAGGGCAAATCCCTCGAGAAGAATTTCTTAACACTGGGTCTTCCGATGATCTTAAAACTGGACAAACAATTGAAGTGTTTGTTGAAAAGTTAGAGGACCGAGAAGGCAATATAAAAATATCTCATGAAAAAGCTATTAAAATGAAATCATGGGAAAAACTCCAAAAGCTCTATGACAACAAAGAAAGAGTCAAAGGTTTCATCGTGGGTAAAGCAAAAGCCGGTCTCTATGTCAAAATTATGGGAACAAATGCCTTTTTACCTTTAAGTCAAATTGATGTTCGTCCTGTTCGAGATGTTAGTCATTTAATCAAAACTGAAGAAACATTTGAAATTCTCAAAATGGATTATTCAAAAGGCAATATTGTAGTTTCACGTAAAGCAATTTTAGAGGAAAAACAAAAAGAAATAAAAAATGAAATCGTATCAAAATCTAAATCTGATTCTGTTATCAATGGTCGTGTTAAAACATTTACCGACTACGGTGCCTTTGTAGATTTAGGTGGTATTGATGGCCTCGTTCATCTCAGTGATATCTCTTGGAGCAGAATAAGTCATCCCTCTGATGTATTGGAAATAGGTAAGAATTATGACTTTAAAATTTTAAAAGTCTCCGATGACTCAGACAAAATCAGTCTTGGCTACAAACAATTAAAAAATGATCCATGGGAAAAGATTGAAGATAAAATTACTTCAAATGAAATATATGACGGTAAAATTACTCATATCACCGACTATGGCGCCTTTGTTCAATTAACGGATAAAGATCTTGAAGGTCTTGTTCACTCAAATGATATTAGTTGGACGAAAAAGAACATTCACCCTAATAAAATTCTAGAAATAGGATTTAACATTAGAGTAAAAGTCTTAGAGATAGATAAAGAAAAGAAACGTATTAGCTTAGGTATTAAACAAACTGAGCCAAATCCTTGGGAAAATATTCTTAATGAATATAAAAAAGAGCAGGTCATTGATACGGAAATCAAGAATATCACTGAATTTGGCATATTTGCAAAACTCAATGATAATATTGATGGTTTAGTTCATAAAAACGATCTTTCTTGGACAGACTCTAATGGGGATCGAACACTTAAAAAATACCAAAAAGGTCAGAGTATTCAGGTGAAAATTTTAGAAATAGATCCTGAAAAAGAGAAGATTAGTTTTGGTATCAAACAACTAACTCCCGATCCATTCTATGAATTCTTTAAGGATAAAAATAAAGGGGATATCGTGTCAGCTACAATTACCAAAATCAGTAATAATGGTATTGACGTAGAGGTGGCAAGTTTTATTGAAACTACTATTCGTAGAAAAGAGTTATCAAAAAATAAAGAAGAACAAAATATCTCTCGTTACAATGAAGGTCAAAAAATTGATGCTAAGATTAGCTCCATTGATTTGACTAATAGAAAATTTGCCCTTTCTATCAGACAATTAGAAGTTGATGAAGAGCAAAGTCTATTAGAAAAATATGGATCTAAGTCCTCTGGTTCGGTTTTAGGAGATATCTTAGGTAAGGCTTTGGATGAAGATAAGGGCACCAAAGCAGAATAAATCCGATCTTCTTAAATCCTTTTTGCAGTCAGAAACTGATTTAACACCACAGATCAATGAGGCTATTTTTTATAGGTTCTTTGATCTGTTGGAAGAATATTTAAAAAAGCATCTTACCATTGAGCTCCGTAACTTTGGAGTTTTTAAATCTAAGTTGATGCCATCGCGATATGGATCAGATCCAAGAAATAAAACTAAAATATATATTCCATCCAAATGGAAATTAGCCTTTAAAGCGAGTGAAACTCTAAATAAAAAACTAAATGAAAAAACTTAAAGCCTTTATTGCACTGGACGCCTCTGACAATAAGAAGAATATTGAAGTGGTTCAAAGACTGCATCAAATGGTTTATGGTTTTAAAGTAGGCTATCGGTCTTTTTATAGCAAAGATGCTACTAGACTCATTAGTGAAATAAAAAGAAAAAAATCAAACTTATTTCTCGACTTAAAATTACATGATATCCCCAATACGGTCAGCAGTGCGATAGACTCCTTAAAAAAAATTAATCCTGATTTCTTAACCCTGCATATCTCAGGTGGGGAGGAAATGCTAAAGGCGGCTTTACAAAATATCAAAAAACTGAATATGAAAACTAAAGTTTTAGGAGTGACCTTGCTGACAAGTCTCGATGGCAAAGACAGTCAAAAAATATATGGAGAAAAAAATACTGATCATTTAATTAAAAAATTAGCTTTAATAGCAAACAATACCAATATCACTGGATTAATTTGCTCTGGGCAAGATTTAAAATCTTTGAAAAGATTCCATAAACTTCTCAAAATAACACCCGGGGTCAAACTTCTAGACAGAAAAGATGATCAAAAAAGAGTTTCTTTTGTTCATGATGCGCTTAATGAAGGAGCTCATTTTGTTGTCATTGGCAGGGAATTAATTAATGCCAAAGACCCAGTGAAAGTATTAAATGAATACAAAAAAAATCATGAAAATAAAAATTTGTGGACAAAATAATCCAAGAATTATTGAACACTGTTTAAACCTTCCTATCGACTACCAAGGATTAATTTTTTATGAAAAAAGTCCCAGAAATATTAATTTTGATATCCTTAAAATAATTAAGCAATATTACAGTCAATTTAGTGATAAGTTTGTTGGAGTTTTTGTAAATCCCACACTTCAAGAAATTGAAGAAAAATTAAATACATTTGATTTTCAAACTATTCAACTTCATGGAAACGAAGATCAAAAATTCATCAACCAAGTCAAATCTGAATTTCAAAAACAAATATTCAAAACTCTTTCTCCCGAAGTATTCATTAAAAATGATTTTACTAATGTTGATTACTTTTTAATTGAAGGAAAACCTGAAAAAGATGATCAGCCAGGAGGAAATAATAAAACTTGGAATTGGTCAGAATTTTCTAATCCCAAAAAGTTGCCTTTTATCCTTTCCGGAGGGTTAAATGAGTCAAACGTATTAGATGCAATTAACTTAACAGGGGCGGATTTTGTTGATATAAATTCTGGCGTAGAGGAAAAAAAAGGTGAAAAGAACCTTTCATTAATTGATCGTCTCGTTTCATCTCTCAAATTAAATGAAAAATTATAGTCAACCCAATACCCTTGGTCGTTTTGGTGAATACGGTGGGATGTATGTTTCTGAAACTTTAATGCCTCTCTTACTCGACCTTGATCAATCCTATCAAAAAATTCAAAAAGATAAAAAATTTCACAAAGAACTAGAAGATTTATTTAAAAATTATGTGGGAAGACCTTCGGCGTTACACCATGCCAAAAATCTGTCTGCATACTTAAATGGGCCTAAGGTTTACTTCAAAAGAGATGAGCTCAATCATACCGGTGCTCATAAAATTAATAATTGCCTTGGTCAAATTTTATTAGCAAAGAAAATGGGCAAAACCCGAATTATTGCTGAAACGGGAGCTGGTCAGCATGGCGTTGCTACTGCTACTGTTTGCGCATTATTTGGATTACCTTGCTATATCTACATGGGCTCAAAAGATATTGAACGTCAAAAACCAAATGTTTTTCGAATGAAACTTCTTGGTGCTAAAATCATACCCGTAGAGTCTGGGAGTAAATCACTCAAAGATGCAATGAATGAAGCGCTAAGAGATTGGATTAAAAACGTTCGAGATACTTTTTATATTATTGGTTCTACCGCGGGCCCTCACCCCTACCCAAAAATGGTAAGAGACTTTCAATCTGTCATTGGAAAAGAAGCAAGAGAACAAATCCTAAAAATTGAAAAAAAATTACCCGACTATCTAATCGCTTGTGTTGGGGGAGGTTCGAATGCTATGGGGCTGTTTTACCCTTTCTTGAATGATAAGAAGGTGCAAATCATCGGGGTTGAAGCAGCAGGGAAAGGACCTAAAACCAATCAGACGGCAGCTACCATGACTTCGGGAACCCCAGGTATTTTACACGGGAGTTACAGTTATGTTCTGCAAGATAATGATGGGCAAATTAAAGAGGCACACTCAATCTCTGCAGGATTAGATTACCCAGGTGTCGGGCCTGAGCATTCACATTTGAAAGACATCAAAAGAGCAAAATACTATGGCGTTACAGATAAAGAAGCCCTCAATGCTTTTCAGTTATGTTCTAAATTAGAGGGGATTATCCCGGCGCTTGAGCCGTCTCATGCCCTAGCCTATTTAATTAAAGCCTTTAAAAATAAAGCTAAAGGCAAAACGATCATCTTAAATTTATGTGGACGAGGTGATAAAGACTTGTTTACAGCAGCTAAGGCAATTGGATTTGACGCCGATGAATAAACTCGATCACCTACCCTCAAAAAATATTTTATCCCTTTTTATGACTTGCGGTTTTCCCACTCTCTCCCAAAGCAAAAAAGTTTTCCATGAGTTGCTCTCTCATCAACCTGATATTATCGAATTTGGACTCCCATTTTCAGATCCCATGGCTGATGGGCCTGTAATCCAGGAGTCAAGCAAAATTGCTTTAAAATCAAAAATTACTACAAAACAATCCTTAAACCTGATCGCTCAATTAAAAAAAGGAAGTGACAAAACTGCCTTTGTAATTATGTGCTATCTCAACACCGTTCAGAAATATGGAATTCAAAAATTTATTAAAGAAATAAAAAATATTGTTGATGGCCTCATTATCGTTGACCTTCCTTTTGAAGAAGAAAAACCGATAAAAAATATTCTTGATAAAAACAATATTCACTTAATTAAATTAATCTCTCCTATGACCGATCAAAAAAGATCTAAGAGACTTCTCAAAGAAGCAAAAGGCTTTGTCTATTATATCTCGGCTACCGGCATTACCGGATCGAATAAGCTTGATTATCAAGAGATTAACAAAAATGTTTTAGCTTTAAAAAAACAAACAAAAATACCCGTTTTAGTCGGTTTTGGCATTAAATCAAAAAAAGATGTTATGGCAATATCGAAAAATACCAAAGCGGATGGCGTAATTATTGGTTCCGCCTTAATTCAAAAGTATTTTGATCTTAAAATGAATTTTACAAGTTACATAATTTCCCTTCGAAAGTTTATAAAAGAGGTTAAAATTTAACTATGAATTGGCTAACTGATTTTGTTAAACCAAAGTTAAACTCTTTAGTGAATCGCAAAGATCCACCCTCAGATTTATGGACAAAGTGTGGGTGTGGAGAGAGGATGCTCTATGTTAGTGACCTTCAAGAAAATTTACATGTTTGTTCGTATTGTGATCAGCATATGTACATTGATTTTGAAAGTCGTTTTAAACAGCTCTTTGATGATGAAAAGTTTGAGCTCATTGATATTCCTTTTGAAAATAATGATCCTTTAAAATTTAAGGATTTAAAAAAATACACCGATCGACTCAAAGAAGCCCAACAAAAAACTAATCAAAAAGATGCGGCCCACGTTGCGACAGGCCAAATTGGTGGAACTGCCGTTTGCATCTTCTTATTAGATTTTAAATTTATGGGGGGAAGTATGGGTCAGTACGTCGGTGAGGCTTTTAAAATTGGATGTCAAAAAGCTGTTGAACTCAATTGTCCCTTTATTTCTATTGCGGCTTCAGGCGGTGCCCGAATGCAGGAGGGATTGGTCAGCTTGATGCAGCTTCCCAAAACAGTTGCTGCATGTAATCTTTTGGATCAAAAGAAAATTCCTTTTGTTAGTATCTTAACTCATCCCACAACTGGTGGCGTCAGCGCCTCCTTTGCTATGTTAGGTGATATTATTATTGCTGAAAAAGGAAGTATGATTGGATTTGCCGGCAAACGCGTAATTGAAAAAACCATTAATGAACAATTACCAGAAGACTTTCAAACTGCCGAATACCTCCTTGAACATGGAATGATCGACATTGTGGTTCATCGAAAAGAGTTGAAAGAAACTCTATCTAAAGTTTTATCTTTCTTTAAAAAGTAATATTCTTGAAAGATCCAATTTTTCAAAGGCTTTTACAGCTTCATCCAAAATTTTCAGATTTATCTCTGGGTCGTATTAATCAATTATTAAAAAAAATTGGCTTTAATGAAAAAAAAATACCCAAAGTCATTCATATAGCGGGAACCAATGGCAAAGGGTCTACAGCGGCTATTCTTAAATCTATTCTTAATCGTCATGGCTTTACCACTCATGTTTATACAACTCCGCACCTCGTTAACTTTAATGAGCGTATTCAACTTAACTCTAAAAATATTTCCCATAAGAAACTACTGGAATATCTAAGATACTGTGAGAAGAAAAATAATGGAAAATTAATAACATTTTTTGAAATTACCACCGCTGCCGCATTCAAAGCATTCCAAGACCATAAAGCTGACTTTTTAATTTTAGAAGTAGGATTAGGAGGAAGATTTGATGCTACGAATATCTTAAAACTTCCAAAATTTGCTGCTGTTACTCCTATTTCATTGGACCATCAAGATTTTTTGGGAAACTCTCTTAATAAAATAGCTTTTGAAAAATTAGGTATACTTAATAAGAAAAGTATCAATTTTATCAATAAACAAAAACCAAGCGTAATGAAATTTATTCATTCGGAGCTTCAAAGAAGAAGTTTAAAGGCTGAATTCTTTGGAGAAAATTGGAAAGTCAAATCTAACAATTATTTATCAAATAACATCAAGATTGACTTATCTCATCTAAGCCTTCAAGGGAAACATCAAAAAACGAATGCCGGTCTTGCTATTCATTTAGCTAAAAATATTCTTGAAAATAAATTTGATATATTGCTAACCCAAAAAGCCCTAGCACATTGTCAGTGGCCTGGGAGAATGCAGTCAATTACCAATGGCTTATTCTTTCAAAAGCTTAAGAATTTTAAAGATATTACTTTAGATGGATTTCATAATATTGATGGCATGAATACACTAATTCAAAATCTACCTGTCCATCGAAAAATTTTGATTTGCTCTTTTTTGAATAATAAAAAATATACTCAAATGCTAACGAAACTCTCTGAATACTTCCAAAAAATAATAGTAGTTCAAATGAATGAAGAAAACTCCATTACTAAAAAAGACCTACCCACCAATCTCAAATTAATTTTTTGTCCATCCCTTCAAAGTTCTGTAAAGACGATTAATCAATATTCCAATTCTCAAACATCTATCTATTTTGGTGGTTCTTTATATTTTATTGGAGAGTTTTTAAAACTTAATCAATCCAAGTGAGGTTTAATCATCTTTTAATTACGCTTTTTGTAATGTTTTTATTTGGGAGTTCCTACCCAATAGGAAAAATAGGTCTTAATCAGGAGCTATCACCCTTAATATTCTCTCTTATTCGCATTTTAATGATGGTTCTTTTTCTTTTTCCTTTTTTAAGACTTCGCAGTATTCATAAAAATAACTTTAAATTTGTTTTAGTTTACGGCGCTCTCATGGGGCTGGGGCTATATCCTTTCATGTACCTTTCATTAGCCCATACTACCTCCACCTCTTCGATGATCCTGGTGATGCAGTTTTCGATTCCCTTTGGCGTTATTGCAGGGTCATTTTATTTAGGTGAAAAAGTATCTCAAAAAAGATGGCTTTTAATAGGTTTGGTTCTATTTGGTTTGGCGATCATCTGTTTTGATCCGATTGTCTTGCAATCCCCTGATAGTTTAATGCTGGGGTGTTTGGCGGCCATTTCTTATGGGCTGGCTTCGATGATGTCAAGAAAACTAGCGGACTTTAGTGCTCTTGAGGTAAACGCCTGGATGGCTATAACCACATTACCGATTATGATTTTGTTAGCCTTCCTTTTTGAAAATCAAGAATTTAAAACTATTTTACAGCACTCCTGGTGGGATTATTTACCAGCTATCTACACAGGAGTAGTGGTGTCTTGCGGGGCTCAAGTATTGATGTTTTGGCTTTATAAACATTACAGTGTGCAAACCGTTTTACCTTTTTATAGTTTGTTTCCCATCTTCGGAATTATACTGACCATCCTTTTAATTCAGGAGCCGCTTTCTTTTTATATCGTCTTAGGCAGTATTATTGTGATTACTGGAAATTATTTACTTCAAAAAACTAAATAATTAAC
>VTPN01000026.1 GCA_008638215.1 Pelagibacteraceae bacterium
ACCCTGAATTCTTGATCCGTAGTCAAGTGTGATATCCGTTTCACCACAGAACCGTGGTTGATTTATATCTTTTTTAGACAAATAATAAACTCCTATGAGAAATATTTTATATTTAATTTTCTCTTTATTTTTTTTAAGAGGTTTTTTTCAAATATTTGAAGGTTCTTCATGGACTTTATCTTTTGGTTCAATTGTCTTCGGTATTCTCGGAGTATTTTTTTTATTTAAAAAGTATGAAATGAAATATGTGAGTTTTTCTCTAATACCACTATTATTAATCTTTATGATCAGTCACTAACGATTTTAAGAAAATTTTGATAAAGCATTTTGCATTGATTTTGCATTGTAAAAATCTCTGCTTTAACAGCATTTTTCATTTTAGGTAGTGCCTCAGATCCCAGAGATTGTTCTAACGCATTTTTATATTCTGGCACTTCGGCCCAATCGTCTACAGTGGTATTTCGTATTTCTAGGTGGAATTGAATTCCATAGGCATGTTTTTTATATCCAAAAATTTGATATTTAGTCGTGAGAGATGAACCTAAGATCGTAATATTTTGATTTTCTTCTAACCCGACAACTTCATAGGAATGCCATTGTAATGCTTTGAAAGAGGGAGGTAAAAAATTAAAAACAGGATCGGTTTTGATATCTTCTTTTGAATGAATATCTAAAACACCAATCTCAGGAGGGCTAGATTGAATGACTTTGCCGCCTAACACCTCTCCTAATAACTGACAGCCCAAACAAAATCCTAAAAAAGGTTTTTCTAAATTTAAAACATATTCTGCGATGGCTTTTTTTTCAGGAACAAGCCAAGGATATTCCTTTTCCATATGAGTATCCATTGGACCTCCCATACAAAGCATGGCATCAAATTCGTTTAAATTAGAAGGAATGGTGTCACCCTCATCTAATTGAATTGTCGTCAGAGTATGACCGTCTTCTAAAAGAAAATCTTTAAATGTTCCTGGGTCTTCTATGGCAATGTGTTGAAGAGATAAAAATTTCAATGTTAACTAAAAAAATAATTAAACCCAATTATTCCTAAAACTAAAGACATTAGGAAAAGGTTAATGCCAATAATAAATCTTCCTCCCATTCCAATCTTATGAAGTTTGGGAATTTTCATCAAGGAAGTTTACTTTTAATCGCCACCAGTAACTGCATTTTTCACTGAATTGTATCCTTTTGAAACACCCCCAGCTACATAGTCATAGGCACTGTTGGCTTTTTCGCTTACAGTTGCGCATCCAGTAAATAAAAAAGATGAAAGAATTAAAATAATAATTTTTTTAAACATGCATGATTATCAAAAATCTACTCTAAAATGTCAATTTATTTAGTTAAATAATTAGATTAAAATTTTTTTATGAATAAAAGAGAATTAATTTTTCTTGATCAAATGATCCGAAAGTTAGCCTCTCCTTATTTTGTTGAAAACGATTTATATGAGTATGATCGTCTTCAATGGGCAACAGGTGTTACGAAAGATGATTTATATAAAGCAGTCAAACTCATAGAGAAACAATATAAAAAAACTAAAGAATAAGGACTTTTTAAGGTTTATGATTAAAATTGATCTAACAGAAGATTTAAAAAAACAGTTTCAAGATAATGGCTACTTGATTTTAGAAAATTTTCTCGAACAGCAATTTATTCCCAGTTTAACCGAAAGGTTTCCTAAACTTTTCTCCGGTAATTTTGAAACAGGTATTGAACCAGATGAATGGAATTGGAAACAGGGAAGAGACCCGGAAAATGTTACCCGTCAAATTTGTAATGCTTGGAAATCTGACAATTCAATTAAAGATCTGGTTTGTCATGAAGTTTTAGGGAAGGCTTGTGCTGAACTGATGAATTGGAGGGGATCCAGGTTACTGCAAGATAATGTTTTATGGAAGCCGCCTGGAGGCAAGACTCTGGCATACCATCAAGATGCCGCTTATGATGATTGGATATCTCCTCAAACGATGATGACCTGTTGGATGCCCTTGGATCATGTATCACAAGAAAAAGGTACCTTAGAATATGTTAAAGGTTCTCATTTATGGGGATTAACTCCACCTCGAGGACAATTTCATTCACCTGATGATTACAAAAAAGAATTAGTAAATTTTGCTGAACAAAATAATAAGCAGATAGAAATTCAATATGTGGAAGTGCCCGCAGGGGGAGTTGCATTTCACCATGGATATACCTGGCATGGATCAGGTATTAATACCAGTCAAGATAACCGAAGAGCAGTAGTTGCACATTGTGTGCCTTCAGATGCAGAATTTCATCCAACAAATATTGGCGGCACCGCTAGAATTTATAAAAAATATAAAAAATTAAATTCTAATGAATTAGAAGAAAGTTTTTTTCCTATTCTGTGGACAAAAGAGGGGTACCGAACAAATGTTTGATGAAGAAGAGCCAAAAAAAGCAAAACCAATTGATTTAGATGATCTAAGCGTCGAGGAAATTGAGAAAATGATTCAAGGTCATCAAGAAGAAATTAAGATGCTCTCAGCCCTTTTAGAGAAGAAAAAAGAAAAGCTAAAATTAGCCGATAATTTTTTTAAAAAAAATTAGTAGCCTTCGATCAAAATAAAATCGGTATCAGCGCTTTCCTGTCGAACTTTTTTGGCCTCGGCATACTCAAGAGAATTATAAAACTCTTTAGCTTTATGATAACTTTCGAATTCTACAACCGTCGTTCTTTCCGCTGGCCATTGCCCTTCTGCTATTTCGAATGAACCTCCGCGAATGAGGTATTTTCCTCCAAATTTTTCTACAGCTTTAGTGGATAAAGGTGGATATTGCTGAAATACTTCAACATTTTTGATGTTGATACGAACAATAAGGTAGCCTTTTTTCATTTTATGGAGGTTATTTTTAGACTTTTTCACAGAGTTATCCACAGTATTGTAGGAATTATAAAAATAAATTTTTAGCTATGTAAAAATTCAATTTGACTTTTTTATCTAGAATCAAGATTTATGGCGATAATTTACGAAATTTTGAAAAAAATTTTCATAATTTGAAACATTCAGTGCATATTGAAGAAAAAAATAATAATCTCGTACAAGTTATGCACAGTTTTGCCGCGTTTTCTCTCAAAGTATTAATTTTCATTATATTTCAATGCTTTTTTGTCATAAAAAATTCATATAGCAGTCATTTAGAAGTGAAAGTGACAGGATTTAATAATGCCACAAGCCCCGTTTATGTTTGGGGTTATGATCGAAAATTTTATTTTGATGAGAAATCGGCTCCATTATTTATGGTTCAAGAGAGAGATGTTAATCGTTTTCTTAATATTAGCCTAAAGGCTTTTCCCCATATCGTTATTGGTTTATTTGCCTTCCAAGATATTGACGGAAATGGCGAGTTTACTGTAAATTTTAAAGGAGAGCCTCAAGAACCCTATGGTTTTTCTTTAAATCCGGAAAAAAATTATCAAGACACCATCTTTGAGGAGATTGCTTTTGATATGGAAAAATTTGAGCTAGTAGAAATCAAGCTTAAGCAATGATTTCTCGAATTTTTTTCACACATTGAGTTATTGAAGTTTTCGAAGTATCTAAAGAGAGTTCAGGGTTTAAAGGCTTTTCATAGGGACTGTTGATTCCAGTAAAGTTTGGAATTTCTCCTTTTCGAGCTTTTTTATATAAGCCTTTGGGATCTCGCTGTTCGGCAATGTTTAAAGGTGTGGAGATAAATATTTCCTTAAATTCTCCAGATTGAAATAATGAACGAGCCATATCTCTTTCGGTGCGAAAAGGAGAAATAAAAGCAGTAATGACAATTAATCCCGCATCACACATCAGCTTCGCCACCTCTGCAACACGTCGAATATTTTCGACACGATCCTTGTCGTTAAATCCCAAATCTTTGTTGAGACCATGACGAATATTATCACCATCCAGAACATAGGTTTTTTTGCCCTCGGCATATAATTCTTTCTCTAACGCATTTGCAATTGTTGATTTACCCGAACCCGAAAGTCCAGTTAGCCAAAGTACTTGCCCTTTATGACCATTCATTTTTTCTCTTAATTCTTTAGTAATGCTGAGTGACTGTAAGTGAATATTCTGGGCACGGCGTAAAGCAAAATTAATCATACCGACGCCAATCGTTTGATTGCTAAGGGGATCAATCAAGATCATCGAGCCCATATTTTTATTTTCTTGATACGTCATAAAGGGAATATTTTTACCAAGCGAGACCGTTACTTCTGCCACATCATTTAAGTCTAATTGTTTTCCAGGGGAGTGCTCCAGCGTGTTCACATTATAAATTTTTTTAATATCTAATATTTTAATGGTAGCCGAACTATTATGAATTTTGGCAATATAAGATCTTCCCGGAAAACAATTTTCCTCTGACATCCATATCATGTTGATATTGAATTGATCGGCGCTCTCGACTATGGAGTCCTTTTTGCAGATAATATCACCGCGAGATATGTCGATTTCTTTATTTAACGTTAAGGTAATACTTTGCTTATTAGTGGACGATTTTATTGATTTATCGCCAATAAAAATCTCTTTCACCTTCGCTTTTTGATTAGACGGAACGGTTCTAATTTCTTCTCCCACTTTAATACTTCCGGAGGCAATAGTTCCGGAGTATCCGCGAAAATCTAAATTGGGTCGATTCACTCTTTGCACCGGTAAAATAAATTTAGAAGATTTTGTAGAAGTTACTTGGACAGTTTCTAAATAACTAAAAAGTGTTTGTTGTGAATACCATTTCATCATTTTTGACTTCTCATAAACGTTATCACCTTTGAGGGCAGAAATGGGAATGCTTTGAATATGTTTAAAATTTAAATTTTTTGCAAAATCTCGATAATGGTGATCAATCTGCTGAAAAGTTTTTTGATCATAGTTGACCAAATCCATTTTATTAATTGCTAAGATTACATTTTTGATTCCCAACAAAGAGACAATAAAAGAATGACGCTTGGTTTGGGTCACGACTCCATGACGAGCATCGACTAACAAAATGGCTAAGTCAGCAGTGGAGGCACCGGTTGCCATATTGCGTGTGTATTGTTCATGACCTGGTGTGTCCGCCACGATAAATTTTCTCTTACTACTGGAAAAAAAACGATAGGCTACATCGATTGTAATTCCTTGTTCTCTTTCTGCCGACAGACCATCTACCAGTAAAGCAAAATCTATTTCTTCTCCTTGGGTGCCGTGTTTTTGAGAGTCCTTTTTTAAAGAAGCGACCTGATCATCAAAAATCATTTGAGACTCATAAAGCATTCTTCCAATGAGCGTACTCTTGCCATCATCAACCGAACCACATGTAATAAAGCGAAGAAGGTCAAGGGATGCTTGTTCTTTGAGATATTGATTAATCGCCGTTGAATGTTTCATTAAAAATATCCCTCGAGTTTTTTCTTTTCCATCGAGTTACTGGCGTCTGCATCAATAGCTCTACCTTGACGCTCGGAGGTTTTCGATTGCAGTAATTCTAAAACAATACTCTCTAAACTATCGGCCTCTGATTCAATCGCGCCTGTTAGGGGATAACAGCCGAGGGTTCGAAAACGTATTTTTTTTAACTCAATTTTTTCATGCGGTTGTAAATTAAGACGATCATCATCAACCATCATGATCATTCCTTCTCGCTGAATGACAGGTCGGGTTTTGGCAAAATATAAAGGGACAATAGGAATTTGTTCTTGATAGATATACTGCCAAATATCTAATTCGGTCCAATTGGAAAGCGGAAATACCCGAATACTCTCGGATTTATTGACTTTGGCATTATACAGGTTCCAAAGTTCGGGTCGCTGATTTTTAGGATCCCACTGATGAGTGGCGGTACGAAAAGAAAAAATTCTCTCTTTGGCGCGTGACTTTTCCTCATCTCGTCGAGCACCTCCAAAGGCAGCATCAAATTGATATTGATCCAGTGCTTGTTTGAGCCCTTGTGTTTTCATAATGTCGGTATGAACCGAAGATCCATGATCAAAGGGATTGATATTAGATTTGACACCTTCGGGATTAATATGCGTGATGAGCTTCATGTTGGATTTCTTGGCCATCCAATTTCGAAATAAATACATTTCCTTAAATTTCCATCGTGTATCCACATGCATTAAAGGGAAAGGGGGAGGGCTTGGATAAAAAGCTTTTTGAGCTAAGTGCAACATGACAGAGCTGTCTTTGCCAACTGAATAAAGCATCACGGGATTTTTAGTTTCACTGACTACTTCTCGAATAATATGAATACTTTCTGCCTCTAAGTCGGAGAGATAACTGTTCTGCCTAAGACTAAAGCTCTTCGTAAAAATAGTTTTGGTGGGATCGATTTCAGTAGCTTGAAAAATATAATTAGGAAATTCAATTTGGTATTTATTTTTAGTAACAGGAATTTGAAAATCTTGAAATTTGGAAAGCAAATCTTGGCTGGGCAAAAGAATAATATTTTTTTTTCGAAGTTTTGAAAAATATTTAATACCTTCATAAATATCTTCTATTTTATTTGATTTAACTTTTACCCAAAGTCGTCCTTTTCTTCGGTCATTAGCAAAAATGAATTTATGATTTTTACTTTCAAAGTATTGAATAAATAAAATTAATTTTCTTTGTCTTTCATACTCCTGAATAAAATAATTTTGAATTAAGGAGTTGAGGCGATCGCCAAGAGCATCTTTATAATTTTCAAGATTAAGATTATGAGGAAGGAAATCTTCCTTTTCCACCCATCTCTCATAGGAACGCTTAGTTTTAAAAATTTTCTTTTGAGCTAATAATTTATAATGACTATCGGTATCCCAAGCGGGATGTTTTAATGATGGGTTATTATTATAAAATAAAGTAGGATTCATAGTAATTAACTTTTATGACGTATTTGCGCAAATTTACTAATTTATAGCTCAATGTATAGAAAAAAATTATCAATATTATAAAAAATGGAAATATTTAACAAATTACGACATTTTGAATTTGTTGAGCAAATCATCCCTTGTTTAGAGCAATGCGGTCAAAAAATCATGGATATTTATGGCAATTTCAAGGTTGATATTCAAATTAAAGAAGATCAAAGCCCTTTAACTCAAGCGGATCTTGTCTCCCATGGGCTTATCAACGAATGTCTCAAATCGACAAACTACCCCGTCATCTCAGAGGAAAGTGATAATATTTATACCAAAGCTTCGAAGTACTGGTTGGTTGATCCCCTTGATGGAACAAAGGAATTTATTAATAAAAATGGAGAATTCACTGTGAACATCGCTTTAATGGAAAATCGATATCCTATTGCGGGCTATGTTTACTCTCCTACAAGCAAATCTTTATACGTGGGTGGTATCAATAAAAATTCCTTCAAAATACAAGACGCTGTTCTAGAGCAGATACAAACTTCACCAGTAGCCGATCCCATCCGGATAGTTGCGAGTCGAAGTCATTTAAATGAAGAGACTAAAAAATACATCTCGCAATTCCCTCGATATGAATTACTACAATCAGGCAGCTCCATTAAACTTTGTATGGTTGCCGAAGGAAAAGCTGATCTTTATCCTCGGTTTGCTCCAACTTCCGAGTGGGACACAGCGGCGGCTCAAGCCGTCGTAGAAGGCGCTGGGGGAACCGTACAAGATACCCAAGGTGAAAGATTAATTTATCAAAAGGATCATATTTTAAATCCTCATTTTATCGTCAAAGGTAATTAATTACTTACTGGGATTTTTTTCTCGATAGGTTTTCTCTAAACTAACATCATCAACTTCTGTGTAAATTTGAGTTGTTGAAAGAGAACTATGTCCTAACAGCTCTTGAATAACACGTAAATCACCCCCGTTCTTAAGTAAGTGAGTGGCAAAACTATGCCGAAGCGCGTGAGGGGTTGTGGTGTTGGGAAGTCCTAAATTAATGCGTGCTTGTTTTAAGTCTCGTTGAAATGCCGACGCCTTTAAAGGGGCGCCCCGGTCTCCTACAAAAATTGGCTCATGAGATTTCAAATCATAAGGGAGCTCTTGTAAATAATTTTCCACTTTCTGATACACAATATCTAACATCGGTATCATTCTCTCTTTATTGCCCTTACCCATTATTGTAATAGAGCTTTTTTCTCTTAAATGATTTTTAGTAACAGAAAGAGCTTCGGCTATTCGCAATCCACAGCCATAGAGAAGATAAAGAAGAGCTAAATTTCTTTTTTGAACCCAGCTTTTTTTCGATATTTTTAATAATTCTTCCATAAGTTGATCGATTTGTTCTTCAGATATAGGTTTAGGAAGGGTTCGGGGAATTTTTGGGTTTTTTAAAAGTTGAATTTCACCATAGCTAAATTTGTAGCCCTCTATTTTCGAAGCGGAAAATTTTAAAAAGCTTTTTAAAGAGCTAATCGATCGTCGACGCGATCTCGCCGAGAGAGGTTTTTTGTAAACATTTTGATACTCTCGAACACCCGCCATGTCCGCTACCCAAGCACGAAAAGTTTGAAGGGTGAGGTTGGGAAGGACCCCGTGGGTTAACGGCTCTTGATGGTAGTATTGATAAAAAATGAAAAAATCACAAATGTCATAACAATAGGATTGATAGGTATTTTTTGAGTACCCCTTGATGTCTTTGAGGTGAAAGAGCCAATTTTCAAAATCCTGGATGACAGACTTATCAACATTTGAATGTTCTAGGAGTTCTGTAAAATTCATTTCATTATATTATAAGTAAGAATCGAATTTAAAAAATGTCTTATTATTATGAAGTTATCCCTCTCAGCCAAATTAATGAAGGTTTAACTTACAAACTTGATCAATCCATCCCAATTGGATCCATTGTTCAAATTCCTTTAAGAAAAAAAACCGCGACAGGAGTTGTATTATCCGAATGCAAAGTTGAAAACATCACCTTTGATATTAAAAAAATCCTCAAAATTCAAAAAGCGTCTCCCCACATCATTAATCAAGAAAATTTAAATTTTTATCAATATCTCTCTAGCCATTACTTTATTGATTTAGGAATGGTTTTTAAAATGGCCATTCAACAATATCCCGATGGTCAGCTTAAAAGTTTTTTGAGCTACAAAGGAAAAATTTTCTCATCCCAAAAAGAGTTAATCAAGTCATTCGAATTGAAACCCAAGCAGTTTAAGGAACTGCTTGAAACAAAAGAAATAAGACTGACCACCAAAAACTTTCTTTTTGATCAAATGCAAAAAGAAATCAAATTAAATACCGAGCAACAAAAAATTTTTGATGATATATGGCAGTTCAAGCAAGGTTTTAAAACTCATTTAATTGATGGAGTAACCGGATCGGGGAAAACAGAATTATATCTCAAATTGATTGAAAAAACTTTAATTCAGGGAGGTCAATCGCTCGTCTTGTTGCCTGAAATTGCTTTAACCGAAGAGTGGACCAAGCGTTTTAAAAGTTATTTTGGATGCGAGCCTTTTATTTGGCATTCCAAACAAACTCGATCGCAAAAAAGTCGAGTCCTTCAATCTCTTTTAAAAGGAGAACCATGTGTCATTGTGGGTGCTCGATCGGCTGTTCTTTTGCCCTTTAAAAATTTACAAATGATTATTTGCGATGAGGAACATGACTCCTCTTATAAACAAGAAGAAGGACCTCGATATCATGCTCGAGATATGGCTATTTATAAAGCTAAATGTTCCAATAGTATTTGCACTTTGGTAAGCGCGTCCCCATCACTGGAGAGTTTATTTAATGCGGAAAATCAAAAAATCACCGCCCATCATTTAACACAACAGTTTCATCAAACCGCCTTACCGGAAATTTCTATTATTGATATGAACGTTCACCGACCCAGTTCTAAAAGTTGGATTTCAAAAGAAATCTACGATGAGACGATGTCAGTCCTTAAAAACAAAGGGCAAGTATTATTTTTTTTAAATCGACGAGGGTATGCCCCCACCAAAATTTGTGTGAACTGTCATACAGCGATTCAATGTCAACACTGTGCCGTCAATCTAGTCTACCATAAAAAAATTGATCGACTGATTTGTCATCACTGTTCGAGTTTTTATGACCCTCAGCAAATATGCAAAATGTGTTCTGCTGATAAATTTATTTCCTTGGGTATAGGGTTGGAGCGACTGCAAGAAGAAGTAATCCGTTTATTTCCTGGATTTCAAAGTCAGGTTTTTTCCAGCGACACACTCAGCTCCAAAAAAAATAAAAAACAAATGATGGAAAAAATATTTCAACAAGAAACTAATTTGCTCATTGGCTCACAAATAATCGGAAAGTCATTTCATTTTCCAAACTTGAAGTTAGTTAATATCATTGATGGCGACTCAAGTTTGTTTAGTCCTGATTTTCGCGCCATGGAGAAAACATATCAACTACTGCAGCAGGTCGCTGGCCGATCGGGGCGAGAAGGGGAACGAGGCAAGGTGCTGATTCAAACCTATAGTCCCCACCATCCCATTTTTCAAAGCATCAAAGATCAAAACAGAGATAACTTTATTAGAAATGAGCTGGATCGAAGAAAACAAAGCCACCTTCCTCCTTTTGCGAAAATTGCTCAATTACAATTGGTCCATCCGCACTACCCGGAGTTGCGTTCCCTCTGCCTCGAGTTTCTAGAAATTTCCAAAAAACTTCAATTGGGAGTCCTTGGGCCTACCCCTTCGTTGATTCCCTATAAAAAAAACCATTATCAGGAGAACTTTTACTTTAAAGAGGCCTCATATGCCCAGTTAAACAGTAAAATCTCCAAATTATTGTCTCAATTAAGCCCTAAAAACAAACGTTTTTTGCACATTGATATTGACCCTCTATCAATTGCTTGATGCGTCATTTGTATGTTCTTATTCACCTGCATGATGTGATAAAAAAACCCGATTACTTAATAATATGAGCAATAAAATAGCATCCAAACGATATGCCGTCGCCCTTTTTGATACGGCGCAAAATGAACAATTAGACGCTTTGTTGGCGGATGCCCAATCTCTATATCAATCCATTCAAGAAAACCCCGAGCTCGATACTTTATTAAAATCGCCTTTGACCCAAAATGAATTAAAAGCCAGTATTTTGATGAAAATTATTGAAGGGGCGCCTTCTCAAAAAATTATCGGAGGGCTTATTAATGCCCTGAAGAAAAATAAGCGATTAAATTTGTTTGCGGGTATCTTGCAAGATTTTCAAGATGTGCTGTATGAAAAAAGAGGATACCAAAAAGCGAAAGTGACCACGGCTCATGATATTGATGAGGCAACCAAAACAAACATTCAAGAATTATTAAACAACCAATATGGTTCCAAATTAAATTTAGAATTTCAAATCAACAAATCTTTACTTGGTGGGATGACTGTTGTAATCGGTTCAAAGATGATCGATTTAAGTATTGCGACCCAAGTATCCAAATTTACCAATAACGTGAAAGGAGACATTTAATGTCAATTAAAGCATCGGAGATCTCTTCTATCATCAGAGATCAGATTAATAACTTTGAAAGCCAAGCAGACATTTCCGAAGTCGGAACTGTGCTGAAGGTGGGTGATGGAGTTGCTCAAGTATACGGCTTAGATAATGTACAAGCCGGTGAAATGGTAGAATTCGCAGGGGGCGTTCAAGGAATGGCCCTAAACTTAGAAGAAGATAATGTCGGTATCGTTATATTTGGTGATGATAGAGGTATTAAAGAAGGCGATACCGTTAAAAGAACACAAAAGATTGTGGAAGTTCCAGTTGGTAAAGGTTTATTAGGTCGAGTCGTCGATGCGCTCGGTAATCCTATTGATGGTAAAGGTCCTATTCAAAGTAGTGAATCACGTCGTATTGAGGTAAAAGCACCGGGGATTATTCCAAGACAAAGTGTGAGCGAGCCGATGCAAACAGGTCTTAAGGCGCTGGATGCGCTTGTGCCTGTGGGTCGAGGTCAGCGTGAATTAATTATTGGTGACAGACAAACTGGTAAAACGGCTGTCGCGATTGATACGATTATCAATCAAAAAGAAATTAATCAATCCGATGATGAATCCAAAAAGCTTTATTGTATTTATGTTGCGATTGGTCAGAAAAGATCAACGGTGGCGCAAGTAGTGAAAACTTTAGAAGAAAATGGCGCGATGGAGTACACCATCGTGGTTTGTGCGTCGGCCTCCGATCCCGCACCTCTTCAGTTCCTCGCCCCGTATGCAGGATGTTCCATGGGTGAATTTTTCCGTGATAATGGAATGCACGGTCTGATTGTCTATGATGATTTATCCAAGCAAGCGGTTGCATATCGTCAGATGTCTCTTCTTCTTAGAAGACCGCCTGGACGTGAAGCTTTCCCGGGTGACGTTTTCTATCTTCACTCTCGTCTTTTAGAGCGTGCAGCGAAAATGAGTGATGCCAATGGTGGTGGAAGCTTAACAGCTCTTCCGGTAATTGAAACTCAGGCCGGTGACGTCTCTGCGTTTATTCCCACCAACGTGATTTCGATTACCGATGGTCAGATTTTCTTAGAAACAGAATTGTTCTTCTCCGGTATTCGCCCTGCGATTAACGTGGGTTTATCGGTGAGTCGTGTGGGCTCAGCTGCTCAAACGAAAGCGATGAAAAAAGTTGCAGGTAAAATTAAATTGGAATTAGCGCAGTATCGTGAGATGGCGGCCTTCTCTCAGTTCGCTTCCGATCTTGATGCGTCCACCAAGCAACTTCTTGCGCGGGGTGAAAGGTTAACAGAACTCCTCAAACAAGATCAGTATGTTCCCATGTCAGTTGCTGACCAAGTCTTAAGCATCTATTCAGGTGTGAGAGGTTTTCTGGATAAAATCGAAACTTCCAAAATCTCAGACTTCCAGGTTAAATTCTTAGAGGGTCTACGATCAGAGCATGGGGCTATTTTTGATGAGATTAACACGACGGGTAACTTTAGTGATGAGTCGGATCAAAAAATTGAAGCCTACTTAGAAAAGTTCACAGCTAATTTTAGTTAATGCCGAACCTCAAAGAATTAAAGACTAGAATAGCGAGCGTGAAGTCGACGAAAAAGATTACGTCGGCGATGAAAATGGTGGCCGCGAGTAAGCTGCGTCGTGCGCAAGAGTTAGCCGAGTCTTCTCGTGTTTACGCGGATAGCCTTGCTTTTATTCTTTCTTCTTTGGCGGGCAAAACCACCAATAATTCGGATTTACCAGAGATTTTAACGGGAAGGGAAAATCCCAAGACAACCCTTTTAGTGGTTAACTCCTCTGATCGGGGTTTGTGTGGAGGTTTTAATTCTAATTTATTTAGACATGCGAAGAACTGGATTGCGCAGCAACAAGCCCAAGGCAAATCAGTCAAAATTATGACTGTGGGAAAAAAAGCAGCTAGCTTTTATCGTCGATCAGAACTCGATGTGATTGCGGGGTTTGATGATCTCGCTTCCAATGATCGCCAGCTTCAGGTTGCCGAAGAAGTAAAAAACAAAATTGTGGAGCTGTTTGAAAACAAAGAAGTGGATGAAGTCTTTATCCTCTTTAACAAATTTATCTCGGCGATCTCTCAAGAGCCTTCTTATCAATCGATCATTCCGATGACAACGGAGGAGAGCGCGCAAGAAGAAACTCAAACTAGCAATGCTGTCTTTGAGTTTGAACCTGATAAAAATGAACTTTTAGAGTATCTCGTGCCGAGAAATTTTTTAACACAAATTTATCGAAGCATTCTTGAAAGTGCTGCCTCTGAGCATGCAGCGAGAATGACTTCCATGGATAACGCCACACGAAACGCGGGGGATATGATTGATCGATTAACCTTGACGTATAACCGAACACGACAGGCGTTTATTACAAAAGAACTTATCGAAATTATTTCGGGAGCAGAAGCTGTTTAGGAAAGGAGCAACAAATGGCAAGTAACAAGGCAGGAAAAGTCACGCAGGTATTAGGGGCTGTGGTTGACGTCGCCTTTGAAGGAGAATTACCCCCAATATTAAATGCATTATCAACCAAGATTGGTGATCAAAAACTAATTTTAGAGGTAGCCCAGCACTTAGGCAATAACACCGTTCGAACGATTGCGATGGATGCTACCGAGGGCCTACAGCGAGGCCAAGAGGTTCAAGATGACGGAGACCCTATTTCCGTTCCTGTAGGACCGGAAACGCTGGGACGAATTATGAACGTGATCGGGGAACCGATTGATGAACGTGGACCTATTAAGTCAAAGAAAACTCTTCCTATTCACAGAGCTGCTCCTGAGTTTGTTGACCAATCCACTGAGACGGAGGTGCTGGTAACTGGTATTAAAGTTATCGACTTACTCGCTCCTTACGCCAAAGGGGGTAAAATTGGTCTTTTTGGTGGTGCCGGTGTGGGAAAAACCGTGCTCATCATGGAATTAATTAATAACGTCGCAAAAGCCCACGGTGGATACTCAGTGTTCGCAGGAGTGGGAGAGCGTACTCGTGAAGGTAATGACCTTTATCATGAGATGATCGAGTCGGGCGTTATCAACCTAGATGGTGGATCTTCCAAAGTGTCTCTCGTCTATGGTCAGATGAACGAGCCTCCAGGAGCGAGAGCCCGTGTTGCCCTTTCAGGTCTAACCCAGGCAGAATATTTCCGTGATGAAGAAAACCAAGACGTGTTGTTCTTCGTGGATAACATCTTCCGATTTACTCAGGCTGGTTCGGAAGTATCCGCGCTTCTGGGACGTATTCCATCAGCGGTGGGATATCAACCAACCCTAGCCACAGACATGGGTGCTCTTCAAGAAAGAATTACCACAACGAACAAAGGTTCGATTACATCCGTTCAAGCGATTTATGTTCCAGCAGACGACTTAACTGATCCGGCGCCCGCAACATCCTTCTCTCACTTGGATGCAACCACCGTGTTAAACCGTTCAATTGCGGAATTGGGAATTTACCCGGCGGTGGATCCCCTCGACTCGACTTCGAGAATTTTAGAACCGAGAACCTTAGGGGACAAGCACTATAAAGTTGCTCGTGATGTTCAAAAGACTTTGCAAACATATAAGAGTCTCCAGGATATTATTGCGATCTTGGGGATGGATGAATTATCCGAAGAAGATAAGTTAGTGGTATCGCGTGCTAGAAAAATTCAGCGTTTCTTAAGTCAGCCTTTCCACGTAGCCGAAGTTTTTACCGGTTCACCTGGTAAGTTTGTTTCCTTAGAAGATACGATTAAAGGCTTTGAAGGTTTAGTGAAGGGTGATTACGATCATATCCCGGAAGCGGCTTTTTATATGGTGGGAACAATGGAAGAAGCTTTAGAAAAAGCAAAGAAAATGGCTGAGGACGCAGTTAGATAATCATGATTAACCTGAAGGTTGTCTCTCCTCAAAAAGTTATTTTTGAAAAAGAAGTTGAAATGGCAGTTTTGCCAGGAGCGGAGGGTGATTTTGCAGCCATGGAAAATCACTCACCGTTTATCAGCTCGCTACGACCCGGACAAATGGCGATCATGGCCAATAATCAGCTCCAAGAAAGCTTTTTTGTTTCGGGGGGTTTGGTGATGTTGAAAGATAAGACGTGTGAGGTTTTGGTTGATCAAATCGAGTCTTTGGGGGATGTGAATAGTTCCAACTATCAACAAACGAAAACCTACCAAGAATTAGAAGGAAATGATGATGCTCGAGGAACCTTCGAGCAAGTTATCCATTCTCCCTCTTACTCCAAGTAAATATTTTATTTATTCTGCTTATTTTTCTATAAGCTTTCTATTATATAAGTATATTAATATCTCTAAAATTAGGTAAATGCTTAATTAAGCAATTGTCTTTAACGCGCCTGAGCTTATCACGTGCCTAAAATGAAAGACAATTATGCTAAATACAAGCTTTTCCCTAAAACCTCACTTTTTCTTCTCTCTTCTTTTTCTCGTATTAATATTTTCCATATCAGGGCTGTTTGCTGAAACACCCACAGTTTCTAAAAATTTAGAAGGTTTAAGTTTTAGTAATAGCGGCAATGGTATTAAACAAATCACTCTCATATAAAATAACTTTTTTATTTTTTTTTATTTATTTAATTGTATTCAATATATTAATTCCTAAAGCTTATTCGAACGAATGTTCGGTGGGAGGAACACCCTATGATATTGGCGGTCGAACAGGATCAGGGGTGACGGCCATTGATCGAAATAATCCCATTACATTAGCTATTATTAAAAATTGGGCTTCAGGGGATGATGTCAGTTACTGTGATGTCTCCCATTTAACAAATTTAAGTAGTGCATTTGACAATAAAACTGATTTTAACCAAGACATCAGCAGTTGGGATACAAGTAATGTAACAAATTTGAAACAAATATTTAAAGGAGCGAGTGCTTTTAACCAAGACATTGGGAGTTGGGATACAAGTAAGGTAACAGACTTCCGAGAAGTATTCAAGAATGCTACTGCTTTTAACCAAGACATTGGGAGTTGGGATGTAAGTAGTGTAACAACTATGCAAGGGGCTTTTTACGGTGCATCAATTTTCGATCAAGATATTGGCGGTTGGAATACGAGTAGTGTAAATAATATAAGTGAATTATTTTTAAACGCTACTGCTTTTAACCAAGACATTGGGAGTTGGGATACGAGTAATGTAGTCACTATGCACACTACTTTTCGCAATGCAATAAATTTCAATCAAGATATTAGCGGTTGGGATACGAGTCTTGTATCAATTTTTGAAGGAGTATTTACATCAGCTTCTGCTTTTAACCAAAACATTGGGAGTTGGGATGTAAGTAATGGAACAGATTTTGAACAAGTATTTAATGGAGCGAGTGCCTTTAACCAAGACATCAGCAGTTGGGATGTAGGTAATGCAACAACCTTGCGACGAGCATTCTTGAATGCGGTTGCTTTCAATCAAGATATTAGTAGTTGGGATACGAGCAGTGTAACAACTATGAATGAGACCTTTAAAGGTGCTTCAAATTTCAATCAAAATATACGTCCTTGGGATACAGGGAGCGTTACTAACTACGCTAGTATGTTTACTAGCGCCACGGCCATGATCTCCACCTACACTGGTACCCCAGGTTTTGATACCACACCTACTTCTGATTTCTTTAATAATATACCCGTGGCTAATGCGGGGGCAGATCAAAGTGTGCAACATACCCAAGTCGTTACTCTCG
>VTPN01000027.1 GCA_008638215.1 Pelagibacteraceae bacterium
GGAAAACAGAGCAATATCCCCTTTTGAAAAACCTATTTCCTTATAAAAAACAAGGCTCATTCTTCCTAAAAAAGCTTCTCCTATTTTAAATAAAAAGACAAAAGTAAGAATGGCGATACCAATTTTAACTCCGTTGTTTTTGAAAAAACTACTGAGGGGATTTGCTAAAACATTATTTAGATAAAAAAATATTTGAGAGATAGAATTATTTTCCCCAACTCTCTTTATATAAAGGGAGAAAATATAAAACAAACCGCCAAGAGCAATGAAGGTCATACCTCCGTTGGTAAACCAAACCTTTTCAAAAAAAATTCCCACTAAATAACACAAGGCACCAATTGCTGCGAAAAGATAACCGGCATTCATCAAGCTTTGGGGATTAGTATTAGAACTATCCACTTGCTGCATTTGCTGAAAACGCTCTTTATTAGACTCCGGAATAAAAGTTAAACCAATATTACATAATACAATTATCGCCATTAAAAATATAAAAGTAACTTGCCAGTATTGATCAACACCAGAGTTTTGAAGTTTTTCTGCTATTTCAAGACAAATAAATCCGCCTAATTTAAAACCAGTCCACCAACCTACAACGGCCATTGCGGCACCGGCGGCCATGCTAGCCGATTCTTCTTTATTGATTTGCTCAATTCGAAGAGCATCAATTGTAATATCTTGGGTGGCAGAAGATATAGCAATAGCTAATCCAACGCCAATAATTAATGCCAGATTTTGAGTTGGCTCTAAAGAACTCCATAGAATTAAACTAATCAGGATTACGGTTTGCATAAAAATAATAATAGATTTTCGATGACCCAGTTTGTTTGTCAAAAAGGGTAAGCGAAGACGATCTATAATTGGTGCCCATAAAAAGTTAAAGGCGTACACACCAAAAATTAGCCCAGCCCAACCAATAGTGCTTCGACTTAAACCTTCTTCCTTTAGCCATAAAGAAAGAGCACTGCCAATCAATACCCATGGAAATCCACTTATAATACCCAAAAGTAAAATACGAAACATACGGCGATCGTAGTATGCTCCAAATAAGGATTTTAATTTATTAGAGTCTACCGAAACCGAATTCATTTAAACAATGTTAGTGATATAATTAAAAAAGAAAACTTTTAATCAGCAAGCGAGCTTAGATATTTAATTAAATCAGCTCTGTCTTGATCTTTTTTGAGGCCGTTGAAATTCATTTTGGTACCTTCAATATATTGCTTGGGCTTTAGAAGGAACTTATTTAATTCTTCGACGCTCCAATTACCACCAAAATTAGCTAATGCACCAGAGTAAGCAAAACCCTCTGAAGAGCCTTTGGCTCGATCGACAATACCCCACATGGCAGGACCAACTTTATTTTCACCACCTTTATTATTGGTATGACAAGAAGCACATTTTTTGAAAAGTTTTTCTCCATTATCTATATCTGCAGATGCCAGCAAAGGTG
The DNA here is from genome assembly GCA_008638215.1 of Pelagibacteraceae bacterium. Taxonomy (GTDB): domain Bacteria; phylum Pseudomonadota; class Alphaproteobacteria; order HIMB59; family HIMB59; genus HIMB59. Next base: position 1,451 of record VTPN01000027.1, read on the forward strand.
TAATTTCAGGCAATACAGCAAATATATCCACTTCTTCAGCTTGAGCGCCAGTGGCACTCACTTCAGGAATATCAATTTGATAAGCTAGTTCTTCTGGGTATTCAGGGTGAACTGCCATATCTGCTACTTTTGAGAATACGGCGGCTAGCAATAAAGCTAGTATGACTGCGCCTAAAATTTTATTAGTTTCCATATTAAAAGATGAAGTTTATGTTTAAATATATGGCACTGAAAACGGATTTTTGTCGCATTGATGGATGATACAGTTATTTTAATTCCTGTTCGATTACAGGCAACTCGATTTCCAAACAAACCGTTTGCTAAAATAGGAAATTTGCCAATGTTGCATTATGTTTATAACTCAGCATCCAATTTTTTTTCAAATGTTTACTTAGCTATATGTGATGAGCTCGTAAGGGAATATTGTAATCAAAACAATATTCAGTACGTCATGACTGACCCCAGTCATGTCTCAGGTAGCGATCGAATAGGAGAAGCAATTGAAATTTTAGAAAAACAAAAAAACTTTCAATACATAATCAATCTTCAAGGGGATATGCCTTTTGTAAAAGAAAAATATATAAGCTCATTAAGAGAAAAACTTTTATCCTATGAAATGTCTACTCTTGCTTGCCCTTTTAAGGATTTACAAGAGGCCACAAATGAATCCAAGGTCAAAGTGGAGACCACTGGAGGTAAAGAAGTAGTCGCAAATGATTTTTATCGAACGCTTAAATCAAATAAGAAAATTAATGAGGATATTTTTCACCACATTGGAGTTTATGGATATCAAAAAAATTTTTTGAAAAAATTTATTTCCTTACCGCCTAGTCTTAGAGAGCAAGAAGAAAAATTAGAACAATTAAGAATTATTGATATTACCAAAATTAGTATAGTTCATATAGATGAAGAAATTTTGGGTGTTGATACGAAAGAAGATTTAGATACAGTAAACCAGCAAATTCAAAATCATGTCTAAAAAAATATCATTTCAAGGAGTTGAGGGCGCCTATAGCCACCTAGCTGTCCAAGAATTTTTCCCCAATGCTGAGGCTGTTCCTTGTAAAACGTTTGAGTTAGCAATTGCTGCTGCTGAGTCAGGTGATGTGGACTATGCAATGATTCCCATTGAGAATTCTGCAGCGGGAAGAGTGGCGGACATTCATCGACTGTTGCCCAAGTCAGATTTACATATAAATTTTGAGCATTTCCAAAAAGTTGAACACAAACTTTTAATTCATCCAGAAACAGAACAAGCTCAAATAAAAAAAATTATCAGCCATGAACAGGCACTAGCTCAATGTAGTGATAAAATTCAACATCTTGATTATGATATTTTAATTGGAGCAGATACAGCGGGGTCTGCAAAATATATCTCCGAACAAAAAATATTAGACACAGCAGCGATTGCTTCTAGTCTTGCCGCAAAAATATATGGTCTAAAAACAATAGATGAGAGTTTTGCTAACTCATCAAATAACATTACAAGATTTTATGTGATGTCAAAAAATGAAAATAAAGAATTTAATCCAGATCAAACCTATATCTCGTCATTTTTATTTTCAGTTAATAATACCCCGGGTTCGCTATTTAAAGTAATGGGAGGTTTTGCCACCAATAATGTCAATATGATTAAACTGGAGAGTTACAATTATGGTGCCGACTTTGTGATTACACAATTTTATTGTGAAATTGAAGGACACCCTGAACAGAAAAATACAAAATTCGCTCTCGATGACATGTATCATTATTGCTCAAAGGTTAGAAAATTAGGTGTTTTTGAAAAATCAGCTTATCGTTCAAGACAATAACTTCATATTTGATATTATAACTGCTATAAATTATGCCGAGAATTACATGGGCGGTGTTTTTTGCTAATCCGGTCAGGTTCGAAAGAAAGCAGCCGTAACATAAGATATCGGGTCGTGTAATTCTCCTAAAAAAAATGAAACATCAGTCAGATATTCTCGCATTAAAATACCGACCTACTGATTTCAAAGATCTGATAGGCCAAGAATACCTCGTCGAGACAATTCAAAAATCAATTGAACAAAATAAGATACCTAATGCCTATATATTTACGGGCATCAGAGGTGTGGGGAAAACAACAACCGCGCGGATAGTAGCAAAGATGCTAAATTGCACAGCGTTTGATCAAAACAATAGACCAGATTTAGATAATTGTGATCAAGCAAAGGCAATAAGCGAAGATCGACACCCTGATGTTATTGAAATTGATGCCGCTTCTAATACGAGTGTCGAAAATGCCAGAGAGATAATCGAAAATGTAAAATACAACCCGGTTTTGGGCAAATACAAAGTTTATATTATTGATGAGGTTCATATGCTCTCAAAGAGCGCCTTCAATGCCTTACTGAAAACATTAGAAGAACCCCCACCGCATTCTAAATTTATTTTTGCTACGACCGAAATTTCTAAAGTTCCAATTACAATTTTATCAAGATGTCAGCGTTTTGATTTAAGACGTATAAACAAAAAAACTCTTTTTTCCTTTTTAGAAGACATAGCTCGTAAAGAAAAAATTTCAATTTCCAAAGAGGCACTGAACCTAATTGTGAGAGCCAGCGACGGATCAGTTCGCGATTCATTAAGCATATTAGATCAAGCAAATATTTTTAAATCTCAAGACGAAATCCAAGTTGAAGAGATTATCAATATGTTAGGCTTTTCGAAGCAAAGCGATTTGTACAATCTTTCAAAATATATTTTAGAAAATAATCTCTCAGAAATTATAAAAATGTTAAACGATATGTACCAACGAGGTTCGGAGACTTCAAAAATTATTGAAGATTTGATGAATATTGTTAACTGGTCTTGCAAATTAAAAATTGATAAAAATTTGATCAATGATGAGTTTAATACAGAAGAAGACAATCAATTTGCCTCTTATGTGACCCAATACGATCACGGCAAATTAAATATTTTTTGGCAAAGTTTAATGAAAGGATATGATGAGATAAAAATCTCTCCTCACCCTCATACCACTTTAGAAATGGTGCTGTTACGGTGCTCTTTTTTACTTAGTGATCAACATTCAGAAGGTTCTGACGAAAAAAAAAAGTCTGAAATAATCCCAACTCCTTCGAAGTCTTCTCCAATCCTCGATCAAGCTATTCAAAATAAAATTGATACCTCTGAGCCATTATCTTTAAAAGATAGAATTGCCCTTCACCAAAGTTTTTTTCAATTCTATGGTCAAAATTTTTCACCCTTAATGGCGGGTATTATTATGGAGAATTGTGAGATAATTGAGTTTTTGGAGAATGAAAAAAAACTCACCCTTCATGTTGTGAATGAAAACTTTGAGGGAAGTGAGGAGTTAAAAAATAATTTAAAAAATGAATTCCAGCTTTCTATTGTAGTTAAAAAAAATATCGATACTTTGGAGTCTATAAAAATGCTTTATAAAAAGGAACTTATTGCAATTGAAACACAGTCTGAGGATTTCCAAAAAGTCCTTGCTAAATTTCCGAATGCAAAGATTATAGACATTGAAGAAGTTGAAAGGGGTGAAAAAAAATGATGGGTAATATGGGCGGAATGATGAAAAAAGTCCAAGAAATGCAAGCCAAAATGCAAGAAATGCAAAAAGAATTAGAGAACAAAACCGTAGAGGCTGAGTCTGGTGGCGGGATGGTTAAAGTAACTATGAACGGCAAACAAGTTGTTCAATCCATTAACATTGACCCCTCTTTATTATCAGAAGATGAAAAAGAAGTATTAGAGGATCTCATCAAAGCAGCACTTAATCAGGCAAAAGAAAAAGTAGAAGAGATGTCTGCCGAAGAAATGAAAAAATTAACAGGAGGATTACCACTCCCTCCTGGAATGAAGTTGCCTTTTTAATTTGGCTCAAGACGAATTACAAAAACTGATAAATTTAATTTCACGACTTCCTGGAATCGGTCAACGTTCTGCTCAAAGGATTGCTTTATATCTAATTAAAAATAAACAAGAACTAATGCTGCCTCTGGGCGAAAGTGTTAAAGAAACTGCAGCAAAAGTAAGGAAATGTGAAATTTGTGGCATGTTAGATGTCAATCTACCCACAAAGATATGCTCCTCCGACACAAGAATAAAAAATATAATCTGTATAGTCGAGGATATGGCTGACGTTTGGGCATTTGAGCGATCAGGATTTTATAAGGGACAATACCAAGTTATTGGAGGTCTCTTATCTGCTTCAAAAAATTTCACTGAACAAGATCTTCGCTTGCATAAGCTTAAAGAGAGAATAGAAAAAAATAAAGTTGAAGAAATAATTTTAGCATTAAGCGCCACCATTGAAGGTCAAACTACAGCACTAGTAATCCGCGATTATTTGGAAACAATGAATTTAAAAATTACACAGCTAGCTTACGGCGTTCCCGTGGGAAGTGAAATTCATTATCTAGATGACAATACTTTAGGAGCTGCCCTTGAATCTCGCAAAAGTTTAAGTTAGTTGGCTAGTTATCATTTGTGAAAAAGGAACTGATTTTTTGGTTTGAAGATCAACATTTAAATTTAAAATTTGATAATCTGCAATCGTTTCACTTCCAACATTCAACATTTTTAATCCAACAGTTAATTTCTTTCCTTTACAAATTAAGTCTTCAAGGGAAATGATAAAATCTTCATTCAGGTTAATTTCTTTTCGATAGTTAATTTCACATTTAATAACAAAAACTCCTTTTTGCTCTTCTATTGCATAGCGATAACCTAAATTCATATGCTCTAAAAGAAAGTCCGACGTCTCCTCAAAACATTGCACATAATAAGCCATATTCATATGGCCGTTATAATCAATCCAATCATCTTTGACGGTTCCCTGAGAGACCGCTATAGGCAAGCTTAGTTTTTGATTTTCTTTTAGAAGGTTAATTAAATTATTAAATATTTTTGCTTTTTTATTTCCCATATTATTTATTTTTATCCTATATTACTTTTAATGCTCAAACTAGTATATGCACCTGATCCTATTTTAAAAAAAAAGTGTCAACCTCTAGCTCAAGTAGACGATCATCATCGCGCTTTAATTAAGGAAATGTATGAAGTAATGTATGACGCCAATGGTGTAGGCTTAGCAGCTCCCCAAGTAGGACTTGATATGAGAATTTTTATTGTGGATGCAGCTGCGCGCGAAGAAGAAAAAACCCCCCTGACAATGATTAATCCCAAAATCATCTCCATCGAAGAGAACTTAGTACCCTACGAAGAGGGATGTTTATCTTTCCCCGAGCACTTCGCAGAAATAGAACGTCCCGATAAACTTTCAATAGAATATATTGATGAAAATAATCAAAAACAAATTTTAAATACGGAAGGTTTTACCTCTCGTATTATTCAACATGAACTTGATCATTTAAATGGAATCTTATTTGTTGATCATTTAAGTCGTTTAAAAAGAGATGTGATTATTCGAAAAATGAAAAAATTCCAAAAAGAAAAAAATATTGTTTAATGAAAAAAAAACATCGTCTTATTTTCTTTGGCTCCCCTGATTTTGCCCTACCTCCCTTAAAAACTCTATACTTAGGGGGATATGAAATTGTTGGAGTTTACACCCAAGAACCAAAAAAAAAATCTCGAGGTATGAAGGAATTAAAAACTCCTGTTCATATTTGGGCAGAAAGTCAGCTACTTCCTGTCTATTCGCCTTCAAAGCTAGACAAACAATCGCTAGAGGAGTTTATATCTCTCAAGCCGGATGTTGCTATTTTATTTGCATACGGCAAGATCATACCTCTCGATTGGCTTAATACTCCTGTCTTTGGTTTTATTAACATTCATGCATCCCTGCTACCCCGTTGGAGGGGCGCCGCCCCCGTTCAAAGAGCTATTGAAAGCAATGATAAATTAAGTGGTATTACTATTATGAAAATGAATGAGGGTTTGGACGAAGGTCCTATTATTGCCAGTCAGGAGATTGCTTTGAACTCTGAGACTAATGGACAATCTTTGATTGAACAAATAAGTCACGACTCTTGTTCTTTACTCTACAAGAACTTAGAAAAATATCTCAAGGGAATGCTGTCACCAGTAGAGCAAGATCATGACAAAAGTACTTATGCTTCAAAAATTAATAAGCATGAATCAAGACTTAATTGGGGCCTAAATGCTGAAAATTTAGAGCAAAAAATCAGAGCATTTTATCCATATCCTGCAACTTGGTTTAGCCACCAAGGTAAAAGATATAAAGTATTAAAAGCAAGGGTTTCTGCCATACAAGGCGAACCAGGAAAAATTTTACAAACTCCACTAATCATTGGATGCCAAAAAAATAGTTTAGAGATTTTGGAGATACAGGCTGAGGGGAAAAAAGCCCAAAGCATAGATCAATTTCTTTTAGGCAATAGTCAATTTGAAGTGAATACTTTAATTACAAATGACTAATATAAAATTAACAATTGAATATCATGGCCTACCATATTCTGGATGGCAGTCACAAAAAAATGAAAAAACTGTTCAAGATGAAATTCAAAAAGCAATTTTTAAGTTTTCCGGTGAAAAAAAAATTATTCAAGGAGCGGGGAGAACTGATGCGGGAGTTCATGCCTTGGCACAATGTGCTAATTTCACGATGGAAAAAGAATTTAGTGAGTATCAGATATTGCATGGTATTAACTTTCATCTCGGAAATGAGAAAATTAAAATTACTCAAGTGGAAAAAGTTGAAGATGATTTTAATGCACGATTTACAGCTAAGCTAAAAACGTATCACTATCAAATATATAATTCTATTTCTCCATCAGTATTGCAGGATGAGGTCAGCGTTCATATAAGACAACCTCTTAATCTGGTTGCTATGAAAGAAGCTATTCAATATTTTGTTGGCAAACATGATTTTAGCTCTTTTCGAGCTAAAGGCTGCCAAGCAAAAACACCCATAAGGTCCATCAATCAGACCACCATAGAACAAGTTGAAAAAAAAATTATCTTTATTTTTCAGGCACAATCATTCCTTTATCAGCAAATAAGGATTATGGTTGGCAGTTTGCTTGAGGTAGGGTTGAATAATCAAAAACCTTCATGGATAAGGGAATTGTTAAATCAAAAGAATCGCTCATTGGCGGGTCCGACCATGCCTTCAAAAGGATTACTGCTTAAGGATATCCAATATTGAATATTTTGATATACACCCAATGCTTCGCTCCTAAATTAGGGGGAATTGAATCAGTGATGACTAACATTGCAATTCAATCAAAAAAAATTGGCCATGATGTCAATGTGTTAGCAGACGGATCAAAATCTCAGAGTTTATCTTTTGACAATCAACAAAACTTTGAGATTAAACGTTTTGATCAAATTAAATTTTTTAGAAATAAGATTAAATCAAGTTTTGCTAATGATTTACTCAAGAATAAACAATTTGATTTAGTTTTTTTTGATAGTTGGAAATCAATAGAACACTTTACAAATACTTCTAAAATTAAAAAAATTTGCTTGATTCATGGTAATGAAATTTTAAATCTTAAAAAAAAAGATCGAATAGTTAATGCTTTAAGCAAATCTGATAAAATATTATTTAATTCAAAATATACCCAAACTTTATTTTATAAACAATTACCAGAACTCAAACATTTACAATGTCAGATTATTTTTCCAGCTTTTATTCAACATACTCATCATTCAAATAATGAAAAGAAATATGATTTATGTACCATTGCTAGATTAGAATATCGCAAAGGACATCATTTAGTTTTGGAAGCATTAAAGAAATTAAAAAATGAAAAAAATATAATCTTGACTTATGCAATTCTAGGCGACGGTCCAGAGCTTTCAAAATTAAAAGACCTTGTGATTAAAAATAATTTGCTTAACCAAGTTGATTTTATTAATAATATAAATTCATCTGATATTTATAAAATTAGTAAAATTCATGTAATGCCAACTATTACCACACCCGATAGTATTGAGGGATTTGGAATTTCCAATGTTGAAGCTGCCTCTTTTGGGCTTCCTTCCATTGTTAGTTCGAGCGGGGGGACTCCTGAGTCCATTGATCAAAACGGCTATGTTATCAATGAACATGATATTAACGGTTTATCAGAAAAGATTTTACTATCTCTTGAAAATTACTCCAAATTATCAGAAAAAAGCCTTGAATTTGCTCGAAATTTTGAAAATGAAAGAAAAATAAGAGAATATTTAAATTGTTTTGCTAATTGACTCGTATGAGGTTTTATCCAGTTGTCCTGGGTCATCTAGAATGAGCTTGGTAACTTTTAAATTTTCAATCAACATTATGGATCGAATTAAACGATTGCCCATAAAACTTTTTTCATGATTTCGTATTAACTCTGAGGCCTTTAGAAATTCATGATTACCATCAGATAAAAACTTAATTTTTGACTGTCCTAATTCTTGTCTCCATAAATCTAAAACAAAAGGATCATTGGTTGTCATACAACAAATCATGTCAATCTCTTTTTTGGACATAAGGGTTTCACAATTTTGGATATAAGGGGGTAGGTGTTGATTATGACAAGTGGAAGTAAATGCGCCTGGAACACAAATAACTAATACTTTTTTATCTTGAAAATTTTCTATTAAATTAAAATTTTGCATCCCATCGGAGTCAACAGAACGTAAAGTTATATTAGGAATTAAATCCCCCTCTTTCATGATTGAAAAAAGTTTTCTAGGGTCTTGTAATAAATATCTTCTGTTGTCTGAAGATCGCTAATAGAAACGCACTCATTGACTTTATGGAGAGTTTTGTTAATTGTTCCGAACTCAAAAACAGGACAAATTCTTTGCATAAACCTTGCATCCGAAGTGCCGCCCCCAGTATCCTGCTTGGCCTCTAATCCCGTTACCTCTTTAATGGCATTCAAACAGTGAATAGTAAAAGGATCATTAAAAGCCTGGAAGGGAAAACCTCTGAACGTTAAATTCAGTTTATATTGACAATTATTTTCATTACAAATTCTTGTAAGGTGTTGGTTAAAATAGTCTTCAATTTTTTCTTTATCCCAATTGTCATTAAAGCGCATATCGCCTACAGTGATTAATTTTTCTGGAATAACATTCTTTGCCTTATTATTCAGATTGATTTGAGTAAACTGCAAGCTAGAGGGCTCAAAATATTCAGCTCCCTCATCGAGAATTTGGTCATCAAAAAAAGAAATGATTTTCGATAAACAATGGACGGGATTCTGAGCTAATTGTGGATAGGCCGCATGTCCTTGTTTTCCTATAACCTCAATTTGTACATCAACAGCCCCTTTTCTTCCTACTTTGATTTGATCGCCAATCACCTTTTCAGAAGATGACTCAGTTGCAATCGATCCATCGATCCGAATATTGTTTTCTTGAAGCCAATTTACCACCTTATCAACACCATTTATCGAGTCGGCCTCTTCATCTCCAGTAATAATAAAACTAATGGTGCCATTAAAATCAGGATTATTCTTGATGAATTTAAATACACTGACCATGCTAGCAGCCGTACAACCTTTCATATCTTCAGAGCCTCGGCCATATAAATACCCATCTTTAATTGTTGGCTCAAAGGGGTGAGTATCCCAATCTTCAATATTACCAGGAGGAACTACATCCACATGGCATAAAAAATTAAAATGTTTTGCATTGGTTTGAGGAGATCCGAAAGTAGCCATTAAGTTAATTACTTCATAGCTTCCATCACCATCAAAATTTAATTGTTTTGTATCGAAACCTTGTTCTTTAAAAATTTGAATTAAGAAATCAAAAATATCTTGTTTTGCTGGTGTAACGGAGTCAAAGGCGATCAGCTTTTTAGATAATTCTATAGTGTCTAGCATTAGTCTCTTAGTAGTTCGTTGACAGAGGTTTTTGATCTTGTTTTTTCATCAACAGTTTTCACAATTACAGCACAGTAAAGAGATACATTCCCTTTGGAGCTAGGCATACTGCCGGGCACTACCACAGAGTAAGGAGGAACTGTTCCCATATGAACTTCTCCAGTCTCTCGATTAATTATTTTTGTTGAGGCGCCAATAAAAACTCCCATGGACAAAACTGAACCCTCTCCAACTATCACCCCTTCGGCCACTTCGGATCGGGCTCCAATAAAGCAATTATCCTCAATGATAACAGGATTGGCTTGAAGAGGCTCTAAAACGCCCCCAATACCAGCACCGCCAGAGATATGGCAGTTTTTTCCTACTTGAGCACAAGAGCCAACGGTAGCCCAAGTATCGACCATCGTACCTTCATCAACATAGGCCCCAAGGTTGACAAAACACGGCATAAGCACAGCACTTTTAGCAATAAAAGCGGACCGTCGAACAACGCAATTTGGAACAGCACGAAAACCCGCATTTTGAAAATCAACTGCTGTCCAATTTTGAAACTTTGAAGGAACTTTATCCCACCAAGCTGTACTACCTCCTTGTACGCTCGGTCCATTATCGATTAATTCCATATCTTGGATTCGAAAACTTAATAGAATTGCTTTTTTTAACCATTGATTAACATGCCAAGTATTATCTTTTTTCTCGCAGACTCTCAGCTGACCCTTATCTAATTGATTGAGTGTATCAAGAACGGAATTTTTTGCTTCTTGATCTTTGATGAAATCAATTTGATCTTTATTATCCCAGAGTTTTTCTATGTTTTCTTGATTGCTCATCGTTCTCCTAGTTTATATTAATTAAAAAATTTTCTAAGTTATCTGTTACTTCCGAAATATAACCTTTTTCATTAATTATTTTTTGAATATCCTCTTGCTGGTTTACATCCTTATTTAAATTATATTCTAGATTATTTGTAACCCAAACAGTTTTCCATCCCATTGCATGAGGCTCTTTTAAATTAATATGTAAGTCTTCAAACATGGCAGTTGTAGAATTATCTAAGTTAAATTTTTTTTGAAAAGCCTCATAAACATCTTTATGGGGTTTCGGGAGATAGTCGCTCTCGGAAATATCAAAACACCCATCAAAAATATTTTCCATCTTTAATTTATCTAAAACCTTTTCAACATGACCGTAATTGGCATTAGTAAAAATATATTTTTTTCCTGATAGATTTTTTATCGTTTCACTTAATTTTTCATCAGGAGAAACCACATCATAGTTAATTTGATGAACATAATCTAAGTAGTCATCAGGGTCAATTTGGTGCTCGATCATCAATCCCCGGAGGGTTGTTCCGTATTGATGATAATATTTTGATCGAAGGGCCTGCGCTTCACCCGAAGCAAGTCCTAACTTTTCTTCAATATACCGCCCCATTAAAACATGAACTTTATCAAATAATCCACATTCTGCTTTATAAAGAGTGTTATCGAGGTCAAATACCCAATTGGTTACATTATTCATAAGCGTGATAAAGTAATGCTTTCTCTCTTAAATTCAAAGATAAATTATAAAATTTCTATTATTTTTTTTTGAAGCTCAAAAATATTATCATGGGTTTTCGAACTAACCGTTAATTGATCATAATTTACAAGTTCATTTGTATAGATCGACTTTTCTTTAATTTTTTTATCACTTTTGGTGTAGCAAATAAAAATTTTATCCTTGATGGCTTGCATAGCATTAACCATTTCAATATCAATTTTTTTCGCACCTAACCCATTGTCAATCAGCACAAAAATTTTTTTGAGATTTTCCCTTGTAGTTAAATATTGCGATACGAGATCAGAAATTTTATATGCCTCTTTTTGAGAAATTTTAGCAAATCCATATCCTGGTAAGTCAACAACCATTAAAGAATCTCCGTGATTAAAAAAATTTATTTGTCGGGTTTTACCAGGCGTATTAGAAATATGAGCTAGTTTTTTCATAAAGACAGCATTGATTAAACTAGATTTTCCTACATTCGATCTTCCAATAAAAGCAACCTCAGGAAATACAACGTTAGGGTATTGTCTTGGTTGAGTGGCGCTTAGGATAAAGTCTGTATTTTTTTTGAAGTAACTGGTTACGCTACTCATCAACTATTAATAATTTTTCTTTGGATCACGTATTGCTGTGCCATAGATAAAACATTATTAGTTGTCCAATAAATCACCAATCCAGCAGCAAAACCACCTAACACAAAGGTAAAGACTATAGGGAGAAACATAAATATTTTTGCTTGCATTTTATCCACGGGTGCTGGATTTAATTTTTGTTGTAAGAACATGGATATCCCCATGAGAATAGGCCAAATACCAATATTAAATAATTGAAAAATGCCCGGAACATTCCAATCAACAAAACCAAACAGGGTTAAAAGACCAAGTGGATCGGGTGCTGATAAATCGTGGATCCAGCCAATAAAAGGGGCATGTCTCATTTCGATAGTTACAAAAAGCACTTTGTAGAGAGAGAAGAAGACTGGTATCTGCAGAAGAATTGGAAGACAGCCCGCAATAGGATTGGCTTTTTCTCTTTTATATAAAGCCATCATTTCTTTTTGCATTCCCGCTCGATCATCGCCATATTGTTCTTTTAATCTTTGAAGTTCGGGACCTAATTTTTTCATCTTGGCCATTGATTTGAATGATGCTTGAGCTAGGGGAAAGAAACAAATTCTCATAAGAAGTGTAAAAATAACAATCGACCAACCAAAGTTGCCAACATAGCCAAAAATAAATTCTAAAACATGAAAAATAGGTTTCGTTAAAAAGTAGAACCACCCAAAATCGACTGAGCGATCAAATTCTTGAACTCCATATTCATCCATATATTGTTCAATTACTTGAACAATTTTTGGACCAGCAAAAAGTTTTAAGTTATGAGAGACATTATCCCCATCGCCAACAACAATCTTGGCTCCAACTAAATCTGTTTGAAAATTATCAGTATTTTCAGCGAAACTATAACTATAGGTTTGCTGAATAGGTTCGTTTTGATCTGAGATAATTGCAGTTTGCCAATATTTATCAGTCATGCCAATCCATCCGCCAACAGAGTTTAGTTTGATCTTTTTTTGGTCTTTTAAGTCATCGTAATCATATTCCTCTAACACCCCATCAGTTACGGACAAGGGACCTTCATGAAGAATAAAAAAGTTTTGCATTTCAGGAAGACCTTGTCTTTTTGACAATCCAAAAGGATATAAATCAAAGGATTTACCTGAGTTATTAATTACTCTTTGATCCACGCTAAATAGGTAGTGCTCATCAAGAGTTATGATTTTTTCAAATATTATATTTTGAGAATTCTGCCATGTAAGTTTTACCGGATCATTGATGCCAATCGATGATTTATCAGCTTTCCAAACAGACTTATTATTAGGCAGTTCTATTGTGCTATCGGGACTTACCCACCCTGTATCCAAGTAATAAGCATCTTGGGAACCTAGAGGATTTAAATAGGTAATAAAATCTGATGTTGGATCAAGGGTTTCTCTGTATTCTTCCAGAACCAAATCATCAATGATGCCCCCTTCTAAATTTATAGAACCCTTAATTTTAGAGTTATCAAAAGTTACTCTAATAGTTTCTTCAAGAACCTGCTCCCTATCAAGAAGCAGGGCAGAAGACGTGCTTTGTATATCTAGACTCACTGACTCTTGAGCGGTATTGTCTTCTGTAACGGGAGCTCTTTCTGGTTGAGGCACTAAAAGTTGAAAGCCAAAAATAATAGCCATGGAAATAATAATGGCTAAGAATAAATTTTTTTGATTTTCCATTTTATTTTTTTATGGGATCGTATCCTGATGACCCGAAAGGATTGCATCGAAGGATACGAATAAACCCCTTAAGAATTCCTTTAAAAACACCGTATGTGTTGATTGCCTCAATTGTGTACTGAGAACAAGTAGGTAGATGACGACAAGTGTTTGGGAGCATGGGGGAGATAACTAATTGGTAAGTCTTGATAGGCAATATAAAAAGACTTCTCCACAATTTTAAACAATACTTACTCATTTGATAAAAATTTTTCAATATCCTGTTTTAAATCAATAAAAGGTACTTTCAAGATTGTTTTTTTTAAAATTAATACAAATTTCACTTGATTAAGGGTGTTTATTAAGGGGGAGGTTCGAATTGCCTCACGAGTTCGACGCTTAGCACGATTCCTCTCTACGGCATTACCTAACCTCTTACTGGCAACAATCCCCAAGACGAATTTTTCAATAGTAGAGTCTTTGAGAAGAAAACCATTAAAGTTTGGGCTTTTATAGAAATTTCCTTTATTTCGGATTTGAGAGAATTCAGAAGATTTTTTTAGAGTGGGAAGTCTCAAGTGCTAAGCAGATAGTTTTGCTCGGCCTCTGGCTCTTCTAGCATTAATAACTTTACGACCACCGACAGTAGCCATTCGTGAACGAAATCCATGTCTTCTTTTTCTAACGAGTTGACTAGGTTGGTATGTTCTTTTCATTATTGTTTGCCTTTAAAAAAGTGTTCATACATTTAACAATTATTGATATGAAGTCAATAAAGAAAATACCAATATGTTGATAATCAAAGATATTCCTAACCTCCATCTTTACCTTAAGGCCTATAAAGAGAAGGGTTACGCTACGGGTTATGTTCCCACAATGGGAGCGCTTCATGATGGCCATGGTTCGCTGATTGAAAAATCTCACAATGATAATCAAAAAACGATTGTATCTATTTTCGTCAATGAAAAACAATTCAATGATGCTCGGGATTTTGAATCATATCCCAGAAACAAAGGAGATGATTACAATTTTTGTGAAGATCATAAAGTTGACATTGTTTTTGAGCCAAGCGCAGAAGAAATCTATCCGAAAGATCATCAACTCATCCTAAATTCTTTTTATCAAAATATTTTATGTGATCTATACCGACCTGGTCATTTTGATGGGGTAGTGACAGTCCTCAATCGATTATTTAGTATTATTCAAAGTGACAAGGTTTATTTTGGAGAAAAGGATTTTCAACAACTCAAAATTGTTGAAAATTTAATCAAAAAAGATTTTCCAAATTTAAAATTAATTCCCGTACCTACTGTTCGATCTAAGGAAGGGATTGCCTTATCTTCTCGCAATAGAAAGCTTAGCCAGAAACAAATGAATGAGCTTATCTCATTTCAAAAAAAAGTTATTCAATTTATCACCCAATTAGATAGCAACATAGATTTACTTGAGGCTAATAAAAAAGCGGATGAATTTATAAAAGATTATGAAAAATTTGATTATTTTGAATTTAGAAATTCT
>VTPN01000028.1 GCA_008638215.1 Pelagibacteraceae bacterium
ATGATAGCAATGAAAACCTTAATAATGAGGCACTTTCTCAATATGATAAATTAGATAGAGCATTTATTATCATGTTATTAGTTACTTTAGGCTTATTTGGTCTATCTACTTACGTTTTGGGATGGTTTGATTTTTAAAAATGAATATTGACGTCGAGTTAATTATTAACTCTTTCTGGTTTTTGACAATTATTACTGCAGCCTTATATCTTGCTAAGAAACGATATATTGGAAAAAAAGAATATAATTTATTGAATCTTATTTTTAAAATTTGTTTCGTATTATCAATAATAATGGTTATCGTTGGTTTTATTAGTTTAATTATAATTTAATTACCAATTATTAGTCCAATCTCTTTCTTCATAGTCTTTTAAATGCCAAATTACTCCTTCAAAGTCTTTAAAAAAATAAATTTTACCATTTTGACTTTCTGCTTCACTGACTATTTCTAAGTTATTTTCTTCAATAAATTTTTTTGCATTTATCTTTCTTAAACAAGGTTGACAGAAACCAGATAAGATTGAATTAGCGGCTGTTTCTTTTTTTTTTAATTCTATAAATAAACCCTCAGGGCTTTTAAACATGGATGTACCATTTTCAGATAATACTTTGAACTCTCCGCCATCAAATAACTTTTTTAAAAAATCTATGTAATTATTAATGTTATTAACGTGTACTTCGATGTGATCAAATGATGTCATAGTTTTGTGGAGGCCCACCCCGGAATCGAACCGAGCTACAAGGATTTGCAGTCCTCTGCATAACCAATCTGCCAGCGGGCCTTATGAGGAATATTTACAGTATAAGTTTTGTAAATTCTATAATTTTTCTTATTTATGATATCAAAGTCATATCCACTTTAATTTTTTATAAATAATTAACTGAATAACTAAAATCATTGACAATAACAATGAAAATCCAATAAATGCACTTCCACTTGATGCATAAGGTATCCCACTTAAATTAATTCCCAAAAGTCCAGTCAAGAAACTTATTGGTATGAATATCATTGAGATGATTGCTATTTTATACATGGTTTTATTCATCTTTTCAGCAATTGCATGGCTGTGTTCATCATATATAAACTGAATTCTTTCTTTTAGTGAAGATATATCCTCAACTCTTCTTAAAATATCATGATAAGTTTCATTTATTCTTTTTAAATCCTGCTCATTAATCAAATTATTGTTTGAATTATCTATCATTGAATTAATTGCTTCTGCTTGAGGAACTAAATATCTAGAGAAGATGGCGCATTTTTTTCTAATATCACTTAAACGATCACTTTGAGTTTTTGATAGTAAATTTAAGTCAAGCATCTCAAAATTATCAGTATCTTTAATTAGCTCATCAAACGGAGTCTCCATTTTAAAAATGAGTATTTCAATCAATTTTTGAATAAATTCAGAAATTGATTTTGGACCATTGCCATTCAAAAGAGAGTCTTTCAAATCAGAAATTGTTTGAAGTTTCCTTTTCTGAAAAGATATAATTCTATTTTTTTCAATCCATATTCTTAAGGAGATCATATCTTCATGAGATTGATCTTTGTTTAAATTAACACCTCGAAGGATTAACAGAAAACCATTTTCAAAAGGAACAAATCTTGGTCTAGTTTGTTCAGCTAATACTGCTCTTTTAATATGAGGATCCAAATGGGATAGCTTTTGATCAATAAACTGTCGTGTTTCATTTGAGTCCGCATCAAAATGTAACCATACAGTTTTTTCTTTATCTGATGTATTTATAGAATTGAAATTATCCTGAACATTTGCACCACCTAAATGGTCGAAATTTAATCCAAATATCATTTTAGCCTTCCAATAAAAATATAATTAGATATTAGTTAATATTATTTATTAATACATCATGAAAAAAAATGACTCTAAGAAATATATAACTGAAGCTAAAAAATTTCTTGATAAATATCCTTTAATCAAATCTGTTGATATCGTTCTCCATGATGTCAATGGTGTCGGCAGAGGAAAGATTATTAGAAGACATGAACTTCTGAAACTTTATGAATCCGGTCGACAGTTTCCTTTGTCTTTACTTGGGATGGATATTACAGGAGAAGATGTACCTGAAACTGGATTAATTTTACAACAAGGTGATGGTGACATCAAAGCTTGGCCCATAACTTCTTCTTTAAAACCAATTTATAATAGCAAACCTCCAAGAGGTGAACTTTTTATGACCATGTCGGATATTGAAGGAAATAAACTCAGTATTGATCCTCGAAATGTTTTAGAGACTGCAGTCAAACAATGTGAAAAAGAAGGAATTAATTTATGTGGCGCCTTCGAATTAGAATTTTTTCTTGTATCCAATGATTTAGATCAATACGGCAAGCTTCAACCAGCAAAATCTATAATTGGAAAAAAAAGATCTCATAGAAAAACAGATGTTTATTCCGTAGATAATCTTCATGGCATACTTCCCTTGTTAAATGATATCTATGAAGCAACTGCGATTGCGGATATTGAAGCAGAAACCGTTATTTCTGAATATGCACCCGGTCAATATGAATTAACACTAAAACATCAAAAAAATTTACTAAAAGCTGCCGATGATATTGTTCGTTTGAAAAGAATAATTCGAGCTCAAGCTCGAGCCCACGGCGTAACAGCATGTTTCATGGCCAAACCTATGGAGAACGTATCGGGTTCTGGAATGCATTTTCATGTTTCGATGTATGATAAAAAAGGGGAAAACATTTTTGCCGAGAAGAAAACTAATACTATTAACCCCAATCTTGATTATGCCCTTGGTGGTTTAGCTAAAACCATGGGGGAGAGTATGCTTGTCTTTGCACCTAATGCTAATAGTTGGAGACGTTTAGTTTTAGGATCTTATGCGCCGGTGACGCCCAATTGGGGTTTAGATAATCGATCTGTTGCTTTTCGAATTCCCTCGAGCAACCTTAAGAATAGAAGAATAGAACATCGTGTTTCTGGGGTTGATGCTAATCCTTATTTAGTGGCCTTAACTGTACTATCTGCAATGAGATATGGTATGAAAAACAAAATCAAAGCACCTTCACAGACTAAAGGAAATGCATATAAACAAAAATCAAATTCTAGGCTCCATATGCCCCATGACTGGAGCTCAGCTATCCTTTCTGCCAAAAAATCTAAATTTTTAAAAGAAACTCTTGGTCCAGATCTTCATAAAGCTTTTATAGCTATTAAAGAGATGGAATATCAAAAAGTAGCGAGCACAGTTTCGGAATTAGATATCGATTTATATTTAAACGCTATTTGATTTTATTTTGAAATTTTTCAAACTCTACTGAGTCCATTTTAATTTGATGTTTATTTTCAGGATAGCCGCCATTATTCATATCTTCGACAAACATTTTAAATCCCTTTTCACGTAAGGCCTGAATTTTTTCTTCTTCTATTCTGAGATCGACATATTTTTTAGCATGTCTCGGGTAGTGACCAGTATTGGTTCCTAAAATATCATTACAAAATAAATACTGGGTATCACATACATCACCGCATCCCATTCCCATAGTAATCATTTTTGTATTTTTAGTAATGAAATCTGCTAACTCCACAGGTACTACTTCAACTTCAACGCAAGCTGCTCCTGCATTTTCTAAATCTTTAACATTTTGATAAACTTGTAAAGCCTCATCAGCTGTTTTACCTACTGCACGATAATTAGTCCAAGTCGCTCGATTGGGAACTAACCCCACATGGGCGGTGATAGGAATACCTTCTTTAGCCATAGCTTCAATCCAATCAATGGAATGAGAGCAATAAACGGCATCACCCCCCATTTCTAAAATTTCAAATCCTTTTTTGATTGCCTCTTGTTGGGAGCAGACCGTTCCGTGTTTTAATCCAACGGATAAAAATGCACCTGAAGCGACTTGCCTTACTTTGGGAAAATAGTGATCGGGTTCACAGGAGATAATTTCTATACCAGCTTTAAACGCTGCTTCTGCTTCTTTGTCGGTGTCGATATGAGTTTGCGCCCATTTTCTTTTGCCTTTTTGGCTCCATAAATCGTAAACGGTTATTTTTTTTGACAAAATATCTATTGAGGAACAGCCACTTTGAGTTCGTAGCTGGGATCCTTAGCTTGTTTAAGAATAGTGGGAATTATTTCAGAATAAGCACCCCATAAACCTTTTTTAGCAGGAGGCATTTGATCTTTTATTAACTCATGTAACTTCGGTAAATTATGCGAGGGGACAGTGGGGAACATGTGATGTTCAATGTGATATTCCATTTGCCAATATAAAAAACTAAAAATCGGATTTAAATGCATCGTTCGAGTGCTATAACGATGATCCTTAATATTATCTTTTAGCCCTGTGTGCTGAGTGAGACCAAAAAGTCTTTTTAAGGTAATCCCATAGTAGTTAGGTAAAACAAAATAGAGAACAGGAAGCCAGGATTGAAAGACGATGGAAGTAAGTATCACTAATAACCAAATTCCAACATGCAGTCTTGAAGAATTCATACATTTTTGATGTTCTTTTTCTGGAATAACTTGCTTCATTACTTCGGTTTTAACACCTAATGCATGAAGGATGGTTTCATATTGAGTAGTTTTTTTAAAATTGATAAAATCGTAAAAGGGAATAAATAAACTAAAAAAATAGAATACATCGGCGGGTTTTCGAATAGCTATCTCAAAATCAAGAGGATCATCGAAGTAAGTATAGCCGTGATGACGAAAATGAGACCATCTCCAACGTACAGGTTCAAAACCATTCATATAACTTCCTATATGGTAAAAAAAGTTATTCCAAAAATTGGATTTAAAAGCAGTTTTATGTCCTGTTTCGTGCCAGATGGGATCAGCACAATTCCATATATTCCCATAAATGAAAAAGAATAATACAGTCCACCAAGTCCCCCAAGTAGCATATGCCAAATATCCAAAAAAAGCTAAAGAGCCAAAAAAAATAAACATATGTTTAAATCCTTGGTAATCAGATTTTTGCAGTAATTTTACAAATTCTTCTTTGTCAACATTGCAGTGATGCCATTTATCAAGGTTAACTTGCATGAATTCAAACTAGCATAATTTTAAAAAAATTAAATATTACACAAACGTCCAAATGGCACCGGCAATGGCTAATATTAAACCTAATCGCGCTATTGAAGCCGAATATTTCATTAGTTGTTGATTAGGTGGAATTTGATTTTGAGAACATTTTTTTAAATGAAGATTAACATACAAAACACTCAGTAAAATAAGAGTTGCTCCAATAAGTTTTATATGGAAATACCATCCCAGGTCAAATCCACCATAAATTAAAATTGCCAGCACAACCCCTGTTACCCACATCGTAATCACAGCGATTAATGAGATAAAAGCCAAAATGCGAAAACTTTTAGCTAAATGGGGCTCGGGTATTTTTCCTTCTTTTTTGTAAATGGATTGAATAACAGCATTTCCAATACCCCCGCCACCAGCAATAAATAAAGAAATCAAATGTAAAAATTTGCACACAAAGACAATCATAAATTATCCTAGCATATTTAGATAAAAATGAGGTAAGTTTTATTTATTTTATGAAGTCATATTCACTAAAGAAACCAGAAAAATCTCTTCCTTTTCATTGGTATTATGACTCTAAAATTTTTCAAAAAGAACTAGATAAAATTTTTAATGATGAGTGGATTTATGTTTGTCATGTTAACTCAATTGAAAAAAATCATTACAGAACTCTAAAGATTAATAATAAAAATATTGTTTTAATTAAGAATAAGTCCGAAAAAATCTCAATATTTTATAATTCTTGCTTACATCGGGGATCACAAATATTTGAAGAACAAGATGGTAAAATGAAATCCTCTGTTATTGTCTGCCCCTATCACCAATGGTCCTATGATGCCAGTAGTGGTTCCTTATTAAATACAACATCTCTGAAGTTAAAAGATTTTGATAAAAAAAATTATAACCTTCAAAAAGTTAATTTTTTTATATGGAAGGGTCTTGTCTTTATTAATTTAAAATCGAAAAAGAAATTTACTGTTCAATCTATATTTCAATACTATGACAAAACCATTGAAAAAATTGATATAGAGAAATATGCAGTCGGACATATTTGGAAAAAAAAAGTCCAATGTAATTGGAAAATTTATTGGGAGAATTATAGCGAGTGTTTACATTGTCCGAACATTCACCCAGAATTATCTGATTTGGTTCCTCTTTATCAAAGAAGGCTCGTGGATATTCAAGATCATCCAGAGTGGGAAATTCTAAAAAAAACTAAAACCCATATTAAATATCACGGTGGCCTAAAGAAAGGCGCCCAAACTTGGTCTTCAGATGGCAGTTCTCAAGGTCATCTGATTAAGGAGGTTCAAGAAGATTTAGAGTCAAGAGGGCAGGTATATGTTTCCACTTGGCCTTCAATGTTTTTAGGAATATATGGAGATCACATACGAATAGTCAGACTTATTCCAATTAATTCTGAAGAAGTAGAATTAACTGCAGAGTGGTTATTTCCTAAGACAACGTTAGCTGATCCCGAATATAAAATGAGCAACGTTGTCGATTTTGGAATACTAGTAATGAAACAAGATGCCAGTATTTCTGAAGTTAATCAACGAGGAGTATATAATTTAGGGAAATCGTCAGGTGTTTTAATGCCTGAGGAGTACATCATTAAAAATTTTCATCAGTACATAAAAAAGAAAATAAAATAGAGAAAGAATGGCTTACCAAAGTTATGGACAATGGTAAGTCCATTCTTTGCATACACGTCTTGGCTCTGCCAAGCAGACCTCTTATTAAAAAAAGAGGTTTATTTAGTAAAGTTACGCAATGTTAACTTTTCGACTTTGGTGGCTTCATCTTTGTAACCTCCGACCTTATACCTATCCTTATAGGTATTTAAATGTTATCAGAAAAATAAAAAAAAAACACTTTTTAAAAAAAAATTTGTGGAAAATTATTTAGGACAATTTTCTATTTTCCAAAATTTATTTACTTTAGGCATGATTAACGGAAGTTGAGCAATCACTAAGGGTCCAAATTTTTCAATATCTCCAGTTGCAAGAACATACTTACCTTGATTGTCATTATTAAAAACTTTAATTAAATATTCACCTGCTTTATAAATATTTGTGCTTTTAAATTCAGCGCCAAATTCTGGACCTATCCAATAAAACTTTTTTCCATAGGGTTCATACCACTCCCACCATTGATAATTTTCACCATCTAATTCTAGTAAAGTTTCTTCCAACCCATTAGTAATGTTTATGACTTCAATTGAAAATTTATCAAATGTATCACAGCCATCAATTTTGGGTGTGGTAATGCCAACATAGAAATTAAAATCTATTTCAGATTTAATATTGTAATAATGGACATCTCCTTCTAGCGTTCCATAAATTGCTTTAGATATTTCTGGTTTTTCAATTAAATAAGCATTGCTAGGCGAGTTAGTGTTTTCTTCATTTAAAGCAGGTTGGTGAGCGGATAGTTTAATAATAGGGTGTGTTATTAATAAAATTAGTAATAAGTACTTCATATCATTTTTACCTTAATTTATCTTTGATGGATTGAAATATCTGAGGCGATAATGATCTTTGAAAAGTTAATATTTTTGTTATAAATCAAAATCTAATCATGAATTTTGAACAAGCTAGATCTAATATGGTGTTAAACCAACTAAGAGCAAATCGTATTAGAGATTTAGATTTAATTGAAAAAATTGAAGATTTCCCTCGAGAAAACTTGTTTCCAAAAGATCTTAAGCATCTCGCTTACTCTGACCAAATCATTGAGTTAGATGAAGGAAGATTTATCTTGCCTCCATTAACCTCAAGTCATTTAGTTCAGTGTCTTGATTTAACAAAAGATGACAAAGTACTCGAAATTGGATCTGGAATAGGGACCATCACCTCCATAATTAATCAATATACAAATTCGATTGATTGCATTGAAAGTTCTGAAGTTATGATTGATATATTTAAAAAAAGTTTAAATGAAAATTTATTTCAAGCTAATTTACTGAAAACCTCCATAGAAAGTTTTTTTTCTAATAAAAACCCCAATCTCAGCAAATATAATAAGATCGTTATTAATGGTTCTCTTGATGTTGAGCCTTCTCAAATGATTAAAAAAGCATCCGAAAACGCAACCATAGTTTGCGTTTTAGATAATACGGAAATTAAACATAAAATTGTTAAATATGTGAAGGTTAATGACAACTGTAATCGTTTTTTTGTTGAAGAGGCTTTATCCCACTATCTATACAAATTCATCACTAAAGAACCTTTTGTTTTTTAAATTTCATGGATGACCTCCAAGATAAAAAAAAATACGAAAGAGAAATTTATGAAAATTGGGTAGAGCAAGGTTGCTTTAAGCCGACTTATAACTTCGATAAAAATTTCTCAATTTGCATTCCGCCTCCAAATGTAACGGGCTCCCTTCATATGGGCCACGCTCTTAATAATACTATTCAAGATATTTTAGTTCGTTACCACCGCATGAATGGATTTAATACTCTATGGCAACCAGGAACTGATCATGCAGGTATTGCTACCCAGATGGTTGTTGAGCGAAATTTAGAAAAGGAAAATATTTTTCGAAAAGATTTATCACGCGATGAGTTCATTAAAAAAGTATGGGAATGGAAAGAATACTCGGGCTCTACCATTATTAACCAACTAAAAAGACTTGGTAGCTCTTGTGATTGGTCTCGAGAGCGATTTACCATGGATGAAGGACTCTCTGCGGCAGTTAGAAAAGTTTTTGTTTCTTTATATAAAGAGGGACTAATTTACAAAGACCAATCATTAGTGAATTGGGATACAAAATTTAAAACTGCTATTTCGGATTTAGAGGTAGTGCCTACAGAAGTTAGCACCCAAATTTATTATATTACATATCCCGCCTCAAATGGCAGATCAATTACAGTGGCTACTGTGAGGCCAGAGACGATATTTGGTGATACCGCCATTGCGGTTAATCCGAACGATGAACGATATCAATCAATGAAAGATCTCACCTTCAATATCCCCCTTACGAATAGATCTATTCCATTAATTTTTGATGAATATTCTGATCCAGAGATGGGAAGCGGAGCAGTTAAAATAACTCCCGCTCATGACTTTAATGATTTCGAAGTAGGAAAACGTCATAACTTGGAACTTTTAAATATTTTAAATGATGATGGTACGCTAAATCAAAATTGCCCGAAAGAATACCAAGGCATGGATCGCTTTGATGCTAGAAAAAAAATTGTCAAAGCTCTCAAAGAAAATGGTTTTATTGAAAAAATTGAAGATTACAAAACAACTATTCCTTACGGCGATCGTTCGAATACTATTGTTGAACCTTATTTAACACATCAGTGGTTTTGTAACGCCGAAGAACTCGCCAAACAAGCCATGCAAGTTGTGAAGGATGGGGAGACAAAGTTTTTTCCACAGAATTGGGAGAAAACTTATTTTCAATGGATGGAAAATATTAGACCTTGGTGTATTTCTCGTCAAATTTGGTGGGGTCATCAAATTCCTGTCTGGTATGGACCTGATGGAAAAGAATTCTGCGCTGAAACAGAAGAAGAAGCAAGAGAGCAAGCGATTGATTATTACAAAGCTGATAAAATTATATTAAAACAGGATCAAGATGTATTAGACACCTGGTTTTCCTCGGCGTTATGGCCGTTTTCAACTTTAGGTTGGCCTGATCAAGAACAGGCGCTGGAAAATTTCTATCCTAATTCAGTTTTGGTGACGGGATTTGATATCATATTCTTTTGGGTTGCTCGTATGATGATGATGGGAAATAAGTTTATGTCCCAAACTCCTTTTCATACTGTCTATGTTCATGCACTTGTCAGAGATGAAAAAGGACAAAAAATGTCGAAATCAAAAGGAAATGTTATTGATCCTCTTGAGATCATAGATAAATACGGTGCGGATACTCTTCGTTTTACCCTAACTTCTC
Organism: Pelagibacteraceae bacterium; assembly: GCA_008638215.1. Lineage (GTDB taxonomy): Bacteria > Pseudomonadota > Alphaproteobacteria > HIMB59 > HIMB59 > HIMB59. The sequence continues at coordinate 9,933 of VTPN01000028.1, forward strand.
TCAATACACCTGGACGAGATGTTCGATTAAGTGAGCAAAGAATTGCGGGTTATCGTAATTTTGTCACTAAAATCATCAATGCATATAAATATGCAGAATTTAAGAGTGTATATCCTTTAAAAAAAGAACCCAAACAACTGACGCCTAAACATATTTTCAATCAATGGATCATCAATGAATTTCAAAAATTATATAAAGATGTTCAACTAAATTATCAAAATTATTATTTTCATGAAGTTGCTAATCAACTTTATCATTTCACATGGCATAGTTTTTGTGATTGGTATATTGAGTTATCTAAAAATTTATTAGACTCAGATCGTTACCGAGAAGAAACTACTTATACTTTTCATTTAATTTTTAATTCTCTCCTCCAGCTCTTACACCCTATCATTCCATTCATTACCGAGAAATTATGGTCTTATAATAACAAAAATATCCTCATGACCAATCAATGGAATTATCAAGATATGCTCATCGATGAACAGTCTATTGAAAATGCCAATAACTTTATTGAATTTATTGAGGAATATAGATCCATTGAAAAACTCTTTGATATTAAAAAAGAGCATCAAGTTTTAATTTATTCTTCAAATGAAACTTTACAAAATTTATTTATAGAAAATCAAGAAGTCTTTGAATTTTTAACTAGAAAAAATTTATCATTGAATCCTTTAACTCAGAGCGTTTCTTTACCTTTTAAAAAATTTGATTATGAAATTGAAACAGATCAAATTGATAAAGATAAGATAATCAAAAAACTAAGTGAAAGTTCTGATGGCTTAAAAAAAGAAAAAACTGGTATTGATAAAAATTTAAATAATTCAAATTTTGTAGAGCGCGCTCCTCAAGATTTAATTGAACAGAATAAAAATAGGCAAATTGCTATTAGTTTGGAATTATCAAAAATTGATAGTATATTAGAAACTCTAAATGGTTGATAAAAAGAATTTACCAAGTCGTCATGTCTCTGTAGGTCCTAATAGCGCTCCTCATCGTGCATTTTATTATGCGATGGGCATGACTGAAAAAGATATCGGCCAACCTTTTGTGGGTGTTGCAACGACTTGGAATGAAGCAGCTCCATGTAATATTTCTTTATCCAGACAGGCCCAAGCTGCCAAAAAAGGTGTCAAAGATGCTAACGGCACACCTAGAGAATTTACTACTATTACTGTTACTGATGGCATTGCTATGGGCCATGAGGGAATGAAATCATCGCTTGCAAGTCGCGAAATCATTGCAGACTCTGTGGAATTGGCTGTTCGAGGGCATTGTTATGACGCTTTAGTGGGTTTAGCTGGATGTGATAAATCTCTTCCTGGAATGATGATGGCTATGGTTCGCCTCAATGTTCCTTCCGTATTTATGTATGGGGGATCGATTCTGCCAGGTGTGCACAAAGGAAAAGACGTGACTATTGTCGATGTATTTGAAGCTGTCGGAAAACATTCAAGTGGCAACATGACAGATGAAGAACTTCATGAATTAGAGTGTGTTGCTTGTCCTTCTGCGGGTTCTTGTGGAGGTCAGTTCACGGCCAATACCATGGCTTGTGTATCTGAAACCATTGGACTTGCACTTCCGGGTTCTGCGATGACACCTGCGCCTTATGAAAGTAGAGATCAATACGCCTATGAAAGTGGTCGTGTTGTTATGGACTTAATTGAAAAAAATTTAAGACCTCGTGATATAGTAACTAAACAATCTTTAATCAATGCCGCTATTGTTGTATCTGCTTCGGGTGGTTCTACTAATGCTGGTCTTCATTTACCCGCGATTGCCCATGAGGCAGGCATTGATTTTAATTTAGAAGATGTAACTAAAATTTTTCAATCCACTCCCTACATAGGAAACCTAGCTCCTGGTGGAAAATACGTTGCTAAAGATCTTTATGAAGTAGGGGGCGTTCCTGTTTTAATTAAAACACTCATTGATGGGGGATTAATTGATGGCTCATGTATTACTGTGACAGGGAAAACTCTTGCGGAAAATGTTAAAGATGTTGAACTACCAAAAAATCAAGACGTCATTTACCCGATTTCTAATCCAATAAGTAAATCAGGAGGCGTTGTTGGTTTAAAAGGTTCACTGGCTCCAGACGGAGCCATTGTTAAAATTGCAGGTTTAAAAAAACTTCAATTTAAAGGTAATGCTATTTGTTTTGATAGAGAAGAAGAGGCTCTGTCAGCTGTTCTTGAGGGAAAAATAAAACCAGGGAATGTAGTGGTCATTCGCTATGAAGGTCCTAAAGGAGGACCTGGAATGCGTGAAATGCTTTCCACAACAAGCGCCATTTATGGACAGGGAATGGGCGAAGAAGTAGCCTTAATTACCGATGGCCGTTTTTCAGGAGGTACTCGTGGTTTTTGTATTGGTCATGTTGGTCCTGAGGCTCATGACTGCGGTCCTATTGCTCTAATTGAAGATGGTGATGAAATTGAAATTGATGCTGAAAAAAACACCCTAGAATTAAATGTTTCACCTGAAATTTTAGAACAAAGAAAAGCGAAGTGGAAGCCAAAAGAGCCACATTTTCAATCTGGAACTCTCTGGAAGTATGCCCAAACTGTAGGTCCTGCTTATTTAGGCGCCGTCACTCATCCCGGTGCTAAAAAAGAAAAAAGAACTTATTCAGATATTTAATTGCATCAATATTGGACAATGATCTGAGGGTCTTTCCATTTCACGATACTCTTTTAGAACTTTTAAATTCATAATTTTACTTTTCAAAAAAGGTGAGATTAAAAAGAAATCAATCCTAATGCCTTCTTCTTTTCCAAATTTATAAGTCTTGTAATCAAAAAAAGTGTAACTTTGTTTTTTGGGTTGGTTTTCAAAAATATCGATTAAATCTAGATTTAGGTATTTATAAAATTCTTTTCTAGACTCGGGTTGTGCGAGGGCATCTTTCTTATATTTTTTTATATCGTAAGCGTCTTCATCTAAAGGAATAACATTAAAATCACCTGTAATGATGATTTCATATTTGCTTTTTAATTTTTTTATTTCGTTATAAAGATCAGCCATCCATTTGATTTTAAAATCGAATTTTTCTGAGTCCATCGGATTACCATTAGGAAAATAGTTATTTAAAATTGCAATATTTTTTTCTTTTAAAATAATTGTATTATTTCTAGCTTGTACATCATTTAAATTGGATAAATTTAATTCATCAAAATTGATATTTTTTTTTAGAGAGATACTTACTCCATTATAACTTTTTTGAGTTTGGGAGATTGATTGGTAATCGTATTGATTAAAAAAATTACTGACGTATTCGCTGTCATCTATCTTTAATTCTTGAATGCAAAGGATATCAGGACTTTCTTTTTCAATTATTTTTTGAACTAAAGGTTCTCTTGCCCTTAAAGAATTCACATTCCAAGAAATAAATTTCAATTTAAATGCTAAAGGAACTCCCACATCCGCAAGCGTTTTTAGCATTTGGATTGGAAATACTAAAACTAGATCCTATTAATTCATCTTTATAATCCAATTCAGCTTGATCAATATATTCAATTGAATTTTTATCTACTAGGATTTGAAGATCATTAAAATTAAAAACTATATCTTTTTCAGTATTTATTTGGTTCTCACTTTTAAAAATATACTGAAAACCCGAACAACCACCACCTTTGACTTTAATTCTAAAGTATTTCATTCCTTGACTAGCTAGAACTTCTTGAATTTTACTTATTGCCTTATCTGTTATATTAATATTTCCCATATGTTTCATAATTTATCAGCTTTAAATGAAAATTCAAAAGGGAGACTTTTTCCCATTGATGTCGATCATCGTCTTCCCTATGAAAGAGATCGAGACCGAATTTATCATTCCACCGCTTTTCGTAAATTGAAGGATAAAACCCAAGTATTTATGTTTGAAAAAGGTGATTATTATAGAAATCGACTAACACATACCCTAGAAGTATCTCAAATAGCTCGGTCGGTGAGTAGACGTTTTTCTTTAAATGAGGATTTAGCTGAATGTATAGCTCTATGTCATGATTTGGGTCATAGTCCATTTGGTCATGTGGGGGAAGAAATAATATGTCAAGAAATTGATCAAAATTTCAATCACAATTATCAATCCTATCGCCAAGTCACACTGCTTGAAAAAAAGTATATTAGTTATGAAGGTTTAAATCTGACTTGGGAGACTTTAGATGGATTGATCAAACATAATGGAAAAATAATTGACACATATTTTCAATATGATTTGTCGGATCTTTTTACATTTGATTTGAATAAAAATCCCTCTCTAGAGGCTCAAATAGCATCTTTGTCTGATGATATAGCTTATATTGCCCATGATTTTGATGATGGAATAAGATCTGAAATTTTAGATATAAAAAAAATATCTAAATTGAATGACTTATTTAATTTTATTGATTTTGAATATATGCAATCCTTAGATAAAAAAGTCGCTCGTAATTATTTTACGAGAAGTATAATAAATTTTTTCGTAAAAGATTTAATAGCTCAAACAGAGGCTAATTTGCAAAATGATAATCTTCATAGCTATCAAGATATTATAAATCAAGAGAATTTTCTTATTTCTTTTACTTCAACAACCCAAAATAAAATCATTTTAATAAAAGAATATTTATATGAGTATTTTTATACATCTGAATTTGTATATCAAAGTCGAACTAAAGCAGAACAAATCTTACTTTTTATTATAAAATTTCTTGAAAAGGACCAATCGCCTCTTCCTATGAATTGGAGGTCTAAAATTCAGGATGAAGAGAGTAAAAAACAAATTATAGTTGACTATATTTGTGGTATGACTGACCAGTACGCCATAAATTTTTATAATCATTATGCTTGATCAACTTAAATATTCACTCCAAGAGTCTATTCAAAAGATTGATTCCAGTATTGAATTATTGATTGATGATATTGAGGTTTCTTTGCTTTTTGATGAAAAGGGTGATTTCACAACAAACATAGCTTTAAAACTCTCAAAACTATTGAAACAAAAACCTTTAGATCTTGCGCAATTAGTCATTAAGAATTTTTCATCTAAGGATTTTGAAAAGATCGAAGTGGCAGGACCGGGTTTTATTAATTTCTTTTTAAAGGATCAGTCTTTTCTTAAACTTTTAAATTATGAACAGAAGCGCTTTCAAGATCAATCCACAGTTAATATTGAATTTGTGTCTGCCAATCCTACTGGTCCTTTACATTTAGCTCATGGTAGAGGTGCGATAGTAGGGGATGTTCTCTCTAATCTGTATCAATTTTTCGGTCATAACGTTACTAGGGAGTATTATGTGAATAATACTGGTAATCAAATTAATGAATTTTTATCTTCAATCCTGTATCACATATCGTCAATTCATAATTTAGCTTTGCCTTATAAGCAGTTTTACAAAGGTGATTATATTCAAGATTTGGCAGAAAAATGTTTTGAAAATTTCAAAGATATATTTAAATCCAAACTAATATCCAAAGAACAGGAATTAAAAATAGTCAATTATGCAATAGAATATCTTGTAAGCCTTTCGATTCAAACATTAGAAGGTTCGGGTATTGTTTTCGATCAAGTCTCCTATGAAACTTCAATTGTTGAAAAAAAACTCCTTCCAGAAATTATCAAAGAGTTAGAAAAAAAAGGTTTTGTTTATCGCGGTCAACTCCATAATCCGAAAGATTTCCAAGGCACCAAAAAAGATAATGAGATTACTATTTTTAAATCTACACATTTTGGAGATGATGAAGATCGTGCTCTAACTAAAAATGATGGAACGCCTACCTATTTTGCGAATGACATAGCATATCATGTTGACAAACATAAGAGAGGATATTCAAGATTAATTAATATTTGGGGTGCGGATCACCTAGGTTACTTAAAAAGATTGTCTTCTGCCTTATCCGCTTTGCATCCTGATATAAATTTTTCTGTGGTATTCTGTCAAATCGTCAATTTAAAAAGGAACAATGAAATTCAAAAAATGTCAAAAAGAGAAGGCACTATTTTTGAATTAGATCAGTTAGTTAATGAAATTGGTATTGAAAATTATCGATATTTTATGTGTTATCGAAAGAATGATACCCATATGGACTTAGATATTGATTTAATAAAAAAAGAAAATAAAGAAAATCCTATTTATTATATTCAATATTCATTTGCTCGCTCCCAGTCAGTTTTAGAAAGAGCCAATAAACTCATAAATAAGAATATGGATCTTTCACTGGAATTAAAAAATTTAATTAAAAAAATCCATGAGTGGGATTTGGTAGTTTTTAATTCCTATAAAAGAAATGAAGTTCATTTAATTTCGCACTATCTAGAGAATTTGGCTTCGATGTTTCATTCATTGTGGTCTTCAGCAAAATCAAATCCCCAAATAAGATTTTTAGATGAGGATAATAATTTATCGGAAGAAGCTCAATCTTTATTGAAAAAATATCAATTAGTTCTTTCTGAAGGTTTAGGTATTTTGGGCATTAAACCTAAATTAAAAATGTGAATAAGAAATTAATTTTCATTTCAGTAATAATATTTTTAATATTGATACTTTTGTATTTTATATTTGATAATTATTTGAAATATATT
>VTPN01000029.1 GCA_008638215.1 Pelagibacteraceae bacterium
AGATTTAATCGTCATGACTTTTAAGATCGTAATATATTGACGATGGCCCTTAGTTCTTTGAAAATGTTTTCTTCTATTTTTTCTGAAAACACGAATTTTGTCATCTCTGGTTTGATGAAGAAGTTTCGCGGAAACTTCTGCACCTTGAACGGCAGGTGAGCCTAATTCAAATTTATCGCCATTTCCAACAGCCACAACATCCTTAAAAGAAATAGTATCACCTACATTTCCTTCAATTTTGTCCATTTTTAAAATATCACCCGGTGATACTTTAAACTGCTTTCCTACTGATTTTAGAACTGCGTACATAATGAGGTGCACAATATATATAGGTCTTTTTCTATGTCAATAGACAAAAACACTAATATTTTAGGGCTTAATGGTGGTGATCCTCTAGGTCTTTCTTGATATCATCGTGATCTCCAACAACGATATGATGCTTACTTTTCGTCACGTATTTATCGAGAAAAGGTATAAGAATCAACGGGATCAAACCACCTAAAACGATACCTAGAGCAGCAGACTGCATATGAGGATCAAGACTAGCTGCAATAAAGTCAGCTATGACGTGGGCAACAATCACTCCAATGATGCCCGCAATATATCCATTGGAGACAACTTTTAAAAAACGATTAATGGACCATCCCGTATAAAATCCAGTCAAGGGGATCAGAGTGTGCACTAACCCGAAGACAAAGCCTCGGATAATATCGATTTCCTCGAAGAAATGTAAAAAACCAGGTAATTCGTGTGCGTGCTCCATTTTTTGGTCCTCAAATAAATATTTTTATGTTATAACATAACAATTAGAAAAATGTCAAACAAGAATCATCAAAAATGTATTTCTCGAACTAAAAAAAGACAGGTTAAAATTGATGGCGCTCATGAGAAAAATATTTTTGAACTTCTCATCAAGGGCCATAAGGCTATGTCAGCTTATCAATTAATTGATAACTACTCCCAGCACTATGGGCAAGTTTTAAAACCGATGCAGGTGTATCGAGTGTTAAAAAAATTAATTACCAAACATCTTGTTCACCGCATTAATTATAACAATAGTTATGTGGCCTGTTTTAATGAGAATGATCACGAGGCCTTTGTAGGTTTTATTTGTGACAAATGCTCTACGATTGAAGAAAAAACTCAAGATCCAGTCAAGGAATTAACCAAAAAGTTTGGACTTTCTAAAAATCATATCTCTCAAACCAATCTTGAAATTGTTGGTACCTGTCAAAATTGTCTCTAGATAGGGATTGAATTTTCATTTAAAAGTATAGTTGTTAAAATAAACAAAAAATTGAAAACTAAACTCATACTCCTTTCTGCGTTTATAAGTATGGTGCTGGCACCAATATTTTCCTATGCCCAGATCATTAAAATCTATTCCGAGCGCCAACCGCTTTTAATTGAACCTTTACTTAAAGAGTTTGAAGAAAAAACAGGGATAGAGGTTCAGTGGATATACTCGCAACAGGGGTTAGTCCAAAAAATTATTTTAGAAAAAAATAGACCCGTGGCCGATGTTTATTTATCCTCTGATATTTCTCGATTAATTGATATTGCCGAGGCGGGGGCTACAATTCAGTTAAATCAGGACTTTCAAGTGCCTAGTTATCTTCAAAGTGACGATTGGGTGGGGTTGACTCAAAGAGCGCGGGTCTTTTTTGTTTCTAACCAATTCGCCAATCAAGATCTTAGCTATGAAGATTTAGTTGATGATCAATTTAAAGGGAGAGTGTGTACGCGGTCTGGCCTTCACCCTTATAATATTTCTCTATTTGCTTCTTTATTGGCCCATCATGGAGAAGAGTGGCTAAGGGATTATCTGACCACGCTTAAAAATAATCTTGCTCGCAAACCGCAAGGAAATGATCGCGATCAAGTCAAAGCCATTTATGCAGGGGTGTGTGATATTAGTATTGGTAATCACTACTACTATTTTCAAATGATGGAAAATGAAGAACAAAAAAAATGGCTAGAAAAAGCAAAAATTATTTTTCCCAATCAAACTAATCGGGGCGCCCATGTGAATATCTCAGGCATTGCTCTTTTAAAAGAAGAAACGCGAGAGATATCCGAACAATTAATTACCTTCCTGCTGAGTGATGCGGCTCAATCGGTGTATGCGAATGATAATAATGAGTTTCCAGTTTTACCCACTATTCCAGTCTCTTCTCAAATTCTAGAATTAGGAGGAGAGGTTATCTTTGATGATTTAGAATTATCAAAGATTGCAGAAAATCGATCGACGGTTATTCAAATTCTCAATCAGATTAATTTCGACGGCTAGATTATTCAGCTTCACTGAAGCTGGAGTGCCAATTCTTCAGGATCATAAAACTCAAGAGTCGAACGGCGTTATACAAAAGAATACCTGTAATTGAGATTAAAAAGACCGAGGCAAACATTTTAGGAATTTCTAATTGATACCCAGACTCAATAATTCGGTAAGCAAGACCGCTATGGCCAGATATTGGCCCAATGACAAATTCTCCCACAATGGCACCGATCAACGCCAGACCTGTACTTATTTTTAATCCTGAAAGGAAGTAAGGTAGAGCATTGGGCAAGACCACGTATCGCAATAATTGATATTTATTAGCACGATAGAGTTTCATTAAATCCAGATGATTTTTCTCCGTGCTTTTGAGGCCGGCAATCGTATTGGTTAATAAAGGGAAAAAAGCCACTAAAAACGCGCAAATGAGGGTGGCCATCTGCGAGCTATCCACCCAAATAGAGATAAGTGGAGCAATGGCGATAATAGGGGTGACTTGGAGAATGACTGTAATCGGCATCATGGAGCGTTCCACGAATTTAGAGAAGTAAAAAATGATGGCCAAACAGACACTGATAATCACAGATGCTAAAAGAGCGGTGAGTGTTACTTTCAGGGTTACTGCCAAAGAACCCATCAGTGATATGAAATTTGATTGAATGGATTCTAAGATCATGGATGGAGGAGGCAACAAATACCATCGCATGTTTAAAGCATGAAAGAGTATCTCCCATAGAATAAATAAACTCAAAATGACGATTACAGAATAAGCCTTAGGCATGTTGGGCTCGCTGCAGAGAGTCTGAGACAATTTTGGCTTGTTCAAAAAATTCAGGAGCAAATCGATAATCCTCATTTTTCTCTATTCCTGAAAAATCAAATTCCTCAAAAACTTTTCCTGGATTAGGTTGCATCACATAGATACGATCACTCAGGTACACTGACTCATAAATAGAGTGGGTAACATAAACTACGGTTAAATTTTTTTCTTTTTTAATTTTTAAAATTTCTTGGCTTAACTCAAATCGTCGAGTTTCATCCAAAGCACTAAAAGGTTCATCCATCAGCAGTACTTTGGGTTGAGTAACGAGAGCGCGCGCAATCGAGACACGCATGCTCATACCCCCGGAAAGCTGTCGCGGATAATACCCTTCAAACCCTTGCAGTCCGACCAGATGAATAATTTCATAAATTTTTTCATCCGCACTATAGGTATCCTCTTTGACTATTTTTAATGGGAGTTTGATATTTTCATAAACATTCATCCAAGGAAGTAAGTTGGGTTCTTGAAACACATAACTGAGGTTAGCGGGATTTTCAGGGGAGTTTTGAAAATTAGATGTGGGCCAGCTTATAGTGCCTGCCGTGGGTTTAATGAGACCACACATCATTTTCAGCAAAGAAGTCTTTCCACAACCGGAGGGCCCGACGATGGATAAAAAATCCTTTTGGAATACTTCTATTTTTATATCTTCTAGGGCATTGTGCTGTGCCCCCGCAAATTTCTTACAAATCCCATCTAGCTGAGCAAGGATGCGGGATTGCCCCTTTTCTAATTTGGATTGGCGATCTGTGTCTGTTAAAACCCGCAAACTCATAGCGGAGTTATTTTAGTTAGAAAATTCTAAAGTGTAAGCTTTTTCGTGGTCGAATTCGTTCTCGTAAATGCCCAATTCTACAGACATTTCATAGAATTCCTTCCATCGATCCGCGCTCATCGATCCAATTTTCTCCCCGTTACCAGTGACGATATTATACTCAATCATTTTACTATGCGCATAGGCAAGTTTATCCGTGGGCATATCCGGGTTGAGTTGTTGAATTAAATCAAAGGCAGGTTGAGGGTCGTTGTCGAGATAGTCTTGCCAGCCTTGAACAGAGGCACTAAGAAATCGCTTAATGAGATCAGGATTTTCTGTAATCAATTGATCGGATGCTTCAATCGTGTTGGCATACGCGCTAAAGCCATGGTCGGCTAACAAGTGAACAACCGGCTCAAAGCCCGCTGCTTTTTTAATCGCAAAGGGTTCGCTGGATAAATATCCTTGTTGGATTGATTGAGGATTGTCGATGAAGGGCTGGGAGTTGAAATTATAACTCGCGAGTTGATCATCAGACAAATCGTATTTACTTTTTATAAATCCCCAGAAGGAAAGTCTTCCGAAGTTAGAAAGGAAAATCGTTTTTCCTTTAAAGTCAGAGGGATGATCAATGCCCACATTAGGGTGAGACATCAGTACCTGAGGAGTTTTTTGAAAAAAAGCAGCGACGGCCCGAAAGGGTAAATCCTGTTGAGCATAATTCAAAGCACCCGCACTACCGCCAATATTAAATTCTACTTGATCGGCCATCAGCATCGCTTTGGTATTCACGGATGGTCCCCCGGGAATAATTTCTAATTCGATTCCTTGTTCTGTATAATATCCTTTAGCAAGGGCTTGAAAGAAACCTCCATGTTCGCCTTGAGGCACCCAATCCAAAGAGAGTTTAACTTGATCAACCGCCCATGCACTTGTGCTCACAAATACAAAAGCAAACAAAACAAATATTTTATTCATAGGAAGAATATAATGATATTTGTATAAATTGGGATATCAGAAAATCGCATAGGCGACAAAAAAAACAGGCCTTATTATTCTCTATATAATAAGACCTGTTTCGAATTAATTTTTAATTAGTTTGTAAGTCAAAACGATCGGCATTCATGACTTTCGTCCATGCGGCCACAAAGTCCTTAATAAACTTCTCTTTATTATCGTCTTGAGCATAGACTTCAGCGTAGGAGCGTAAAATCGAGTTGGAACCAAATACTAAGTCCACGGAAGTTGCATTCCATTTCACCTCTCCACTGGCGCGATCAATGATCTCGTAGTGACCATTCGAGGGCTTCCATTTATAGGCCATATCAACCAAATTCACAAAGAAGTCATTGGTTAAAGCACCTACTTTACCAGTAAAGACGCCGTTTTGGCTGCCTCCATGATTAGCGCCCATCGCTCTCATTCCACCTACCAGAACAGTCATCTCGACCGCGGTCAGCCCCATTAATTGAGCTCGATCCAGAAGGAGTTCCTCGCCGCTTTCAGTGTAGTTCTCTTTTTTCCAATTTCGAAAACCGTCATGGATTGGCTCGAGATGAGCAAACGATTCCACATCGGTCATATCTTGAGTGGCATCACCACGACCGGGACTGAAAGGAACTGAGACTTTAGATCCAGCCGCTTCAATGGCCATCTCTAAACCTACGTTACCCGCTAGTACAATAGTATCCGCAACGCTTGCTCCTGCTTCTGCTGCCAGAGGTTCAAGGATACCCAACACTTTGGATAAACGCTTAGGCTCATTACCAACCCAATCCTTTTGAGGGGCAAGGCGAAGACGAGCACCGTTTGCTCCCCCACGTAGATCCGAGCCACGATACGTACGTGCACTATCCCACGCAGTCGCAACTAATTCTTGAACACTTAGTCCACTTGCTTTGATTTTTGCTTTGAGCGCATCGACGTCATAGTTGGAGTTGCCTGCAGGAACTGGATCTTGCCAGATTAAATCTTCCTTCGGTAAGTCATGACCAATGTATCGATTACTTGGCCCCATATCACGATGCGTTAACTTAAACCACGCACGGGCAAAGGCATCTTTGAAGTACTCATGATCTTTGTAGAACTTCTCTGAGATCTCACGATAGATGGGATCTTTGATCATCGCCATATCAGCATCTGTCATAATCGGATTGTAGCGAATAGACGGATCTTCCACATCCACCGGCTTATCTTCTTCTTTGATATTGATCGGCTCATACTGCCATGAACCCGCCGGGCTCTTTTTCAATTCCCACTCATAATTAAAGAGCATGTAAAAGTAACCGTTATCGAATTTCATCGGCTCCGTTGTCCAAGCCCCTTCAATACCTGAAGTGACGGTATCCCGACCGACACCCCGAGTCGTGTTGTTCATCCAACCTAATCCTTGCTCATGGATGTCCGCACCCTCAGGCTCAGCTTCTAAGTTTGCACCATTGCCGTTACCGTGCGCCTTACCAATTGTGTGACCACCCGCGGTTAAAGCCACAGTTTCCTCATCATTCATCGCCATCCGAGCAAAGGTTTCTCTGATATGTTGCGCGGTTTTTAAAGGATCAGGGTTACCTTCAAACCCTTCCGGGTTCACATAAATCAAGGCCATGTGGTTGGCTGCTAACGGTCCTTGAAGAGAAGAAGCATCATTTTTATCGTCATGACGATCGGAGGCTAAGGCTTCAGCTTCCGGTCCCCAGTAAATATCTTTGTTGGGATGCCAGACATCTTCACGACCATAGGAAAATCCAAAGGTTTTAAAACCAGTCGACTCGTATCCGATGTTACCCGCTAGGATCATTAAATCAGCCCAGCTAATTTTATTGCCATACTTTTTTTTAATCGGCCATAAAAGTCGACGCGCTTTATCTAAGTTGGTGTTATCGGGCCAAGAGTTCAGGGGAGCAAAACGATGATCGCCGGTGCCCCCACCGCCACGACCATCAGCCGTACGATAGGTACCGGCACTGTGCCACGCGAGTCGAACCATCAGTCCTGCATAGTTACCCCAGTCAGCGGGCCACCAGTCCTGACTTTCTTTCATCAGTTTGTGCATATCCGCTTCGAGAGCTTTGTAGTCTAATTTTTTCACTTCTTCACGATAGTTATAGGAACCATTAAAGGGTTTTGTTTTTTGATCGTGTTGATGGAGAATATCGAGGTTTAAATTTTTTGGCCACCAATCGATATTTCCTTTTTCTTTATTTGAATTTGCCCCATGTGCTACAGGACATCTAGCTTCGCTCATGCGTTTACTCCTTTATTGTTATTAGGTTGAGAGGAACAGTCAGGACAGGTTCCCCAAAAAACTATTTCGGCCTCATCAATTTTAAATCCGTGTTGTTCATCTACATGAAGACAGGGGGCCTGACTTTTACAAGCCACGTCCATCACGCTTTGACACTCCCGGCAAATTAAGTGGTGGTGATTATCACCCACGCGGGTTTCGTAGAGAGAAGAACTTCCTTTCGGTTTAATCTCTCGTAGAATTCCTTTTTCCACTAAGGCACTGAGATTGTTATAAATCGCCTGCTTGGAAGTCGTCGCGATCCCCTTTTTGACGTGCTGATAAATTGTATCGGCATCAGAATGAGGATGATGATGAAGAACCTCTAAAACAGCGAGGCGAACAGAAGTAAGGCTTAAATCCTTTGATTTTAGCAGTTTTTCGATTTCTGTTTGCATCCCCTCAAGCTATTCAAAATATTGAATTAGTCAATATTTTTACTTAGTCTATTTAATTAAAGTGTGGGTAATTTACAGCACTAAACTTTGAGGTTGGTAATCAAATTTTCTAAAACCTGAACAGCTACTTGCATGTCAGCTTCTTTTGAGAACTCTTTCGGGTTATGACTAAGCCCATCTTTGCTTTGCACGAACAACATCGCAATAGGACAGAGATCAGACATTGCAGATGCATCATGGGTAGCCCCGGAAGGGATCTTCCTTAATGGATAATTCAAATCCTTTACAGATTTGGACAAAGCGTCCGTCAAGTGTTTATCACAGAGAACCGCTTTTTGATCATAGGTTTTTTTGAACTGACAAAATAGGTTACGAGCACGACATATTTTTTTCACGATACTCGCTATTTCTTTTTGAATACTTACTCGTTTCTTATTATCAAGGCTGCGAGACTCAACGGAGATTGTCACTTCCCCTGAAATGACATTCACAGCATTAGGTGTATTTTGAATACTCCCCACTGTGATAATGATGTTCTTTGTTGTACGAGCTTTTTTCTCTAGCACATGAATAATTTCTGCCGCTCCGGCAAGCGCGTCTTGGCGAAGGTTCATCGGCGTAGTCCCGGCATGACTTGCCTTACCTTTGATTGTACATGTGTAACGGGTGATCCCTGAAATACCAGTAACGACACCCACAGGTAATTTATGTTTTTCTAAAACCGGTCCTTGCTCAATATGTGTTTCCACAAATCCAATGATCGATTTTTTTGATCTTTTTAATTGAGTGAGTTTTCGATGATTTCCTCCAAAGCTATTAAGGGCCTGTTGAATGGATATCCCTTGGGAGTCTTTCATTTTAATATCTTTCATTTGGAAAGTCCCCGCTAAGACTTGGGGTCCCATGAGCGCTGTGGGAAAACGAACGCCTTCCTCATCGGCGAAGGCCACACACTCGATGTGAAAGGGAAGTTTGATTTTTTTTTGATGAAGCTTTTTAACCGCTAAAATAGGCAATAATACACCCATTATTCCATCAAAGCGTCCCGCATTAATCACACTGTCTTGATGTGATCCTAAGATTAGCGTCTTCGCATTTTTATTCGAAGATTTATAAGTTCCCATCAAGGTCCCGGCTGCATCGAGATGTACTTGCATCCCCGCCTCCTTCATCCATTGGGTAATGATTTTATTTGCTTGCTTGTGCTCTTTGGTAAAGGGAAGTCGAGTAACTCCGGATGAGGGTTGAGAGCATTGCGCAATAGTGTTGAGTGTTTTTAAAATATTCATTTGTATCGGTAAGGATTGTTTCGCGTAGGGACCGTCTTGGTCCATTCATAGTAATCACCACTGGTGACTTTTTGGTAGAGAAGGTCTAATTGAGTAATGGGATCTTCATGGTGATCAATACGAAGCGTTAAAGGGGCTTGATCTGGATGTAAAATTAACATTGCTGCTGATAACAATCCTCGCTTATCACCTCCGGCTTGAGCACCTTGTTTGAGACACTCTAAAAGTCTTTCGGCTAAGGGAAGGTTAGCATCAGCCCCTTGGAAGTATTCTTTAATAGAAGAGATAACTTGATCGCCTCCTAACATATTCCCAGAAGTCACAAAATTTTCTTCATGAAAGTCATCAATGATACTCTCATTACTTTTTCCAGAATAGACGGCGGTTTGTCCTTCAATCGATAACATGGAGATTTGACGATATTCTAAACCTTGATCTTTTTCTTGAATTGTTTTGATAATAGCATCAGGACTTTCTCCCAAATTCATCTGAGCGAGCATCTGTTCTCCAAGAAGAGTACTGGCGGAGGCTCCTTGGGACGCGCTCATTCCTATTTTGATATCTCCTCGGAGTACCCAGCCTCCCACACAAAAACTACCAGTCGTGGCCACTCCTCCAATAGTCCCTGTTTGAGGATCGCGGGCTAAAACTGAATATGTCATATTATTATAATAATTATTTTGACCTTTAAGACCATATTAGAGAATGAAGATCAACAATTCTCAACTATTTTAACAAAACATTTAAAAATCAAGCTTTTTTTTTGAGGTCACGGGCTTGATCTGTTTTTAGAAGAAATGTTAAAATTACGTCTTAATTATATAGAGGAGATTAATAATGAGTAATCTACGTAAATATGCTCAAAATCTGAAAAAATCAGTTGCTGCTCTTATAGCTTTTGTTTTTTTTGGATTTTCAGCTCAGGCAAACGACATTCTTGTAGTCGGTCAAATTGCCGAACCTAAAGCTCTGGATCCTGCTGCTGTCACGGCAGTGAATGATTTCAGAATTTTAATGAATATCTATGACGGCCTTGTTCGCTACAAAGATGGAACTTTAGAAGTAGAGCCAGCTCTCGCTGAAAGTTGGACAATCAGTGACGATGGAACTGTGTATACTTTCAATCTTCGCTCAGGAGTAACCTTCCATGATGGTAGTTCTTTTGATGCAGAAGACGTTAAATTTAACTTTGATAGAATGTTAGATGAAAACCATCCATATCACGACACGGGACCTTTCCCTCTTTCATTCTTCTTTTCTGCAATTTCATCCGTGGATGTGATTGATGCATCGACAGTGAAATTCACTTTAAATGAACCTTATGCTCCATTTCTATCAAACCTAGCGTATCCAACAGGTTTGATTGTGTCTCCGGATGCGGTGATGAAGCACGGAAAAGATTTCGGAAGAAATCCTTCCGGTACGGGTGCGTTCCAATTTGAAGAGTGGAAATCGAATGAGCGAGTGGTTGTCACGCGTAATGCTGACCACTGGGATGGACAAGCCGGTGTTGATGCGGTGATCTTTCGACCTCTCACAGATGGTAACACGCGTGTAGCCGAAATGCTTGCTGGTGGTATTGATTTGATGGTGGAAGTTCCGCCAACATCACTCAGCGAGTTTAGTGGTTCTGAATTCACTGTTGTTGAGCAAGCCGGACCTCACGTTTGGTTCTTGATTTTAAACGCGAAAGAAGGACCTTTTGCGGACAAGAAAGTCCGTCAAGCGGCGAACTACGCGATTAATAAAGAAGCGATTGTGAATGATGTTTTAGAAGGAACTGCTGCAGTGGCAGCGGGACCAACTCCACCTGCATTTGCATGGGCTTACAATAATGATCTTGAGCCATATCCTTATGATCCTGAAAAAGCGAAAGCATTAATCGCTGAAGCAGGAGCTGAAGGTGCCGAGCTCACATTCTATGTGACGGAAGGTGGTTCAGGGATGTTAGATCCTGTTGCGATGGGTACAGCGATTCAAGCTGACTTAGAGGCAGTTGGTTTTGATGTGAAGATCGAGACTTATGAGTGGAACTCTTTCCTTGGGGAAGTAAACCCAGGTCTTGAAGGAAAAGCAGATATGGCGGAGATGGCTTGGATGACTAATGATCCGGATACTCTTCCGTTCTTAGCGCTTCGTACACAATCATGGCCTGAAGAGGGTGGATTTAACTCCGGTTACTATTCCAACCCTGCTGTAGACGAACTTCTCAATGCTGCTCGTTCTTCTACCGATCAAGCAGAAAGAGCTCGTCTCTATCAGGAAATGCAAGTCATCGTTCAAGATGATGCGCCTTGGGTGTTCGTTGCAAACTGGAAACAGAATGCCGTCACCAATAGTAGCGTCAAGAACTTCAACTTGCAGCCTTCATTCTTCTTACTTCTAAAAGACGTCGAGAAGAACTAATTATCTTTTATTCCGCGAGCCGCCTTGGCGGCTCGGGGTAATCTTTTCTATCGTTAACCCATGAGATACTTGATGAACCGATTACTGTCGGCGATCCCTGTTGTCTTAGGTATTACAATTATTGTCTTTTTAATTATCTCTTTAATTCCAGGTGACCCCGCAACGGCGATCCTTGGATCTTACGCCACCCCTGAAAATGTGGCGAAAATCAACAAAGATTTAGGTTTAGATAAAAGTCTCCCAGAGCGATATTTGATTTGGCTGGGTAATATCATCCAAGGAGATTTTGGTCGATCTTTCTCCCTCAACCGTCCCGTCATCGATGAAGTGATGGAACGCTTCAACGCCACGCTTATTCTCTCGGGGACGGCTTTTATCCTTTGTTCTTTTTTGGGTATTTTAGTCGGCACGATTTCTGCGGCTCGTCAATATACACTCACAGATAAGTTTATTACTTTTATTGTTTTAATCGGCATCTCTATCCCCTCCTTCTTTTTAGGGATGATGATGATCCTCACCTTTGCGGTTCGACTCAAACTGTTTCCTGTCTCCGGCATGTATGCGATTTGGGGTGGAGGAGATTTACCTGATTTAATTAATCACCTTGTGATGCCTTCCATTGCCCTGGCGATTGTCGCCACAGGGGTGGTGGCTCGAATTTCAAGAAACGCCGTTTTAGAAATCCTTCGACAAGACTATGTTCGCACTGCTCGTGCGAAAGGCGTCAAGGAGCGATCAATTTTAATTTCTCATGTGTTGCGGGTTGCGATCGTCACAATTTTACCGGTGCTCGGTCTTCAAGCGGGTTTTGTGTTATCCGGTTCTGTTTATATTGAGATTGTCTTTCAGTGGCCGGGTGTGGGTCGAATGCTCGTCGATGCGATTTTAAAGCGCGATATTATTTTAGTGCAGGGAGGCGTGGTTTTTGTTTCCATCTGTTATGTCTTTTTTAATATTGCTGTTGATGTTTTACAGCGGGTCCTGGACCCCAGAATTCGATGATCGACTTTCTTAAAATTGTAGCTAAGAACCGACTCGCGGCTTTTGGAGGAATTCTGCTTTTAATTATCATCACCCTTTCCATTCTTGCTCCTATTCTTCCCCTCAAGGAACCCAACATCACCAATACGGCGGATCGCTTCATGGTCCCCTTTGAGGGAGGACATATTTTAGGTACTGATCACTTAGGTCGAGATTTATTATCGCGACTTTTATGGGGAACCCAGCTGAGCTTGGCTGTGGGATTTGCAGCAGCATTCATTGCAGCTACTTTTGGCTCGATTTTAGGGGCTATTGCTGGGTTTTATGGCCAAAAAACAGACAATATCATCATGCGATTTATCGATATGTTAATGGCCTTTCCTTATATTCTCTTAGCACTGGCGATAGTAGCAGCGCTGGGTCCAGGATTATTTAATGCTTTAATTGCGGTGGCTCTTGTGAACATTCCTTTTTTTGCCCGAAACATTCGAGGCGTTACCGTCACCTTGGCTAATAAAGAATTCATTGAGGCGGCGAGATTATCAGGGATGAGTAATTTCAGAATTCTCATTGTTGAAATATTTCCCAACTTGCTTCCGATGATCGTCATTGCCATGTCCACGACTGTCGGTTGGATGATTTTAGAGACCGCTGGTCTTTCCTTTTTAGGATTAGGCTCGCAGCCTCCTCAAGCTGATCTCGGATCGATGCTGGGTGAGGCTCGCAGTGCGCTGATCACCAATCCTCATACATCATTTGTTCCCGGCATCATGATCTTTTGTATTGTCATGGGCATTAATTTATTTGGAGATGGCGTCAGAGATGCGCTTGATCCTCGACTAAAAAAAGGAAGTCTCATCCGACCTCTTCCTCAAACCATCTACGAAGGAGGAGACACTCAACCTCAACCTTCCACTAAATTATTATCAGTTCAAAATCTATCCACCCAGTTTCATGTCAACCAAGATATCTACCAATCATCCAATGACGTCTCATTTGAAATTCAAGAGGGGGAGTGTTTAGGTTTAATTGGAGAAAGCGGATCAGGAAAGTCCGTTACTGCACTATCTATAACCAGTCTTGTCGCCTCGCCACCGGGAGTGATTAAAAAAGGATCGGTAAATTACAAAAACCAAAATCTTCTAGCCCTTCCTTATGAGGAGCTACGATCTATTCGAGGTAATAAAATCTCTTATATCTTCCAAGATCCACTAACAACTCTTCATCCTCTGCACACCATTGGCGATCAACTCCTCGAAGCCTTACAAGCCCATGACTCTGAACTTTCTGCCTCTGAGTCCATCTCGAAATCTAAGGAGTTATTGAAGTCAGTTCAAATCCCCAACCCTGATAATCTTTGGGATGTCTACCCTCATCAACTCTCCGGAGGGATGCGCCAGCGTGTTTGTATCGCCATGGCTTTAATTAATGACCCTGAATTGATCATTGCTGATGAGCCCACCACTGCCTTAGACGTCACCGTGCAAGCTCAAATTCTCAATATTCTCAACAGCCTTCGAAAAGAGCGAAAGCTCTCCATACTCTTTATTTCCCATGATTTTGGCGTTATTTCCCAACTTTGTGACCGTGTGATTGTTATGTATGCAGGCTCCATTGTCGAAGAGGGCCCTGTTAAAAATATTATGCAACAAGCCGCTCACCCCTATACCAGTGAGCTCATCAAATGTGTCCCGCAACTCGGTAACAAGGAGCACGCTCTTTATAGTATTCCTGGAAACCCACCATCACTTAACCAGCTACCTGAAGGATGTGCTTTTGCTAATCGATGTAAGTACAAACAAGACCAATGCCTGAAGGAGTCAGTTCCCGTTAGCTCTAAGGATAATCGTTCTTATAAATGTTTCTATCCTGTGGGAGGTGTTGCATGAATGCTTTAGAAGCCATCAACCTCTCGAAGACTTATAGTGCGACTGATGGATTTTTTATAAAGAACAAAAAAAATATTCGAGCAGTCAACGATATCAGCTTCACCTTGAAGGAAAATCAAACCCTCGGGATAGTCGGAGAGTCAGGATGTGGAAAGTCAACCTTAGCTCGAATGCTCGTAGGATTATTAGAACCCACCTCAGGGACTATTAATCTTCAAGATAAAAATATCAACCAGTACCAACGTCAAGAGTTAGGTCGGGTTATTCAATATGTCTTCCAAGATCCCTTAAGTAGTCTTAATCCTAGAAAAACTATTTACCAATCATTAGCAGCACCTTTAAAATATCTCCACCAACACGATCACACTCAGATCAAAGAGAAGATGTTATCAATAATGAGTGAGGTAGGATTAAAAGAAGAGTTTCTCGATCGCTATCCTCATGAATTCTCAGGAGGCCAAGCCCAACGGATTGGTATCGCGCGTGCATTACTAGCTGATGCTAAAATTTTAATCCTCGATGAACCTGTCTCGGCTCTTGATGTCTCTATCCAATCTCAGGTCCTCAACCTTCTCAATGATCTAAAGCGAAAATTTCATCTCTCCTTTATTGTAATTAGTCATGATTTGGCGGTGGTGGAGAATATCAGTGATGAGATTGCGGTAATGTATTTTGGGGATATTGTCGAACACAACTCCTCCCAGAAAATCTTCCAATCACCTCATCATCCTTATACAGAATTGCTAGTGGGTAGTGTGCCAACACTCAATAAACAGTTCGCGGATATACAAACAAAGCACACCGAACTCCCCGATCCTGCCAATCCTCCTTCGGGATGCTCTTTTTATTCTCGCTGCAATTATCGATCAGATAAATGCCAAAATAACAAAACTCCAATAAATTCAGCACAAAAAACACCTTTTGTGAGTTGTTTTCATCCTCTTTAATCTTACTTTTATTTCTCAATTAGATTTATACTGATACGAAGTTATATGTGCTATCCAATACACTACGAAACGGTGAGCTAATAATATAGGATTTTAAGAATTTAATATTCCTCATCTAATGAGATATTACAAATTTGTATAAAAAATAATTTGAAATAGTTTATTTTTAATTTCTCAAAAACATCATAAAATAAAACTATGGATAAAGATTTTATAGGAAAGACCGTTATTGTTACAGGCGCTGGTGGAGGAATTGGTAGGGCAATTGCGCATGCATTTTATAAGTTAGAGGCAACAGTATGCATTACCGATTTATCTCTTAAAGCTGCAAAAGAAACCCAAGAAATTATCGGCAATGAAAGATCTCAAGTTTATGAGCTTGATGTCACAGATAAAAAAAATATCGAGAACGTTTTTGAAAAAATTTTAGAGACTAATAAATCATATGATGTTTTAGCCTCTAATGCAGGAGTGTCTACTATGAATTATGTAGAAAATCTTACTGAAGATGAATGGGATTTTAATATGAATGTAAATGCCAAAGGAATTTTTTTAACAAACCAAGCTGCAATTAAATATTTTAAAATGTCAAAGACTAAAGGCAAAATTGTAAATACAGCCTCTTTGGCAGCAAAGGTGGGAGCGCCTTTACTCGCACACTATTCTGCAAGTAAGTTTGCAGTTGTAGGGTTTACACAAGCCTTGGCAAGGGAAGTAGCAAAAGACGGGATCAGGGTTAATGCTGTTTGCCCAGGTTTGGTTAAAACTAGTATGCAGGATAGAGAAGTCCAGTGGGAAGCAAAACTAAGAGGGCTTTCTCCAGATAAGGTCATTCAAGAATATATAGATATGACCCCGTTGGGCAGACTTGAAAAACCAGAAGATGTTGCTGATGTTGTTACATTTTTAGCTAGCGAAAACTCTAGATTTATGACTGGACAAGCAATTAATGTTACTGGTGGAATTTACACGACATAATTAAATGAAAAAGAAAGAGAGTTTTCTTG
>VTPN01000030.1 GCA_008638215.1 Pelagibacteraceae bacterium
AAATATGATAGTTTTTTAGTATGTCAGAAACAGTAAATAACGATTTAAATTCCAACGACTCTAAAACATTAGTGATCGGCTCGGGTGTTCGAATGGAGGGCAAAATTGATGGTGCCCTTAATTCAGATATTTCAGGAAGTTTTAATGGTAAAATTAAATCAGAGTCTATAAATATCTCTGAAGCAGGTGTTTTTATTGGCGATATCACAGGAGGGGATATAAATATTTCTGGAAAAGTCGAGGGAACTATAATTTCTGATGATTTGCTTAATATTCATCAATCTGCGGTTATTAATGGAACTATTGAATATACCTCTCTTAAAGTTAGCTATGGCGCAAGAGTTCAAGGGAAAATTCAACACAAAGGTGTTGTTCAATCTTTTAATAAATTAGAAGAAAATACTTCTAATGAAAAAGATCAGGAAAATATTTAATGTCAATCTTTGGAAATAAAGAAAAAGAAGAAAATAAACTTGAAGAAAAGTTTGATTTTTCGCTTGGTGCACATGAAGAAATTAATCAGTCAACTTTAGCTAAAGATATACAGATTCACGGTTCTATTGAAGCGAAGGATTATATTAATTTTGATGGTAGCATAAATGGGACGATCAAGGCAAAAACGGTAAACTTAGGCAGAAAATCTTATGTTAAAGGAACTGTGACAGCTGATCATATTACTATTGAAGGTGAGATCGATGGGGATATTCAAGGTAAGGATGTTTACATCAAATCTTCAGCAAAAATCAAGGGTAATGTTCGATATTCCAATATTGATATCCAAGAGGGAAGTATCATTAATGCTGAATTTACTTACTCTTAGATTTAAAGAAATTATTTAATTTTTTTGAACTCCTAATTCATCCAAAAAATCTTATTCTTTCTCGATATTTTCGTTTATATTCATCTCATAATTAATCTTAATGAAAAACTTAAATTGAGTTTTCCACAAGAGGAGAAAAAAAATGAAAAAAATAATACTTTCAGCATTGCTTGCCACCTTTATGGTTGGATCAACCTATGCAGAGACAGTAAGAATGGGCACCGAGGGCGCCTATCCTCCCTACAACTTTATCAACGATAATGGTGAAGTTGATGGCTTTGAGCGTGATGTTGGGGATTTGCTTTGTGCTCGTGCAAATCTTGATTGTGTTTGGGTAGTAAATGATTGGGATTCTATTATTCCAAACTTATTATCTGGTAACTACGATACTATTATTGCTGGTATGTCTATTACCGATGAACGTGATGAAGTCATTGACTTTACTCAAGAGTACTACCCACCTTCTCCATCAGTCTTTATGGCATTAAGCGGAGCTGATGTTGATTTAGATGGTGGCGTTATTGCTGCGCAAGCGTCCACAATTCAAGCAGGTTATGTTGCAGGAACTAGCGCAACCCTAGTAGAATTTGCGACCGCAGAAGAAACAGTTGCTGCAGTACAAAATGGCGAAGTAGATGCTGTTTTAGCTGATGGTGATTATCTTATCCCAATGATTAGTGAGTCCAATGGTGAATTTGTTGCGGTTGGTGAGGTATCACTTGGTGGCGGTGTTGGTATGGGTATTCGTGAATCCGATGGTGAGTTAAAAGCAAAAATGAATGCTGCTATTGACTCTATGAAAGCTGATGGATCATTAAACACTCTAATTAAAAAGTGGTTTGGTCAAGACGCCAACACTTTTTAATTTTAATTTATCTTATGAAGACGGTTAATCCGTCTTCATAAACTCTAATTTTTTCTTTTCATTTACATAAAATAAATATTCAATTATCCATAATCGGAAATTTTTGTGGTAGATAATATTATTATCATAGGTGGCGGTATTGTAGGGGCCTCTTTTGCATATCACGCAAAAATCAATCAAATTAACAAGATCTTTTTATTTAGCGATGCATTGCCAGGCGATAGCCAGCAAGCTACAACCAACACATGGGGTTGGGTAAATGGTTATGCCCACAACGACAAGGAATATGCAACATTAAGACTAGCTAGTCTTAACTATTGGGCAGAATTATTTAATAATATTCAAACTCCTTCTTTTACTTCCAAAGGTGCTTTTTTCTGGGATCTTGATGATCCCGAAATACATCAAACAATTAAGCAACATCAAAGTTGGGGACATTCTGTAGAAATAAAAAACAAAGTAAATCTGGAGCATGCACTACCAAATTTATTAAACGTTCCAGATAACGCTGGTTACGGAAAGAATGATTTGGCAGTCGAGGCAACCCAAATAACTAAAAAACTTCTTAAGTTAAGCCAAGCTCAGATTATTCAAAAAAAAGTAGATAAACTGTTAATGGAAGAAAATGAAGTAAAAGGAGTTCTGGTTGAAGATCAAATTCATTACGCCGATGAAGTTATTTTGGCATCGGGTTTAGGAACCCCGGATCTACTTAAGACTATAAATATAAATTTTAGCATGAAGAGTACATTAGGTTTACTTGCTTACACTAATGAACTACCCCCTTTGTTGAGACATCCAATTACAGGGATTGATTTTCATGCGCGACAAGACAATCAGGGACGATTAATTATAGGGGGTCGATTTGACGATGATGCAAGTAAAGATAGCAAAATAGAAGAAGCTGCGAAGAAACTTGTTTCGGATATGGCCTCAAGACTAAATTATAAAGGCGTCATTCGACTCGATCACTTCACACTTGGAAATCGCCCTTTGCCAAACGATGGTCGTCCCAAAATTGGGAGAGTAAAGAATTCGACCGGAGACATAATAAAAGGGGCCTATATTGCTGTGATGCACTCAGGTATTACTAATGCCCCAATAGTAGGAAAATTTGGAATTGAGGAAATACTGACAGGTGAGTCTAATAGCTTTTTGCATTCCTTTACTCCACAATTAACCAATGAATGATAAATTAAATTAAAATGTTTGAATATTGTGCTAATCCAGATTCCTTAGAGGGTTTTTTTTGGCTTTCTTGTTATGTTACCACGCCCAAACATATGTCCTTTTATGTTTCATTTTTGGTGGTTATGTTTTTGTTAGCATTGGCCGCTCCACTCGCAATGGCATTTGGATTTTTAGGCGCTATTGCTAGCAGATCTTCTAAAAGTTTCATCAAAATTATAGGTAAAGGATATCTAGCAATGATAAGAGGTATTCCTGATATTGTTTTCTTTTTGTTCATTCCAATTGCATTAGATCAAGCGTTTGAATTTTTACGCCATAAAATTCTTTGTCCTGAAGTGACCGAAGCCATACGTCAAGGAAATGACTTTGTAGTCTGTAAAGCAGCCAAATTACCTTTGAGCACAGCTAGCGAATGGGTTCATGATGTTTATGGATTTTCTTTGGCATTACTTGCTTTTGGTTTTGTCTTTGGAGCATTCACGGGAAACGTTTTATCTGGGGCCATGGCCGCAGTTCCAAAATCTCAATTGGAAACAGGAGCGGCGTTTGGTTTTTCGTCTAAACAAATCTTTAAAAGAATTCTTGTTCCTCAAATGTGGATTTATGCTCTTCCCGGGCTATCAAATTTGTGGATGATTTTAATTAAAGCTACCCCCCTTCTCTTTCTTTTAGGAATTGAGGATATTGTATACTGGGCAAAAGAACTAGGAGGAATGAAAACAGGAGTATATGAATACTCTCATCCAGATTGGCGCGCCTGGTATTTCGGTATTTTAATGATTTTTTATTTATTATTGACGTATGTATCTCAATTATTTCTTGACCGACTTTCTTCTAAGCTTTCAATGGGTCAAGACACAATGGCAGGAAAAGCATTGTAATCATGTCGTGTTATCAAACAATATTAGACTATGGGCTTAGGTCTATTGGCTATGGAGAAAGACTGTTGCCTAAATCTGATATTACACTCTGTGAACAATTGGTTTTAATTGGATCAGGAATGATCTGGAATATTTATTTTGCTATTTTAGCCCTTCTATTTGGTTTTCTGTTTTCAACAATTTTAGCTTTAGGAAAAAATTCCAATTTTCTCTTATTTAACAAACCATCAAGAGTATTTATCTTTATTTTTAGAGGCTCCCCTCTTTTTATTCAGTTCTTTTTTGCTTACGAACTTTTTGTCATTCTTCCAAAATTAGGATTTGATATGGATTGGGGTTTTATAACAGTCACCGTAGAAACTAGATGGTTAACAAAAGCATGGTTAGGAGCTTTAATTGTTTTATTTTTCAACACTTCTGCCTACACCGCAGAGATATTTTATGGAGCCCTTCGGGCGGTTCCAAGCAAAGATATTGAGGCCGCAGACTCTTTTGGTTTTAATGATAGAAAAAAATTTAGAAGAATAATTTGGCCAACCATGCTTCGTTTAGCTTGGCCTGCCTATACGAATGAAGCAATCTTTCTATTTCATGCAACGACATTAGTATTTTTTACTGGATTTCCTGCTTGGCAACAAAAAGGAGATGCCATTTATTATGCAAGCTATTTTGCGGATAAGACTTATAATCCCTTTGTGCCCTATCCAATAGTCGGGCTTTACTTTATCTTATTTACTTTATTGATTATTGGGCTTTTTAGTCTTGTTAACAAGAGACTTAACAAACACTTACTCCCTAGCGAAAGAAGTACATTAAAAATTCGATTAAATTTAATTAGATAGATTAATTTTTTCTATATTTGTTTCTTACAAGAAAAAAAATTATTACTAATATAAGCAAGGGCAAGAACCATAAAATAAAATGATTATTAGATGGGTTAAATGAAATCTCTTCTCCATAAATATTAATCAACTCTTGATTAATTGTTTTAAGGTCCATGCCGCTATCATATTTTTTCTGTATTTGTTCTTTTAAGTTTATTGCAAATTCAGTATCTGATTCTTGAATGCTTTGTCCTTCACAAACTAGGCACCTTATGGTTTTATAATAGTCATTGAGTTGATTTACGTTAGCTAGGGCAATATTTATAAATAATGAAAAAAAAATGACGAAAAATAAATTATAAATACTTTTCAATATCTTCATAAAACAAAGGTCCTTGTACCTTCTTTTGAATTTCTGAATCTTCTATAAAAAATGTTTCCGGGACTCCAATTAATCCCATTTCATATGCAATAGAACCATCATCACGAATAATGTGAAAAAAAGGATTTCCATGTTCATTAATCCATTGAACAAAGTTTTCTTCATCATCTCTAAAGTTTATACCAATTATTTTTATCCCTTTTGATTGAAGTTCCATGAGCAAGGGATGCTCTGCCAAACAAGGTTTGCACCAGGAAGCAAAAAAATTAACAATGTAAAATTTACCTAAATCTTTTTGATTGAGAGTTTTCTTGTCATAAAAATCTTCGGTCTCAAAAAGCAATGAAGGTAGAGCAATATTTTTTTTATTTTCTTTCTCACTTTTATTAATAAAGAAATAGGTACAGATAGCGAGAATAGCCAATCCAACAAAAGGCAAAATTAAACTTTTTTTCATCTTCTTTTAATTATTGATAGAAATATTGAAAAAACTAGCAAAATTGAACTTATCCAAAGCAAATTAATAAGCGGCTTATATACTAAATTAATGGCAACCCGGTCACTTTCTATAGTGGAGATTGTTGCATAATATTGGTTTAACCATTGATTGATAGTGCTCACCTCGTTGGTTATTTGACCTGAGGGTTGGTATATGTTTTTTGAGGGAGTCAAAATATATTCTTGTTGATGATTGATGATGGATACCTCTACTAAGATTTCCTGATAGTTAGAAAATAAAGTATCTTTAATATTTTTAAGAATAAGGGAGTTCCCATTATTCATTAATAATTCACTTTTTCCTTCTTTTTCAAAAATAAAGTTTTCTTCTTGATCAAATTGTTCTGTAAAAACCGCAGCAATAATAAAGATTGCAATACTGAGATGAGCAAGCCATTGAGAATAAAAACGAAGATCTTTATTAAATTTTTTAAATATTACAACTATACTTTGAATAATTATGGGAGCAGCAATAAAAATAGCAATAGCAAAGTAAAAATTAGAAAAATAAAAAAAGGTTAACATTGATACACACCCGGCCGCTATAATTGTGATCCAAATTTTATTATTTCTATTTTCATGTTTGCTCCATGATATTTGAGGAGCGAACGCCATAAGTAAAATAATAGGAGCCATTAACATATTAAAAGCAAAGTTGTAATAAGGTGCACCAACCGATACTGATGATTGAAAAAATAGCTCACTGAATAGGGGATAAACAGTTCCTATAAAAACTGTCAATGCTGCTGCAATAAAAAAGATATTATTTAATAGCAAGAAGCTTTCTTTACTCACTAAGGAAAAAGTATCTTGATTAAAATGAATAATACTTTTGATATTTAATCTTATGGTAACTAAAAACAGATAACCAATTATGACAACTAAAAATAAACCCCTTAATGGATCGGTAGCAAAACTATGAACAGAGACAATTAAGTTTGATCTTACTAAAAATGTCCCAAAGACAGCAGATATAAATGAATACAGGGCTAAATTTAAAGACCAAAGTTTTAGCTGATCATTTTTTATCGATACTTGAAGAGAATGAATGAGGGCCGTATTTAAAAGCCAAGGGATTAATGAAATATTTTCTACGGGATCCCAAAACCACCATCCACCCCAACCAAGCTCTGAATAAGCCCAGTATGATCCTAAGACAATTCCAAATGTTAAAAAAAACCAGGAAATTTTCGACCAAAAAAGCATTTGTTTAAAAAATTTTTTGGAAAAATCTTTAGTGGCTAAAATGTGACTAGCTAGTACAAATGGAATAATCAGGCCTATATATCCCAAAAATAATGTTGGAGGATGTATCACAAATAAGACGTGTTGTAAGATCGGGTTAAGCCCTAGCCCGTCTATCTCAGAAGAGTTTTCAACGTATACAAAAGGATTAGAGCTCAATAATAGATATAAGATAAAAAGAGATGAAATGAAAATAATTTGCTTATGGATTTGTAAATTATTATTTGATCTTAAAAATACAATTCCAAAAAAATTTATAAGAAATATCCATAACAAAATGGAACCTTCATGACTTCCCCAAACTGATGTTATTTTATAAAATAATGGATCATCAATATAGGAATTTTGAATCACATTGAGTATGCTGAAATCAGAAATGGCAAAACCCATGACTAATAACAAAAAGGGCACGATACCCCCCAGGTAAATTAAATAAAGTAAAATTTGATCTTGCAATAATATTTTTTTACCCCAACCGAGATAAAAAATAATAATAAAAAATAGAGTAAGATAAAAAATTAAATTACCGAGAAGGGGTATCAATTAATCACCTCTCCAAATTCCTTCATCCTTCATTTTATCAATGGCGCTTTGAGGCATATAGTTTTCATCATGTTTAGCTAAAACTATTTCTGCTAAGAAAATAGAATTTTTACCCATATAGCCCTCAACGATAATACCCTTATCTTCTTCCACAAGACCTGGCAGAGATTTAGAAAATTCTACTTTGATGGATCCACCGTCTTCATCCTCTATCTCAAAGTTCCACTTATCATTTAAAAATTTTAAAGTCTTAGGTTTGACCAGACCACCTACCCTTAAATATCTATTAGAGTCCAGATCCATTTTTTGTAATTCTGTGGGAGACACAAAATATGCAATTTGATCTTTTAAGGTATAGCTAATTAAAAAGATTGAAAAACAGAAACAAAAAAAAATGATAAAAAGGAAAATAAATCTTTTTTTAATCTGTCTATTTAATGTAATTATTCGCACTGCTCATATTAAAGACTTTTTTCTTAAGCAGCATAATTATAATCGTTGTCACAGCACTGATAGTTCCAAAAAACAGATAACAAAGAATTACAAATTGTAGGCTAGTCATTTAGCAATTTTGCTCTCTCGATGCGTCTATTTTCGATAATTATGTAAAAAAGATTTGTGAACCAATAGAAAGAAAGTAATAAAATAGCAAAAAAACTAATCATTAGAGTAATTAAATAGTCTGTGGTCATACTTGGGCCTCCGATTTTAAAAACGCTACTTCCTTGATGTAAAGTCGTCCACCAATCAACTGAAAACTTTACAATTGGGAGATTCACCATACCAATAATAGCTAATATGGAGGCTGCAAAGTCTGCTTTTTGGAAATGCTCAAATGAATAAAGCAAAAACAAATGACCCAGATAAATAAAAGATAAAATGAGCATCGAAGTTAGTCTTGCGTCCCAAACCCAATAGGTGCCCCAAGTCAAATTTCCCCAAATCGAACCTGTAATTAATACCACAACACTCATAATTAATCCGATAGGAGATAGCGATCTTGAAATAGTAAAGGATGTTGGCGATTTAAACACAAGACCAATTATACTGCTAATCCCCATTGAGAAGAAAATCAATAAAGACAACCAAGCGGCTGGCACATGGATAAACATAATTTTAAAGGAAATTCCTTGGTAGTAATCGTTTTCTAAAAAGATAATAAGAACACCCGCTATGACGAACAAAATAATTGATAACAAAAATATGAATTTAGAAATTTTTTCAAAAAAATTTGACATCATATGAGGAGTAATCGCAAACATTAGACAGATAGTTTTTTCAGCGCAAAGCTAGTGAGTAAAGGAGAAAAAGCCAAATTTAATAAAAAATAAGCCAAGAAAAACAAATACAATTTATGAATATCAAAATCAATAACATTAGTGATAGCCATGGAAAATATAAGAATAGGTACAAAAAGCGGAAGCGTCAGTACGCTTGTAATGGAAAGTTTATTATTTCTAGAAATTGTAATAGAAGCGGTCATTGAGGAAATAAAAACAATACTCAAGAGAGAAAGAGCGAGAAGGAAATTTATTGAGATAAGGTAGGATAATTTAATATTTAAGATAACCAAAATAACTGGCGAAAAGATAAAAAATAAAAACAATAAGTTAAGATAGATCATAATATTTTTCACAAAAATAATAATTTCGAGTGCGAAAGGAGAGAGAATATATTGTTGAAGTTTGGCCTCAGAAAAATCAGAGGCATATACTTTTTCAACTTTGATTAATGAAATAAAGAATATCATTATCCATAAAAAGGCTAAGGGTATCTCAATATCAAATGTAACATGTCTTAGCGCTAAAGAAAAAATTGATGATGCAATCATCAATAAGCAAAACAAAACAAAAGTAAAAATACTTCCCTTAATCATTAAAGAAAATTCATTAGCTATAAGTTTGAAAAAGTTTTTAATCATATTAACTCATAGGTTCTATGGGGAATAGCTATACTTTGATGACTAGCAATTATAATTAACCCGTTATTTTCAGCTTTTTTTGACAACAAGGTTGTAATTTTGACAATAGTATCATTGTCCAGACCATTAAAAGGATCATCTAATATCCAAATAGGTTTATTGACTAGCATCAATAATAAAAGTTGTAACTTCTTTTTTTGTCCAAAAGAAAGTTGATAAAATTTTTTATTTAAATCCAACTCACCAAATAAAAATTTAATGCTCTGATCTCTTATTGCTTTGTTAAATTTGACATTATGTATAGATAGCCAATAATCGATATTTTGATTTAAAGATAACTGATCGTAAGCAAAATGATTTTCACCAAGATAGAGAAAGCACTGACTAGCGATATAACTATCAATCTTAATTCCCTGATATTTTACTTCTCCTGATAAAGGATCAAGTAATTGAGTAATATTTGAAAGAAGGGTTGTTTTACCCTTACCATTTGGTCCTCTTAAAATCATCACTTCACCGGATTTGACGATGAACGAGACATCCTTAAAAATTAAAAAATTTCCTCGGGCAAAAGATAAATTATTGATTTCAATCATAAAAAAAAGCGGGTGATTATAACCCGCTTTTTTAGTTTTAAATATTTAAAACTTATAAAGACTATCTCTTACGAGCAGCTTTTCTTTTAGCAGCTTTTTTCGGAGCGGCTTTCTTTTTAGGAGCTGCTTTTTTCTTAGGTGCAGCTTTTTTTGGAGCAGCTTTCTTTTTAGGAGCTGCTTTTCTCTTCACAGCCTTCTTCTTAGGTGCCGCTTTTTTCTTGGGAGCTGCTTTTTTCTTAGGTGCAGCTTTTTTCTTAGCTGCTTTTCTCTTCACAGCTTTTTTCTTAGTGGCTTTTTTCTTTGGAGCTGCTTTCTTCTTAGGTGCAGCTTTCTTTTTAGGAGCTGCTTTTCTCTTCACAGCCTTCTTCTTAGGTGCCGCTTTTTTCTTAGCAGCCTTTTTCTTTTTTACAGCCATTATAGCCTCCTTACTTTTCATACTTACTAGCAAGTATAAAACGAATATTTAAAAATATTCATTTACTAAAAAAAACATTAAAAAAGTATTACATTAAGTCAACATTTTATTTGTTTAGCTTTTTTTGTAATAATG
The DNA here is from genome assembly GCA_008638215.1 of Pelagibacteraceae bacterium. GTDB lineage: Bacteria > Pseudomonadota > Alphaproteobacteria > HIMB59 > HIMB59 > HIMB59. The sequence goes on from VTPN01000030.1 coordinate 10,317, forward strand.
AGTCAAGTTGAAATTATTTTAGGACCTACCAACACTGGAAAAACTTTTTATGCTTTCGAGCAAATGTTTTCCTATCAAAGCGGTGTATTTGGTTTTCCATTAAGGCTTTTAGCGCGTGAAAACTACGATAAAGCTTGCAAATTGTACCCAATTAATCAAATCGGACTTATAACCGGGGAAGAAAAAATTATTCCAACAGAAGCTAAGTATTTTTTTTGTACCGTCGAGTCAATGCCAGAGGGTTTTTTTGATTTTGTTTGTGTAGATGAAATTCAATTAGCATCAGATTACGAAAGAGGCCATATCTTTACTCAGCGAATCCTTTATGCACGCGGAGAGCAAAAAACAATTTTTTTAGGATCCACTACTATGGAAGAAATTATCAAAGAATTAATTCCTGATGCAGAAATAAAATTTAAAAATCGATTTTCAGAATTAAATTTTATTGGACATAAAAAAATTCAAAATCTCAAACCTCGATCTGCCATCATTGCATTTAATTTAATTGGCCTTTATGAAATAGCAGAACAGATACGAAGCCTCAAAGGAGGAGTGGCCTTAGTGGCTGGAGCCTTAAGTCCAAAAACTAGAAATTCGCAAGTCAAGCTTTATGAAGATGGAGAGGTAGATTACATCGTTGCAACAGACGCAATAGGAATGGGCCTCAACTTGAATATTAACCAGGTCTATTTTTCAAGTTTGGAGAAATTTGATGGAAAATACACCAGACCATTAAGCGATATGGAAGTCGCTCAAATTGCTGGTCGAGCAGGAAGATACACAAAATCAGGATATTTTGGATCAACCCTAGGCTCTAAGTTTACGAATATGGAAATTATTGAAAATATTAAGATGCATCGTTTTGAACCTGTCAGAAAAATTTTCTGGCGAAATCATTTACTCTCTTTCAAATCTGCTTATGAATTAATTCAATCTTTAAAACAACAGCCAAGCAATGAAAGGTTAATTTTAAAAAAAGATGCAGAGGACCAAAAATTTTTATTTTCAATTTTGAATAATAAAAAAATATCCTCTCTAATTGACACGCCCGATTCCCTTAAACAATTATGGGATGTTTGCCGTATCCCTGATTACCAAAACATCTCTGAAGAAAAACACATATCGCTTTTGATAGAAATTTTTATTGAATTAAAAAAAAATAATTGGTTGTTAACTGAATTTTTTCTTAAAAAAAATATTAATCGACTCAAAGATTATACGGGAAGCATTGATGATTTAATCTATACACTCAATGAAACAAGGATATGGCTTTATATTACTAATCAAAAACAATGGATGCCTAATAATTCATGGGTAGATATAGTTATCAGCATTGAAGATAAGCTCTCAGAAGAAATTCATCAGAGCTTAATGCAAAAATTTGTTGATAAAAATAAGAGCGAGGTCGTTCAAAACCTCAATATTAGTGAAAAAAATATTTCAGTAAGTAACGGCACCTATGTTATGATTAAAGACGAAAAAGTAGGAGTAATTACTGGTTTTAAAATCTTCTTTGAAGAAAAGTTTAATGATATTTTAAATAATAATTACAAAAAAATAATCAAAGAACAAATTTCCCAAAACATGACTATTAATGTAGAAAATTTTTTATCAGCACCTGACGAAAGTTTAATTCTTAAACCCGAATTTGATGATCAGGCTCAATTTATAAATTTATATATAGCTTGGGGAGATGCCAATATTGCAATTCTCTCCAAAGGAAATGAAGTTTTAAAACCTAAAATTAGTGCCATCTATGATGATAGTTTAGTTAATCCAGAACAAGGAAATCAAATACTAAAAAAAATTGAGACGTGGTTTTTGAATGCATACATACAAAAAATTGATTTATCCACTGCGCTAGAAAAATTTAATTCAACTTCAGAAGAGAGAAGTTTCATATTTAAGTTAATTGAAAATCAATACAATTTTTATCAACTCAATATTTTAGATGAGTTCAAGCAGATTGAAGAGACCAAGCGAAAAGAAATTCATTCACTAAATTTTAGATTAGGAAAAAATACTATTTTTAATAGTGAGCTAATAAGACCAGAATTAATGAAATTAAAATTTTATTTGTGGAATATTTTTTATGAAAAAAATTACAATATTGATTTCTACATTCCCAAAGATGGCAATGCCACATTGAATGCCCAATCTTCATTGAATTCAGATCTAATTACGTTTTTAGGTTTTATCTTTCAAAATAAATTATTAATTCGAATAGATATTTTTAATGAATTTGAAAAACAGCTTTTTAAAAGAGAAAATAGGGGGCCCTTTTCGCTCCCCATGGATTTGTCTAATCTATTAGGCATTAAAAAAGATAAACTGATTGAAATTTTAAACGATCGATCCTATTTGGTTCAAGCAATTGAAGAAAATGACCTCTTAATCTCAAAAAAAATTATTATTAATAAAAAACCCACTTTTAATAATAAAGTTAATAAATCAGACTCGAAAAAGAATAAAAAAGAAAAAAAACTGCCACCAAAAAATTTATTTAATAATCCTTTCAATCAGTTAAAAGATATTAATGATCAGTAAATTTTTTCAATCTTTTCACGAACCTAAAAATAATGACAAAGATACTTTCCAGGAGGATCTATATAATCTTATCTACGAAGTAATTATTGCAGACCATGAAATTTCCCCTGAAGAAATTGATTTATCGGCAGAGTTAGTGGAATATTATTTTCAAATTCCCAAAGATATCAATCAACAAGAATTCCTAAAATTAGCTGAAAAACAGCACTTTAACACTGATCTCTCACAATTTACTCAGCGACTGAAGACAGCCTTATCTTATGAGCAAAGAATGGATATCATCCTAATTTGTTGGCAGGTACTCATGGTAGATGGGATTGAAGATCAATTAGAAACCTCAACTGTGAGAACATTATCTACATTATTAGGACTGGAAGATAAGGACTTTATAATAATCAGAAATAGAGTAAAAGACTCCCTATGACATATTTAGTAAATGATAAATGTATAAAGTGTAAATATATGGATTGTGTCGAAGTGTGTCCTGTTGATTGTTTTTATGAGGGAGAAAATATGCTTGTTATCAATCCTGATGAATGTATTGACTGCGGTGTCTGCGAACCAGAATGCCCTATTGAAGCAATTATCCCAGATAATTTAGATGAAGGAACAAAATGGCTAGATGTGAATGAAAAATACTCACAAATTTGGCCTAATATCAAATCCAAAAAAGAATCACCCGCTGATGCCAAAGAATTTGAGGGTGTTGAAAATAAATTTGAAAAATATTTTAGCGAAAAAGGAGCTGAATAATGCCTGCAACGAAAAAAGCAAAAACAAAAAAGAAAATAATAAAAACCAAAGCTACTAAGAAAACAGTAGCAAAAAAATCACCGACGAAGAAAAAATCAGTCGCTAAAAAAGTAGTTAAAGTTGTAAAAAAAACTACAAAGAAAGCAGTTAAAAAAACTGTTAAAAAAATAGTAAAAAAAATTGTAACCCCTAAACCTCCTAAAGTTAAAAAAATTATTGTTCCTCAAGAGTTTAAAGCTGGAGAGAACATTGTTTATCCTACTCACGGTGTAGGAAGAATTTTAACAATAGAAAAATTTCAATATGATTTAGTAGAAGAGCAACTATATGTTATTCAGTTTTTCCAAGATAAACTTACTATTAGAGTTCCTTTTGCAAAAGCCAAGCTAATTGGACTAAGAAATATTACAAGCAAGCCTTCTATGACGAGGACTTTAGCTATTTTAAAACAAAAACCTAAAATTAAAAAAGCGATGTGGTCAAGAAGAGCACAAGAATATGACCAAAAAATTAACTCAGGAGATATCAAGCAGGTATCTGAAGTGGTGAGAGACTTATTTAGAAAAGATGATCAAACCGAACAGTCTTATAGTGAAAGACAAATGTTCCAAGTTGCTTTTGAGCGCTACACGAGAGAGTTTGCAATATCCTCTGATATAAAGTTTGAAGAGGCCTCTTCTAGAGTTTTAGAAATACTGAATAAAAGATAATTTAAACTGTTTCGTCGTCAGATTTGTCTTTAGAGATATCAAGGCTGATATCCTCAGCAAGATCATCACTATCTTCCTCATCTGAGGGAAGGGCACTATCATCAGTTTCATCGATTAGATCTTTTAGTTCATCGTTTTCTTTGACAGTCTTGGTAGGCGCAGTGGAAATAGTAACACCAGCTTTTCTTCCTCTTTTAGGCTTCATAATATTGACGGCCTCGATAGTTTTGCCACATTCTGGGCATTCTAATTCATCTTGATAAAAGTCGTAATATTTAACACTACAATGAGGACAGGTTCGTTTATGACCTAAATCAATATTTTCTTCTGACATAGTGGGCAGATTTATACATTATTATTGTAATTTATACAAATTTTTATTATGTTATCGCTTCATTATGGCAGTACCAAAAAGGAAAACCACCCCTTCCAAAAGGAACATGAGACGCTCTCATCATAGAGCTGGAACTCAATTGTTTGCAGAAGATAAAAAATCGGGCGAACTAAGAAGACCTCATCATATCGATTTAAGCACCGGTATGTATCGTGGAAAACAAATCTTAGTTAAGAAGCCGAAAAAAGAAGAAGTTGCTGAAACAGCCGCACCAGTAAATGCGGAAGAAGCAGCAAAAACTATCGAAGCTCCAGCTTCTAAGTAGTTTAATCTTTTATCACTCTAAATATTGAATTCTCACTAAAGCTTTGTTGATATAGCTTTTTTTTGAGATCAGACTCTTCTAAGTCAGCAATTTTTTTTTTAACAATATATTGTTTAAGAATTTCAACTTCTAATTCAGGGTTCTCATGAAATTTTTGATTAATAAATTCATCTATAACTTTTGCATCAAAGCCTTTTTGAAATAATTTATTTTTTATTTTTCGAATAGAAAATAAAGACTGCTGATAGTAATGAAACATACTTTCTATAAAGTGATTTTCATTAATTATTTTTAGCTCATCTAAACGCTCTACTATGCCATCAATCATCTCCTCTTTGTCACTTCCTTCTGGAAAAATTGCCCGAGCATAAGTCTTTTTATCTTTAATTTTTTTTTGAAGATATTCTTTGATTTTTTTTCGCGTTGCAGGATATTTACCTAAGTATTTTACAGCTTCATTAAATAAATATTCATGGGCTTCTTTCTTCATAAATACTAGCTTATATCTTGAGTATTTATTTTAGATAAAAATTCACAATTATATAAATCTATAAAATCATTTGGTCCAATGCCTATATATTTCTTAACTTTTAATTCTTTGTGGTTAATGGAAATAGTATTTATATAACTTGGCAAATCATTAGCTGTTAGACCGTATTGAACTTCTGATTTAGTTTGAAGAAGCTTATATTTTTGAGTAACTTTATTTTTCTCATAAAGCCATTCACCCTCTGATTTATAATAATAATTACCATTCACGCTTTCACATTTAATTTCTAAATCTTCGATAGCTTTACTGACATTCCAAGCTAATACAAAAAAAATGATGAGTATGGTTTCAAATATGACTAGTTTTTTCATCTAAAATTCAAATTTATTCACATATAGTTATTTGAGTAGTTCTAATAGCATATGTAGGTCCAGCAATTTCGCAATAATTATAAACAGCTCTCCAAACAGCATTATGCAATTGAGATTTTACATCAAATAAATGAAGGTAAGATGTTTTATCTAAGACTCTAATAGCGATAAGAAGGTTTGCTA
>VTPN01000031.1 GCA_008638215.1 Pelagibacteraceae bacterium
CCCACTCCCTTGGGGGGATATCTTGATATTGTCTTCGACTTTTTGATTTACGGAGGTTTTGTTCTTTCCTTTGGGATAGCTGAGCAAAATAATACTTTTTTGTCCATGGTCTTATTATTTTGTTATATTGGAACAGGAACTACTTTTTTAGCAAAAGCGGCCATCCTCCCATCCCTGTCTCATCAAAATCAAAATAATGATATTCCTAAAAGCTTTCATTATGCTGTGGGATTAATCGAAGGCAGTGAAACGATAGCATTTATGATCTTATGTTTGCTATTTCCAAATTTGTTTGTTTATCTATCTTCTATTTTTATTGTTTTGTGCCTGATAACAATTGTTTTTCGAATTATTGTTTGTTATAAAGAATTAAATTATTAATAAAGAACAGGATTCTCATGACAGTTAAACGATCATTAGTTGAAAGACTTAACCAAGAGGGAGCTATTTGCGCCGAAGGTTTTTTATTTGAAATGGAGAGAAGAGGTTATTTAACTGCTGGGGAATTTGTACCTGAAGTTGCGCTGGAATATCCTGAAGCCCTTAAAAATTTACATAAAGATTTTCAACATGCTGGCTCGGATATAGTCGAAGCATTTACTTATAATGGTCATCGAGAGAAGATGAGAGTGATTGGCAAAGAAGAACTATTAGAACCCCTTAACCGAGCTGCATTAAAAATAGCAAAAGAAGTTGCAAACGATGTGCCAGAAGGAAGCGAACCTAACTTGATGGCTGGGAATATATCTAATACGAATATTTGGAATCCTTCTGATAAAAATTCTCAAAAAGAAGTCAGAGGAATGTTTGAAGAAATGATTGGATGGGCCGTTGAAGAAGGGGCTGATATGTTGGTAGGTGAAACTTTTTATTTTGCTGAAGAAGCCTATTGTGCTTTAGAGGTAATGAAAAGTTCGGGTCTTCCCTGTGTTTTAACGATTGCACCGATGGGTGAAAACATCATGAGAGATGGTGTGACTCCCCTAGATACTTGTAAAGAACTAGAACAGCTAGGAGCTGATGTGGTAGGGTTAAACTGTTTTCGAGGACCTGAAACCATGCTTCCTTATATCAAAGATATTCGAACTCATGTAAAATGTCATGTGGGTGCTCTGCCTATTCCTTATCGCACCAATGAAAAACAACCCACTTTTTTTAATTTGGATGATTATGATAATTGTAAATGTTCTGCACCTCATGGAAGAACCTTTCCTACAGCCTTAGACCCTCTTTTTACTAATCGCTATGAAATCAGAAAATTTATGCAGGATTGTTATAATATGAATGTTAAGTATTTAGGTGTTTGTTGTGGTGCCAATCCCATGCTTATTCGAGAAGTAGCCGATGTTATGGGAAAAAATCCTCCTGCAATGCGTTTTCGTGAAAACATGTCTAATCATTTTATGTATGGAACAAACAAGCGAATTCCAGAACATATTAAAGATTATGGCGATAAAGCTTAATTAATAAAAGCTAGATAACCTTCCATAAAGACTTTTGCGATGGTCAGAGTAAGAAAAAAAAATATAAGTTTTAAGGCTATTCTCGTAATTCTTCCAGGTTCCATCCCTGCGTAATAAGCCTCAAAAATATTAAAACCATCAAAAAATTTATTGATGATTATTTTTTTCGATTGGTGAAGAAGAAAAGCTAGCGGTTTACAAACTACATGGTATCCAAGAATGCCAAAAATAATCACTATAATAAGACTGATATTCATCATAAATGACCAAATGACCAAAGATAAAATCCAGTATCCCAAAAAACTTATTCTCTCGACTTGATCGGGTCTTGTAAACAGTTGGAAGTAATTCAATTATTGAAATCCTTGCTCAGCAAGCTCATTGGATGAGATCGTGTTTAATTGATTTTTATTTTGAGATAAAAGTAAAATATTTTTTAATTGATCTTTAATTCCTATTAATTTTTTTTTGGCTTCAGGCTCATCGTATTCCATATCTTCTTTAAAACTAGATCGAAGTGCAAGAATAATAACCCCACCCGCATTAACACAGTAATCAGGACAATAAGTGATACCTTCTTCAAATAATTTTTGTTCTATATCATTTTCAGCTAATTGATTATTTGCAGCTCCCAAAACACAATTTACTTTTTTATTCTTCGAAAAATTTAAAAATTCTTGATTCAAATCTCCTCCAGTTGCACATGGAGAAAAGATATCAATTTGATCAAAATTTGTATCTTGATAAGATTTTAAAAAAACAAATCCATCTTTTTCAATCAAATCTTTCTTTGATTCAAAATCCACTATCTCTACTCTTGCTCCGGACTGTTTGCAAAATTGAGCTAGTCGTGACCCCACTTTTCCGTAACCCTTAATTAATATTTTCTTATTTTCTAAAGTGCTTTGTTGATTTTGAAATTCTTCATAGCCGATCATTGCGTTAAAAACACCATAAGCGGTACTTAGACCAGAGTCTGATCCTTTTGTACTGCAGACATAAGGTGAAAGTTTTTTTAATGCAACAAGATCTTCATCGACCATCCCTATATCTCCAGCCGTGATATAAGTACCATCTAAATTTTTTAAAACTTGTGCAAATAATTCATAAAATTGATCTTTTGGAATTTTAGCGTTCACTGTCGCTTTTCCTCCACCAAAATCTAGATTTGCTAATGAATTTTTATAAGTCATAGCCTTGGATAGCTTTAATACATCCGTTAGCTGATCTTCATAGGTTTGATAAGAAAAATATCTACAGCCTCCTAGAGAGGGTCCTCTATTAGTATTATGAATGGCTGTAATACACTCAAATCCTAATGACTCATCTTGAGAGAGCAAAACTCGCTCATACTCATCATGTTGTAAGTCTTTAAATATGAGGGTCATTTTGAATTAATTTATTAATTATTTTGTGGTCACCTTCTAAGAAATCATAATCACTCAAATTTGAAATATCAATCCATTTCAATTGGTGATGAACTAAATTTTGCATTTCCCCCTCAAATTGGAAAATATGATAAAAGACTAGTTTCAATTTTTTTGATAACTCCTTGTATTCATATAAATATTCATCAAAAAAACTCATTTCAATTATTTCAATGTTTAATTCTTCTTTTAATTCTCTTCTTAAAGCCTCTTGATTTTCTTCAAAATCTCTTACCTTTCCACCTGGGAACTCCCATTTCAAAGGGTGATCGCCAACTTCCTTTCTTTGACAAATTAAAATTTTTTTATTTTGGTAAATTATCCCCCCCACAACAGTTGTCGGTTGATTATTTATTTTTTGCTCGAGCAATATAAATGCCTATTAAAATAAGAATGCATCCTAAAAATTGAATTAAATTAAGTTTTTCTTGAAAAAATAAATAACCAAGGATAGTTGCGGCTATTGGCTGTATTAATAAGGTAAGAGATGATGTGGATGCTGGTAAATAAGCTAATGCATAAGCTATTAAAGCTTGGCCTAAAAATTGACAAACAAAAGCTAATAAAAATAAAGCTAGGATGGAAGTCAGTGTTTGGGGAGTTAATTGCTGTTCAAAAAATACTGAAACTATGATGAGAATTAAAGAGGTGACTACACCTGATATAAACATGATGGAAGTTGTGTTATATTTTTTTCGAAGCTGACTAATGGTAATAATATAACTCCCATACCAAACAGCTGTCAGAACTCCAAGCAGATCCCCTAAAAATTGATCTTTATTAAACTGGAAGCTTTCCCCTAAAAGAAGAGTCATCCCACCCAGAGACAATCCGGCGGCTAAGAAAAAAAACTTTGTAAATTTTTCTTTTAAAAAGAAATAAGAAAATAATATTACCACCACGGGGGCCAAATTAGATAAGAATGTAGACTTGGAAACGGTAGTCAGTTTTATCGACCAGTGCCAACAAATCAAATCTAGTGCGAAAAACAAACCTGAGAAAAAAAAGACTAGATAATAATTTTTTACTTCAGGAAATTTAATTTTTTCAATTACGCCTGATGAAGAGAACAGCAAAAAAAAAGGAAGGCTTAAAAAAATCCTATAAAAAGCTGTCATAATAGGATCAACATCAGAGAGTCTGACAAAAATTGGAGAAAAAGCTATTCCTAATGCTCCTAATACCAAAACAAAAAAAGGATTAATTTTAAATTTAAGCAAAAACTTCTTCAGATTTTTCTTTTTCAATTATGGGAAAGTGAATTACTGCAGAAAATAAAGAAATGATAATGGCCATGATCCAAGCTAAGTCCAAGGATCCGTAAAGATCAATCACGAGTCCTCCCACATAGGAACCCACAAATGCTCCACTTTGATGAGACACCATCACGATACCAAATAAAGTCGATAGATATCGTGTCCCAAACCGATTGGCAACAATGCCCGATGTAGGTGGAACCGTAGAAAGCCAAAGCAATCCAATAACGCAGCTAAAGGCAATAATTACAAAATTTGTTGTGGGTAAAACTAAAAGTAAAAAAATTACAATACTTCTTGTAAAATAAATAAAAGACAAAACATATTTTTTTTTAATAATTCCTGAAACACGCCCTGAGATTAGCGTCCCGATCATATTGAAAATTCCTACCAGGGTAAGACCTGTAGCTGCAATTGTAACTTCTAGCCCCTGAATTTTAGCAAAGACAGGAAGGTAATTAGATATTAAGGCAACATGAAGCCCACATACAAAAAAACCTAAGATTAAGAATTGATAGCTTTTATCTTGAAAAGCTTGCTTGATCACATCTGAAATTTTTCTTGGAGTATATTTTTTTATATTTTGATTTTTTGGTTTCGGTATCAAAAAAATCAAAGACATTGGAATAAATAATAAAAATGAAATAGAAACTATTTGAAATGATAAGCTCCATTGGAAAGTGGAAACTAAAAACTGATTAATAGGTGTAAAAATAAACATTCCGGACGCAGCCAGGGACATTAAAATTCCTGTTACCGTACTTCTTGTTTTGTCATCCTCAAAATATTTTGAAACTCCGCCAATGATAACCGGTACAGAAATAATTCCAGCAGATAGACCTCCTATAACTCCTAGACCCAAAAGAAAATGAACAGGATCAACAGCAGATGAAGTAACATAAAAACTAAGAGAAATTCCAATAAATCCTACCATTAAGGTCTTTACATATCCTTTTTGTTCTGCGAACGCTCCCGCAATAGGTGACATACACCCCCAAAGTAAATTAAAAATTCCATAGGTAAGTCCAATCATCGATGCGCCAAATATGGTAGAACTTAGTAAGTCTGGAACGTAAATTCCTAAGGACATGCGAAAACCATTTCCTACAGAAAGAATTAAACCCGCAACTAAAATCAAAAAGAATGATTTCATTGACATAAATTATAGAAAAGTAATAAAAAAAATATGTTTATTTTTATAAGTAAAATCAATATAGTCCCTCGCTATGGGATATCCAAAAAAACATCGCGGACGCAGAAAAATTGGTTCAAGAAAGCGTCGAGCTAAGAGAAGAGCGAAAAAGAAGTAGTCTTTAGATTATTTTATTCAATAAAATCAACTATTTAAGATTTCATAAAGTTCCAAATACTCTTCACTCTCGTCTCCGGCAACTTCTTTAAGCCTCATTAACATTTCAACAGCTTTGTCTTTTCTATTAGTCTCATAGTAAAGTTCCCCTAAATATTCTAATGCACCAATATGATCAGAGTCTAATTCTAGAGCTTTTAAATAATGCTCTTCGGCCAATTCAAAATCAGGGTTTTTTTGCTTTCGGGTAGCATAACCGAGGTAATTATAAAGATCTGCTTTTGTATACCCATCCGGTGTTTCAGATAATAAATTATTTAAAGCTTTAATAGCGTTTTCGTATTTTTCTGATTTGATTAAATTCTCCGCTTTTAAGTACTCCTGATTTGCATCAATTGAACTACTTGAGCCTGCGCCATAAACTAAGGATTGAGAAAATAAAAAAAAGATTAGAATGATTAATTTCATGTTACCTTTTTATACTCTCATTGTTATAGTCAGATTAAAGAAAAGTTATGGTTAAATTAAATCGACGATCATTTATTGCCCTAACGCTAGGGTGTGTATTAACAGGAGCAAGACCTTTAATGTCTATAGAAAAACTACAATTAACCGATGCAGAGTGGCAAGCACGTCTGAGTGAAGAAGAATATTATATCCTCAGAAAAGAAGGGACGGAAAGACCTGGAACTAGCGTCCTTAATGATGAAAAAAGAAAAGGAAATTATCATTGTGTAGGATGCGAACAAGCCCTTTTTAGTTCTGAGATGAAATTTGATAGTGGTACCGGCTGGCCTTCTTTTTTTGACTATTTGCCCAATGCCTTAGAATTTAAAACAGATTTTAAACTTGTGATCCCCCGCAAAGAATATCATTGTTCAAAATGCGGCGGTCATCACGGCCACGTGTTTAAAGACGGTCCAGAACCTACGGGTCTGCGTTATTGCAATAACGGTTTAGTGTTAAATTTTATACCGGATTAATTTTTTTTGATTAGCAAATAAACGGAAAATACAGCCAAAGCAATTTTGAGCAATTCACTATAAATAAAAGGAACTAGTCCAGCCATGACAGCTTTCTCTAATCCAATAAATCCTGCTAAGTGAACTATTCCACAAATAAAAGTGATAATCGCGCCGGCAAAGAGCACCAGGGCAATTTTGGTAATTTTTTTGCTAAATAAATTTTTAGAAAAATAAGCAATGGCTAGTGAGGCCAAAACCATTCCATATAAAAAACCAAAAGTTGGGGATAGTAAATAACCGATGCCCCCGCCTGCAGCAAATACTGGTAAACCCATGAGACCCAAAACAACATAAGTAAGAGTAGAATAGAAACCAACCATACCCATAGAAGCGGCAATGAAGTACACGACAAAAGTTTGAAAAGTCATCGGAACCGGATAAAAAGGAATAGATACTTTACTAGATACAGACAAAAGAATTATACCTAATAAAAAGAAAGCTATTTTTGAAATATTACTGGATGAGTACTGGTCAAGGACCGAGGTATTGTTTCTAAATTTCATTACTATTTTTTATAATTTTGGATAGGTTTTGGCAATATTTATAATTGGGCAAGGATCAGATCCTTCAGTTTCAACATATCCTTGTTAAAAAGTCTTATACCCTCAGCTAATTTAAAGGAGGCCATTTGGTTTTCATTTAAATGCCACCTATATGAACTTTCATTCACATTAATCCTTTTTAACTCGCAGACTGAGGCGGTCTGAGCGGATAATTTGGGCTCTAATTCCCCAGAAGTTTGATTTAATTCTTCTAAAAGAGCTGGGCTAATAGTTAGTTTATCACAGCCTGCCAAATTTATTATTTCTTCTTTATTTCGAAAAGATGCTGCCATTACCACAGTTTTAAAATTAAATTTTTTGAAATAATTATAAATTTTTTCAACACTTTCTACCCCAGGATCATTGGAAGAGTCATACTCTTTGGAAGTATTTGACTTGAACCAATCTAAAATTCTTCCAACAAAAGGTGAAATTAAAAAGGCGCCAGCTTCAGCACAAGCGACAGCCTGCGTTAAGGAGAATATTAAGGTACAATTACAACTAATCCCCTCTGACTCCAATTTTTTTACTGCCTGAATACCTTCCCAGGTCCCGGCCACTTTAATTAAAATTCTATTCTTTGGTATTCCTGCGTGATCATAGCTGTTAATGATCTGTTTAGCTTTTTCATATGTGGCATGGGTGTCAAATGATAAGTTGGCATCAACTTCTGTTGATACATAACCTGGTACGATTTTAGAGAGTTCAATACCAAAGGCGATGGCAAGTTGATCGGAGATAAAATCAACTTGGTCAGTTGATTTATGAAATTTTCTACTTTTGGAGTTGGAAATGACCTCATTAACAAGCTTGTCATATTTTTTTGATTGAACGGCCTTATAGATTAACGATGGGTTTGTTGTGCAGTCATCAGGACTGAATTTTTGGATACTATCAATATCACCTGTATCGGCAACTACTGAAGATATTTTTTTGAGGCTTTCAAGTTGAGTTGTCATAAAAATAAATAATCTTTCTTAATAAAATTTTAACCTGTATATTAATAATTTATACCATGAAAAAAACAATCGTCATCTGTGGATTAGCTGATATTCAGCATTGCGTTGATAAATACAATCCCGATAAAATGTTAACCATTATCAATCAGAACTTCTCTCCCGAGACCCCCAAGGGCATGAATGAAACCAGACACATAAAAATGCTAATTGATGATATTTCTGAACCAAGAGAAGGTTTTATTCTTCCTCAAAAACATCATGCCCAGGCTTTACTGGACTTTACTGATGACTGGGATACATCAAAACCCTTATTGGTGCATTGTCATATGGGAATCAGTCGATCAACTTCTACCAGTCTTGGGGTTGCGGCCAAATTTGATCCGGACAATATTGAGTCAATTATTGAAAATTTAAAAGAGATTGCGCCTCATGCGAGTCCAAATAAAATTATGACCCAATATTATGATGAAATTTTAGGACTGAATAACAGGCTTTTTAGCTCCCTTTCCTACTTTGATCCCGAACCCATTGAAGAAAGTCGAGTTGTTGAATTAAAGTTTTAAACTGAACTCATGTCTCATATTCAATGTGAAATTTGTCAAAAAAAAATAACTGAACCTTTATATTGGGCTGACCCCAAATTTTACGATATTCCCAAAAAATTGTTTTTTTGTAGTTCCAAATGCTCCCTCGTTTACTATGAAAAAATTAAAGATTTATTCAAAAATCCTTAAAAAATAATGCTTTTAGCTATGGTTATTATGCACAGCTGATTTCATTGAACTGCAATTTGATTTTTTAAAAAAAATAGGTATAAACACTCAATCTTAAAACTAGCTCCAACCTTATTCCTATCCTTACTTATATTCCTCCGGGGCTAGTTTTACGATAATTTCCCTTTTGTTTAATTTTCATTTAGGTAGTTTGCTTATTAGAATTTTTTTTTAAACCTATGAGTGATCAATTTATTTTTTGGGACTTAGAAACCACCGGTCGAAACGATAAGTATGATCAAATAACGCAAGTAGGTGCCGTTCTAACCAACCAAGACTTCGAGGTAAAAGATAAATTAGAAATTCACTCCAAACTTCGTGAGGGAAAGTGGTTTGAACCTGGTGCACTTATAACCACAGGTGTTGATCCGATTAGTTTATTCAAAAACAACTACCCAAATTATTATGAGGCAAGTGCACAACTTTACGAAACATTTCAACAATGGTCTTCGCCATCTGCCATTTTTATTGGTTTCAATAATATAAACTTTGACGAACCTTTTTTAAGACAAGCCTTATATCAAAATTTAATGCCTGAACTTTATATGACTGTCACAAATAATAATACCAGGATGGATGTATTTGATATTTTAAGATTAGTCTCTGTCTATAGCCCTGAGCACATTAAATTTAATGAAGACGATCAGGGGTATCCTATTCTTAAACTCGATCAAATATTCAAACTCAATAATATTTCAATTAGCTATGAAGCCGGGCCTCATGATGCGGTCTTTGATAGCCTTGTCACATTGGAGTTAAATAAAATTTTAAGTATTCGCTGTCCTCAAATTTGGAATGCCGCCTATGAATTTCGTTTACGAGAAACTCCCAAAAAATTTATGCTTTCTAATTTAGTATTCACTAATACAACTTTTTGGGGAAGAAGGCCCACCATTAAAGCCCAAACCTTAATTGGAGGCATCCCAGGGAAAAATCATCATTATTTGGTCTATAATCTTTTCTTTGATCCTAAAAAACTTCAAGATTTAGACGACAAAGAACTTTTAAAAAAAATGAACGATGGGGCAAAAAGAATTTGTGAGGTATTTGATGGTTCTAAGTCGAAGACATTATTAAGCGAAAGTTATTGTTTTAAAGACACTAAGTTTGCCGAAATTGGTGTCGATGAATTACGCCTCAGAGCCAACTTTATTAAAAACAATGAAGAATTTTGCACTCGGTTAATCCAACTTCATTTAGATAATCAAAAATCTTGGCCTGAACCATTCCATATTGAAGAGAGAATTTTTGAGAGTTTTCCCTCCCCACAAGATAAAAAATTAATGATTGATTTTCATACTGCTTCAAATTCTAAAAAATATGAAGTATCTCAGCAATTTAAAGATGAAAGATATAAAGAATTAGCCATAAGGATTATTTACGAGATAGCTCCTCAAACTCTGCCTGAGCAAGAAAAAAGAAATTATGAATTAGAAATACAGGAAAGATTTAATGACGATGATAAAGCAAAATGGAATTCTAAAAATAGAATTTTAGCAAGCTTGGAGACAGATTTAGATAAAATGATTGAGGACGAAAATGAAAGAGTCCAATTTAAACAACGAGTTATTACATTTTTAAATAATGAATCAGCCAAATGGGGATAGAAAAATATATTATAATTCTCAAAACTAATTTTTGTCTTTTAGATATATATTTTTAATATATTGACCATAATCTGACTGAATAAATTTTTCCGCAATTTTTAACAGCGCCGCTCTACTGATCAATCCTTTTTCATAAGAGGCAATTTCGTAAGAACCTACTTTTACTTTATTTTCTATTTCATATTTTTTTACTTTTTGAGCTGCTGTGAGTAAAGCGTCTGCATTACCCGTATCATGCCAAATAATATTTTCATCAAGTCTTTGAAGGGCTAATTTGTTTTGAGATAAATATATTCCTATTAAATCGGTAATTTCTAATTCTCCTCTCGCAGATGGTTTTAATGTTTTTGCGTGTTCACAAGCGCTTGAGTCAAAAAAATACATCCCAGGAGTAATAAGATTGCTTTTGGGTTGGAGAGGTTTTTCTTCAATTCCAATTATATTATCATTTTGATCTATTTCAATAACACCGTATTTTTCAGGGTCTGGAACAGTTAATCCAAAGATACTGCTCCCCTTTTGCTTCATCTTTGATAATGCTTCCTCGGCATAATTAAAAAAATTTTTTCCTAAAAAAACATTATCACTTAGAGCCAGCACAGAAGAAGCGCCATCAAGAAAATCCTCTGCTATAAAATAAGCATCGGAAATTCCTCTTTGAATTTTTTGTATCTTATAAGAAAAATTTAAACCTGCTTCTTGTCCTGATCCGAAAGTTTTTTGAAAAATAGGTAAATCATCTTCTTGAACAATAAAAAGAATATCTCTAATCCCTAGGCGCACTAAAGTTTCTAAGGGATAATAAATCATAGGTTTATCATAAAGAGGTAGAAGAGGTTTGGAGGCAGGCAATGTTGCAGGCATTAATCTAGTACCCTTGCCTGCAGCAAGGATAATTCCTTTTGTATCAACTGACATAATTAATTAAATATCAATATAGCGGGCAGCAAGATCACTGCAAAGCCTATTAAAACAAAATTAATTTTTTTATTGCTCTGAGAAGAGTCGAAGATATCTCTAAAAGATATGAAGTTAAGTAATTTATTAGATCCATCTACAATCGGTAAATGTCTAATATTATTCGATTTCATTAATCTTAAAGCCTCGATTTGACTAGTTTTTTTTGTAACAGTAATTACTTGGCTCGTCATAATATCCTTAGCTGTAACAAGATCAGAGTCTCGACCGTTTTTTACTAATTTGCGGACAATATCTCTTTCAGAGACAACACCTAATAATTGACTATTTTCATCAACAATAGGAACGGCTCCAATATCTTGGAGATCCATCATATCCGCTATTTCGCTGACTGTGGATTCAGGACCAAAGAAACGGCAAATTGCATTTAATTTGACTTTTTCAATATCTCCAATTGAGTTCATCAGTTCAATATAATTGAAAACACCTAGTCTTAAATTAACATTTTTGAAGCACTATTTAGCTTCAAAAATCTTAATTAATTGAATATCTTTATTCCCATAACATGTTTCGTTTTTTCAAATTAAAAAAATGGTTTTTATGGGCTTGGGGTGGTAGTGCTACCATATTAATAAGTCTTTGGTTACAAGTTCAAATCGACGTTAAAATTAATGAATGGTTTGGAACCTTTTACGACATGATCCAAAAGGCTTTAGCTGAACCGAATTCAATTACTATCGAAGAGTACTGGGGAGGGTTATTGTCCTTTATCACTCTTGCGGCTGTTTATGTTGGTATAGCAGTCTTGGTTAGTTATTTTACTGCACACTTTTTGTTTCGATGGCGAACAGCAATGGTTGAGTGGTATCACAGTGTCTATAATTATGCCCGAAAAATAGAAGGAGCCTCCCAGCGTGTTCAAGAGGATACCATCAAATTTAGTCGAATTATGGAAGGGCTTGGAACCAGTTTAATTGAATCACTAATGGTAATTGTTGAATTTCTTCCTATTCTTTTAGGGCTCAGTATCGGAATACCAATTTTCTTTTTTGGCGATTGGGAATATGGTCTTGTAGTAGGTGCCCTCATATGGTCCGTTGGAGGCACATTCTTTTTAATTTTATTGGGGATGATTTTAAGATTAGTTGGGGTTGAGTATGATCTTCAAAAACAAGAGGCAGCCTACCGAAAAATCCTCGTAATAGCAGAGGATGATGAAACCATTCGCCCAAAAAGAATTGATGAACTATTCAATGATGTGCGAAAAATTCATTTTACTTCCTATATCCGTTATCTTTATTTTAATATAGGTAGGATTGCCTATCTCCAGGCAAATGTTTTAAGTGCATATGTATTTTTAGCTCCAGCCATTGTAGCAGGAGTGGTCACCTTAGGTGTGATGCAACAAATTATTAGAGCCTTTGGAAGAGTAGAAGGATCCATGCAATATCTTTTAAAATCATGGCCTACCATCATAGAACTTGTTAGTGTCTATAAACGATTAAGAGAGTTTGAACGTCAGCTAAAATCTACGACAGATACTGCCAAGGTGCCTGAGTAAAAATCTTAGACATTGTATAAATTGCACTAATAGCAATTATCAGGATTACTACCCACACCCACTTATTCTTACTTTCGTAATTTTCACCGTTTTTACTTGAGTCAGCCATTAATTCTACTTATTACAAAATTATTAAAAAATCAATTAGGCTTTTTTTATAAATCGAGTCCGCGTGATTTCTTCATAGTCTTTAAATAATTTTTGAGCCAATAAATTACTTTTTTCTACACCTTTTATAACTATGTCGAGTTTCTTTTCTTTAGCAATAGACTCGATTTTATTAATTAAGGAACGTGCTACCCCTATTTTACGAAAATCAGGAAGTACAAAAAGAACATCAATTTCTATGATTTTTTGAAAATAGGTCTCATTCACTCGCCCTACAATAATTCCCATAAATTTATCTTCATTTTTTGCAGCAAAAGCAAAAAAATTGTCTTGGAAAATATTACTCCAGAACATGTCAAAATTAATATTATCGAACTGAAAAGTATGGGATGGAGGGGTCTGATTAATAATTTCTTTCCAACTTTGAATGTGAATTTCTTTTGGTTTTTCAATAGTAAACATATGATTTAACTCTATCAATTCCCTATAGACTCTGAAAGTATTTATTATTGAGTATCTTGATCTAGAAGATATAGTCCCCACTTCTTATATATAAAGACATGTTTGAAAAGCTAAAAAAGTATTTTGAATCTATAAAATCACGTGATCCTGCGGCTACCTCCTTGTTGTTAGTTTTACTAACTTATCCAGGAGTCAAGGCAGTCTTTTTTCATCGAATAGCTAATTTTATTTGGGAGCTCAATCTCAAAATCCCTGCAAGAATGATATCTCAATTATCTCGTTTTTTAACTGGGATTGAAATTCACCCAGCAGCAAAGATTGGCAAAAATTTATTTATTGATCATGGGATGGGAGTGGTTATTGGCGAGACTGCTGAAATCGGTGATAATGTCACTTTATATCATGGAGTTACTTTAGGAGGGGTATCGCCTGCTATTAAATCTTCGGAACAAGTGGGGATTAAAAGACATCCTACTTTAGAAAATGATGTGATTGTTGGATCGGGAGCCCAAATCCTAGGTCCTGTGACAGTAAAAGACTGTGCAAGGATTGGATCCAATGCAGTAGTTACAAAAGACGTACCCAAAGGTGGTGTCATGATTGGTATTCCAGCTAAAAATATTAAAACAGGTACTAAAAAACCTGATACAAGTTTTGCACCCTACGCGGTAACAGAAAAATAAATAATAAAAGGAGTAGTAATGAACATAATTAACTTTACCCCCATCGAGTCCCTTCTGGGTGGATTAATTATCGGACTGGCAGTTGCCATTCTTTATTTAATGAGAGGTAATTACACCGGGATAAGTGGAATTTATTATAATGTAATCTCTGTTAATAAATCAGGATTTTTGTGGAGATTTTTATTCATTACGGGTTTAATTATAGGACCTGTTCTTTTAAGTTTTTTTTCCTACACAGACTTGGGTTTTGAAATGCCCAACACAAATCCCATAATTGTTATCTTAGGAGGTTTGCTTGTGGGTTACGGAACTCAATTGGGTTCAGGATGTACCTCGGGTCATGGCGTCTGTGGAATTGGAAGACTATCGATAAGATCTATTGTTGGTACTTGTGTGTTTGTGGGCGCTGGTGTGGTTACCGTTTTGATTACAAGATCCCTAGGATGGGTGGTGCTGTAATGATGAAAAATATCTTTATTCCTTTAACCAGCGGTATTATTTTTGGTATTGGGCTTGTTATTGCCGGGATGACCAATCCTGCAAAAGTCATGGGATTTTTAAATGTTTTTGGAAACTGGGATCCGTCCCTTATGTTTGTAATGGGTGGTGCTATTGTTGTTAGCATGCCTGCATTCTTGTTTATAGGAAAGAAAATGTCCGCTCCTCTCTTTAACAAAGAAGAAGGATTCAGCCAACAACTAAAGAAAAATATTGATAGCCCTTTAGTCCTAGGTTCTGCAATGTTTGGTATTGGTTGGGCGCTAGTGGGATTTTGCCCAGGCCCCGCTATTGCTGCGCTCACGCAAGTTGACGGTAATGTCTTTATGTTTTTTATAGCCATGTCGATTGGCATGCTGTTAAAAAAAATATTCTAAATTTGATTTATTCGCTCAAGTAGCTGATCGGCAATTTCAATATCTTGATTGTGGTTTTGTTGAAAAGCTGCTTGACGTTTCGAGCCTGGTAATCTCGCTCCCTCTTGTTCTGTAATGGAGCTTATTAAAGACTGAATTGACTCTTTATAATTAGAATTAAATTTTTCTGCATCAATCGCTATAAAGAATTGACCTGTGCTTGGCGGACCACCGTCTTCGCCCGCAAAAGAAGAGGCTTGAGTTCCTAAATTACCACCAGCAATACAAGCGGTAAAAATTTCTACGAGCAAACCTGTGCCAAATCCTTTATACCCTCCGCTGGGTGCCATGGTACCTTTTAAGGCTTCTTGAGCATTAGTTGTAACCTTGCCTTGGCTATCAAAAGCCCAGCCTTCAGGAATCGACTCCCCTGTTTTTGCTCGAACCGAGATTTCGCTTTTTGCAACGACGCTTGCGGATTGATCAATTATGATTTGAGCTTGTCCATCTAAGGGAACCGCTAGTGAAAAGGGGTTAGTTCCCACAACTGCTTTCATTCCTCCTATTGGAGCAATCGATGCCGGCGCATTGGTAAAACCCAAACCTATAAAACCTTTTTCAGCAATTCGTTTTGTATGAAATCCTAATACCCCACAATTATAAGAATTATAAATTGACATAACAGCAACAGACTCTTGTGAAGTCATTTCGAATAAACTACTCAAGCCCAAGTCAATGGCGGTGTGCGCAAATCCATGGTCTGCATTGACTTTTAATGCTGCCCTAGAAATCCTATCTACTGAAGGTTTTGCTTGGCCGTTGATCTTGCCTATTTTCAAGTGATTGCAATAAATAGGTAAATAATGAAATCCATGACTTTTAATACCGCTATATTCTGCATCCAAAATTCCCTGAATGATGCCATCCGTATTTTCAGGCATACAATTAGATTTAATTAACTTTTCTTTAATTAATTCAATAGCTTTTTCTTTAGAAAAGACAGGCATCTAAGAATTAGATTAATTTTGAGATACTATGCAAGTAAATTCGTTACTTTTTCTA
>VTPN01000061.1 GCA_008638215.1 Pelagibacteraceae bacterium
TAATGCGATAGAAAATTTTCAACCTTTTCATTTTGTGGTGGGCATCGGCGGAGGCAGAGCCCTTGATGCTGCAAAATACTTTGCATGGCAAAAAAATGCAAAACTCTTTCATGTTCCTACATCTATGTCTGTCAATGCTGCCTTTGGACAAAGAGCGGGTGTTCGTGTCAATAGCGAAGTGAAATACATAGGTTGGACGACTCCAGAGGCTGTCTACGTTGATTATGATATTATTCAATCAGCTCCTAAAATTGTAAATCGAAGTGGTATTTGTGAAATTATGTGTTACCACACCGCTCACTTAGATTGGAAATATTCTACAGATCAAAAAAAATGTGAACCTAAATGGTCTTATGATCAAGAAATGGTCGATGAGGCTAAATCTGTTCTAGCTTATCTACTTGAAGGCATGGATGATATTAAAGAGGTTAATGATGCAGGAATTAAAAGACTAATGGATTGTAATCGATGGGGCGGTCCTGCTTTTCATAATAACGGATGGAATCCAAGGCCAATCGAGGGTATGGATCACTTCGTTTTTTATTCATTGGAGTACCATACTAAAAAGCCGTTTATACATGGCCAGCCTGTATGCTTAGGTATTTATGTAGGCTCTTTAATGCATAATTCAAAAGCAGCAGAAATGTTAGACTATATTGTCAAAGCAGGTGTTGATATTCGACCAGAGGCAATGGGAATTACCTGGGATGATGTCAGAACATCTTTATTGAATTTAAAATCTTTTTTAAATCAGTCAGGTCTTTGGCACTCGATTGGCCACGATGTTCAATTAGATGATGCTTTTGTAGATCAAGTTAAATCAACAATTGAACAAAAGTACGAAAATTTCCAAGAATAATTTTAAAGTTATTCAAACCCAGGATTATCAAGGGTTTTCTTTTGCGGCATTCCAAGAGACTTTAAAGCTTACAAAGGGCTCTCGCCAAAAGCTCGTTGTTTTACCCACAGGCAACACACCTACTGGTTTTTATCAAGAATTTACCAATTACCTTTTAAAAAATTCAAAAGAAAAAAATAGATTTTTTTTTACAAATCTTGATGAATATTTGGGTATCCCACAAAATAGCAAAGTTAGTTTTCAATCCTATTTAAAAAGAAATATTTCAAACAAATTAAATCTTCCGAATAGAAATTTTTATTGGATTAATAACAAGACACCTATTGAAAAAGAGAAAAGTAAAGTTGAGTCCATCATCAAGAAATTCAAAAAAATAGATTTGTGTATTTTGGGTCTAGGAAAAAATGGTCATATTGCATTTAATGAACCCGGATGTGACTGGGATTTAGAATTTTTCGATATCCCTTTACACAAAATTACTAAAAATGATTTAAGAAATATTTTTATTCCAATCACTCATGGCAGGACACTCGGGATTAAGAAAATTTTATCAGCCAAAAAAATCTTATTATTGATTTCTGGAAAAAAGAAAGAAATATCACTACAAAAATTATTAAAAAAGAAAGTCGATAAAAACTTTCCTGTGACTTCTTTAATTAACCATCCAAATTTAACTATTATAATTCAAAAATGATTTCTTCTTTAAATACAGTATGCAAATTAGGGGAGAGCCCAATCTATCATGCTAAAGAAAATTGTGCATACTGGTTAGATTTAGATGATAGGTTTATTTATCAATATGACTTATCAAAAAAAGTTATAACCAAACAACGATTAAAACTTCAAGCTCCACTTGGATGTCTATTTCTAACTTCTAAAGGTAATTTTATCATTACATCGAATAGTGGAGTGCATTTATATAACTTCAAAAAAAAGAAATTAGATTTTCTTTTTGATTTGAGACTCAAAAATCAATCTCTTATTTATAATGATGGCATTTCAACCAGAAATTCTCTTTACATCGGATTATCTGATCGAAATGAAAAAAAACCCATTGGTTTATTTTATCAATTAAAAAATAATTCATTAGATATTACGGCTCAAAATTTTCCTGTCGCAAATGGACCATCACTCTATAAAGATCAGATAATTTACTCAAATAGCTTTTACAAACGACTTGAAATTTACTCCAAAAAACAACAAAAACTCCTGAAAACAGTATCGATTAAATCAGGATTTCCTGACGGAAGTTGTTTCGATCAACAGGGTGGACTTTGGCTTGCACATTGGGGTGCGGGAAAAATTACACGTTTTAAACCCTCAATGAAAAAAGATTTTTCAATTAATCTCCCTTCTAAAAATATCACCTCTCTTTGTTTTATTGGTAATAAAAAGAATACTTTGCTGGTCACTTCAGCAAGCGTGGATAATGCTAAAAAAGATTTAAAAAGTTACCCGCAACCAGGGAATACTTTTCTCATTGAAACAAAATTCAAAGGACACCCCATTCAACATTTTGATGAAAAAAATCTTAAAATGTGGAGGTAACGCCACCATCAACGTTGATAATTTGCCCATTAATGTAATTTGCTAAAGGACTCGCTAGAAATACTGCAACATTAGCAATATCTTGAGGTTCTCCGTGTCTTCCAATAGGTAGTTTTTTTTGTTTTAGATAAATTTCTTTAAAATCATTATTTTCAAATTCATCTGTACCATCCGCCAGTACAGACATTCTTGTTTTGATAAATCCAGGCGCAATTCCATTCACCGTGATTTGTTGATCAGCTAAATCAACACAAAGAGATTTAACCGCACTTTCAATACTCGCCTTTGTCATGTTATATAGAATGGATCCTGGGGCACCAAACTGAGCGTTAATAGAAGACAATAATATAATTTTTTTTGAGTTTGATTGAGCGATATTAGTTTTAAGATTTTGAATAAGTTTTAAGTGACCTAACAAATTGACATCAAAAATCTGATGGGCATCTTGATGAGAAAAATTATCAATATTTTTGTAACTCAGAATCCCCGCATTACCAATAAACGTATCTATTTTTTTATCTTTGATTGAAAGGCAAAAATCTTCAATTTTTTCGGTTGAAGAAAGGTCTAATTTTATTGACTCAAGGTTTTCGTGATGATCAAAGAGTGTTTTTTCTATGGGATCAATATCAAGAGTGATGACTTTGGCATTTAAACTGAGAAACGATTGAACAATTGATTTGCCAATACCATGGGCACCACCAGTAATAAGAATTGTTTGGCCTTGAAAGTTCATAATAACTAAATTCTATTTATATTTTAAGAGTAAGAAAAGTTCTATATTATTTGGTTAAAGAGAAATACAGCATTGAGTTATTTTTTAGATAAAAAGTTTACAAAAAAATTAGATGAAGGAAGAAGAATAATTCCTCTAATTGATCATGACAATATCAACGAAGTTATTGAATATATTGAACTTTTGACCAGTCATAAGTTCTCTATTTTCGAGTATACCTTACGCCATCAAGACTCTATCGATCATATAAAAATTCTTCGAAAAAAATTTCCTCATATTATTTTAGGCGCGGGGTCAGTTAAAGATAAGAAGACAATCGCAATACTCGATAAAAAAAAGATTAATTTTTTTGTAAGTCCTGGGATAATCCAAAATTTAAGTTTATTAAAAAAGAATTATCTACCTGGAGTTCTCACCCCTTCTGAGATCATTAATGTACAAAAATTAAAAATTTTAAAACTTTTTCCAGCCAATGTTTTGAATATCTCTGAGTATTTAAAAACTTTAAAAGGACCATTTCCTGAAATTAAATTTATCCCAACTGGCGGGGTTAATATTAATAACTTTTCAGAAATACTTTCTCATGAAAATGTTTTTGCTGTAGCTGGTAGTTTTATGTTTCCAAAACATAAAAACAAATCTCTTGATCTAAAAAAAACTACAAAAATATTAACTCAATTGTAAGTTTTATCAGTGAGTCTTAAGAGAGTTGCAGTCATTGGAGCGGGGATTATTGGTCTGAGCACTGCTTATTACCTTCAAAAAGCTGGATGCCAAGTATTTTTAATTGATAAACAAG
>VTPN01000032.1 GCA_008638215.1 Pelagibacteraceae bacterium
CATCAAGTACTTTTTTTGATTTAAAAAATTGATGAGTGGCATGAATGACTTCGTAATTTCCAATATCTTGAACAAAACAATTTTTGAGTAATTTAGATTTAAAGGAAAGGACTCTTTTTTCATAAATAGCTTCTTTATGATCGCTTAGGCAAATTTGATAATCTGCAGGTTTTGTAAAAAAGGATTCGTGTAGATATTCTCTAATTTTATTACTAGAAAATATTTTATCTAAAACTTTTCTAAAATTATCAGGAAGATTTTTATCTAATATTAAATTTTCTTTATCTCGAAGGATGTTTCTTAAAACGGCATTAATGAGTTTGGATTTATCAAATTGTTTTGAAAATTCTACGGCATCATGAACTATCGCATGTTGGGGTTTTTTGGAAAAAAAAATGAGAACCAAATTTATTTTAAGAATAATTAAAATATTCTTTGGTGTTTTATCGCTTATATATTTTTTAAGTATAAGATGAAAATTTTCAAAATTTCGATAATATTCTTGGATAGCTAGAAATAAAAATCCTCTTTTGATATGATCAAATTTTTCAATTGCGGCATCAATACTTCCGCCCTCATCAATACGTGTTATCGATTGATATAAATTTGTAATATCGGATTGATTAGATATTTTTAGACCCGTCTATTAAAGATTGCACCACTCCTGGATCGGCGAGAGTTGAGGTATCCCCTAACTGGTCTTCTTCGTGGGAGGCGATTTTACGTAGAATTCTTCTCATTATTTTACCGGATCTTGTTTTTGGCAGTCCAGGTGCGAATTGAATTTTATCAGGAGTCGCGATCGGTCCAATTTTTTGACGTATCCATAAGGTAAGTTCTTTTTTCAGGTTGTCACTAACTTCAACACCCGTATTGGTAGTCACGTATGCATAAATTCCCTGACCTTTAATATCATGGGGGTATCCTACAACGGCTGCCTCAGAGACAAATTTGTGTTCCACAAAAGCACTTTCAATCTCCGCAGTTCCTAATAAATGTCCTGATACATTAATGCAATCATCAACGCGACCTGTAATCCAATAAAATCCATCTTTATCTCTTCGACAGCCGTCGCCTGTAAAATATTTTCCTTTAAACTGACTAAAATAGGTTTCAATAAATCGTTGATGATTCCCGTAAACAGTTCTCATTTGACCAGGCCAACTATCGAGCATACAGAGTTTGCCCTCACATTCTCCTTCTAGAATATTTCCATTATCATCTACAATGGCGGCTTCAATTCCAAAGTAGGGGCGCGTTGCGCTTCCAGGTTTGAGTTTGGTGACACCTGGTATGGGAGAGATTAAATGCCCCCCTGTTTCTGTTTGCCACCAAGTATCTACAACGGGACATTTGTTTTTACCAACAATATTGGAGTACCAATTCCAGGCCTCAGGATTAATGGGCTCACCCACAGTTCCCAAAATACGAAGAGAAGATAAATCACATTGAGTGACAAAATCATCTCCTTCTTTCATTAATGCGCGTATTGCTGTTGGGGCTGTATAGAAAATATTAACTTTGTGTTTATCACAAACTTGCCAAAATCTTGAAAAGTCAGGATAGTTTGGCACACCTTCAAAAAGCAACGTTTGAGCTCCATTTGCAAGTGGACCATATAAAGAATAAGAGTGACCTGTAATCCAACCCGCATCAGCAGTACACCAGTAAACATCTCCGGGGTGGTAATCAAAAGAGTATTTGTGCGTAAAAGAGGCGTAGACCAAATAACCTCCTGTTGTATGCAATACACCTTTTGGTTTACCCGTCGAACCGGAAGTATATAAAATAAATAATGGATCTTCGGCATTCATTGGCTCGCATGCACATTGATCATCTACTGCTTTTAATAACTCATCATAATAAAAATCATTTTTTTGATGGAGGTCCTCTTGAGTGTTTGTATAGCGAACAACTAATGTTTTAATAGACTCATCGCAGCTCTCTAGGGCTGTATTAATATATTTTTTTAAAGGAATAGTTTTTCCACCTCGTAGCCCTTCATCAGCAGTAATAACAAATTGAGATTGACAATCTTGAATACGTCCCGCAATTGACTCGGGAGCAAAACCACCAAAGATCACTGAGTGAATAGCACCAATTCGAGTACACGCAAGCATCGCAAATGCCACTTCGGGGATCATCGTCAGATAAATAGTAACGCGATCACCTTTTTTTACCCCAAGTTTTTTGAGAACATTGGCAAATCGACTGACCTCACTTTGTAATTCTTTATAGGTATAGGTTTTTGATTGGCTAGGATCATCTCCCTCCCAAATGATGGCCGTATCATTGGGTCTTTGTTCGGCATGGCGATCCACGCAGTTATAACAAACGTTAAGTTCGCCATCCTCAAACCACTTAATAGAAACATCCCCTTCATAGTTGGTATTTTTAACCTTGGTAAAATCCTTAAACCAGGTAACTTGTTCTTTGGCAATCTTTGACCAAAACTGTTCCTTATTCGCAAAAGACTCAGCATACATTTGATCGTATTGTTCTTGAGTGAGTAGGGGGTTATTTAAAGAAAAGTCTTTCATTTTTTCTCACTCATCTTAATCAATTTTTTCCATTGGTTCAATTTCACAGGCATGACACTTAAACGAGACTGTTTAACTAAAGCAAAATCATCAAAAAAAGGATCGGCTTTAATTTCAGTTAAGGTGACCTCTTGTAAATCCTTAACATACTTAACATCGACCATTCCAAAAATCCCTTTTTGATCAGTAGGATCAGGATAATACTCTTTGACAACCATCATAATCCCTTTAATCGCTTTTTCAGAGACAGAGCTGTAAAACAAACACTCATCTCCTTTTTTCATTTGTTTCATGTAATTTGCTGCCTGATAATTTCGAACACCATCCCAATGCTCCACCTTTTTCTTTTTTTGTTGCTCCCATGACCAAGTCTCAGGTTCCGATTTCATTAACCAATAATTTTTAGAAGTTTTCATGAATAAGAGTATTAGGACTAGGTCTCACATTGTAATTATTAAATTTATTTTTGCTAGATTTTAAAATTTCGATAGCATTCCAACCAATCATTGCTGCATTATCGGTGCAATAAGTCATGGGTACTTGATGATAAGCAAGGCCCTTATTTTCTATAAAGTTTTTTAAAAGTCCATTGATATATTGATTAGCAGCAACACCGCCACAAATAGAAAAATCTTTAATTTTAATTTTCTTTTTTTCGAGCTCAGTAAAAGCATTACTGATTTTGTTTAAAAAAATTTCACCGACTGTAAATTGAAAAGAAGCAGAAAAATTTCTTAAAAACTTTTTTTGTAATTTATTTTTTTTAATGATTTGAATAGCAGACGTTTTTAATCCTGAAAAAGAAAAATTACAGTCTTTTATTTTTGATAAAGGTTGAGGCAAAATAAAAGAAGATGGCTCACCCTCTAAGGCCAGCTTTTCAATGACAGGCCCACCGGGATATCCAAGGCCCATTGCTTTTGCAACTTTATCAAAACATTCTCCAGCTGAGTCATCAATGGTAGAGCCAAGAGTAATAAATTTTTGAGCACTTTTAACCAACACAATTGCTGTGTTACCCCCAGAGACGAGCAAACATAAGTACGGAAATGATAGTTGGGAGACAAGACGGGGGGATAATAAATGAGCTTGGAGATGATTGATGGGGACAATTTTTTTTTGTTGTGAGAGCGCTAACCCTTTTGCAAAAGAGGATCCTACAATCAGCCCACCAATTAATCCTGGCCCATAGGTAGAAGCAATTGCATCAATGTTTGCAAAATTTATTTTTTTTTTAAATTTTGATAAATGATCCATGATATCGAGGTGCTGGCGTGCCGCCATTTCAGGCACTACCCCTCCATGTTCACGGTGAAATTTGCGATGATTAATAGTTTCATGAAAATCAACTGTTTTATCATCATTGACCACAGCAAAGGAGGTATCATCACAAGAACTTTCTATTGCTAAAACTTTCATTAATATAAAAATATAGATTCTTAATTCATGACTGAAAATCAAAAAGATTCAGTAAAAAAAAGCTTTTGGCAGCGAAACCTTTTTCTTCTCATCGTCCTCTTGTTAATGGCGCTTGGAGGAGGAGGTTATCTCTATCAACAGAATATTCTTACCTTTCAAACCCCCCAACAATTGAACAACAGTGAAGAGATTGTTTCAGAACTGGCGAAGACCCAGCCAATTTTAGATAATAATCAAGAGCTACAAGATAAAGTAGATCGCCTAGAAAATTTAATTCTACAATTAGCTGAAAACGTTCAAAACATACCTCAATCTACGATTGTGCAACCTGCTGAGCCTCGGCAACAAGTGGTTCTGTCTAATGATGAAGCATACGAGCTTATTCTTTCAATCAATCAAATTATTACCAATATCGACCAGCAACAAACTCGAAACAAACATGTTCAAAAATTACAAAATCAATATTTATTTTTTCAAGATCAAAAATTTGAAGAGCTTTTAACGCTTCCTGATTACACTTACTTGATTCAACAAATCAATCAAAGTGAACAAAAATATATCCAAGAAGAATTTATGAAAAATGATAATTTTTCTTGGTTTAAAAAAATAATTGAAAATATTTTTGAAATTAATATTGCCAAAAATTCTACTTATCCAATATCTGGTTACCTTAATGCTTTAATGAATAGACAATATGATTTAGCGCTTATGGAATATGAAAAATTAAGCCCTAATCAAAAAATTTTTTTTAAATCATCATTTGAATTGGCTCAAGCCTATGACCAGCAAAAAGTCTTTCTGGAGAATATGATTTAATGATTCGAATATTAATTATTTTAATTATTTTTGTCTTTGGATACGGTTCTTTATTTTATTTTTTTAATAATTCAGGCAACCTCTCTTTAGTCTTAGGTATGTGGCAGCTGAGCATTCCTATCGTTCAATTTTTATTTGTTTTTATTACATTTATTGTTTTATTAATTTTATTTTCTTATGCCTTTACTAAACTCTTTATTTATCCAAGAGCTGCCTATATGCGTTATAAACTATCCAATGAACAAAAGGGTCTAGAGCATTTACGCGACGCATTAGTTGCGATTACCGAAGGAAATACGGATCAGGCAACTAAAAGCCAAAAACAATTTAAAAAATACTTAGGGCGGGACCCTTTAAATAAAATTCTCCAAACCCAAATTCAACAAACAAAAGATTTGAAAATCGTAAACGTAGAAAAGGGCGCCGATTAAGCTAAGAAAATTATCCCAGCACCAAGACAAGTTAATGCCGCTCCTATGACAGCAAGGTGACCTGCATAGTTTTTTGTTATAATCCAAAGTATAGGAATGATCATGATAGGCATCGTGCTTGATAACGTAGAAATCACCCCAGGATTTCCAAATTTTAAGGCGTAGATTAACATTGTCATCCCCACACCCATTCCCATGAACCCTAAAAAAATACTAAAGATTGTTTTTTTATAATCTTTCATTTTTTCCCATAGGCGATTGTTCTTAATAAAAAACAAACTTCCAAACATGATGACGGCCGCAATAATAATTCGAAGATAAGAAACAATGATAGGATCGGTAGATCCCAGTGCGGGCTTCATCAGTATAATTCCAATTGATTGGCATAACGCTAGACCAATTCCTGCCAATAAGCCTGTGTATTTATTTCCTTGGATATTTTCTAAATCGTCATTGGGAATAGATCGATTGAATTGAATGGCAATTAAGATACCTGAAAAAATTAAAGCGCACCCTACTAACTCAGTGATAGAGGGTAGCGATTGTAAAAAAATTTCTGCTAGAACAATAGTAAAAGGTATTTGCATTGAGAAAAGCAATGCTTGCCTTCGAGGACCCAATCTTTTTAAACAAATAAATAAAAAGGTATCGCCTATAATGATACCAATAACTGAGGATAGAAAGATGGCTAAAAAAATGGAATTTTCAAAATATAAAGGCTCCCATCTTAAAAAAACATAAGGGGAGAATATAACGATAATTCCGAGTAGTCGCAGAAGGTTGTAATTGTAGCTACCAAAATATCTAACCATTCTAGTCGCAGAAAGGGCAACGCCAGACCAAATCGCAGCGGCACTAATAGCTAGAACATATCCGATCACGAAGGGATCTTAGCTAAGAAAAAAAAATAAGAAACTGGTATTTAAAACTGCTGTTCACCAGGAGTTAAGCTACAGTAATGCAGATCTGAAAAGATACTATTGCCATATCCTTCAAAGTACCCATCATAACGAACAAGTAATTTTCCATTAAATCGATTAAGAGAGGCGGTAATTCTTTGGGTAAAATCACCCTCTTGGGTAAACGCCTCCACAATAATGGTTTCATCGGTAACACTGATTGGATCCCAGGCATCGTTTTTTCCAAATTGAAAAAAACCAATGTCGGCATCGACATAAACATCCACGTCAGCATCAACCGGACATAACTCTATCGGTCCTGCAGGATCTTCTGGATATGTATAAACACACTCACAAAAAAGATGAGTGGTGAAAGCTTGGGAAGTGAGAGGAAGGAATAAAAAAAAAGGGGCAAACAAAATTGCCCCTTTAAGAAATTTAAACATTAATTTTTTTTAGCGGCGCTGACCAAATAATTGCATCAACATCACGAAAAGATTAATGAAGTCTAAGTATAGAGTTAAAGCGCCCATGATGGCAGCTTTGCCTGCAAAATTAGTCCCCGCTACTGCATAATAAGTAGATTTAATCTTTTGAGTGTCATAAGCCGTGAGGCCTACAAATACCAAAACTCCCACACAAGAAATTACAAACTGCATTGCAGAGCTTTGCATAAAGATGTTCACGATACTTGCAAGAATGATACCGATTAAACCCATGATTAAAAAAGAGCCTAGCTTGGTTAAGTCTCTTTTTGTTGTATAACCATAGATGCTCATCGCCGCAAAAGTACTACAGGTAATTAAGAAGACTCGAACGATGCTCACGCCTGTGTAAACAATAAAGATATAAGACATCGACATTCCCATTACTGCTGCAAATGCCCAAAAGGTCATCTGTGCTGCAGATAAGGACATTTTTTGTAATCTTGCGCCTAAAAAGAAAATAAATCCAAGAGGAGCGAGCATGACGATCCATTGAAGACCAGTGCCATAAATTGCTCCCATTAATGCAGGAGACTTAGAAAATCCCCATGCCACCAAACCACTGATCGCGAGACCAGAAGTCATGTAGTTATAGACTTTCATCATATACTCTCTTAAACCCGCATCGATGGCTGTCGATTGTGACTGAGCATATGCATTTTGTTTTAATTCAACCATTGTTTCTCCTTGTATAATAATAATATGGCGATGAACTTGATTTTTTTCAAGCAAAACCGTATTAATCTTTTATGAAATATAAATCTCTCGGAAAAACCGACCTAAAAGTAAGTCTAATCTGCCTTGGAACCATGACATGGGGTGAACAAAACACCCAAGACGAAGCTTTTGAACAAATGGACTACTCCATAGATCAAGATGTCAATTTTTTTGATACGGCTGAATTGTACGCCGTTCCCCCGAAGGCAGAAACCTATACGAAAACAGAGACAATGATCGGTAATTGGTTTGCGGCAAGAAAGAACCGAGATAAAATTATCTTGGCCACCAAAGTCTCCGGGCCAGGGCCGACTTGGATTCGAGGAGGCGTTAATCAATTTACACCCGAAAATATGACGGCGGCTTTAGAAGGAAGTTTAAAAAGATTACAGACGGACTACATTGACTTGTACCAACTCCATTGGCCAGAGCGAACCACTAACTTTTTTAGTAAGTTAGGATATAAGCATAATGAGGATGAAGGCGACTGGACACCGTTTGAAACTATTTTAGAGACCGCACAAAAATTTATCGACCAAGGCAAAATTCGATACCTAGGTTTATCAAACGAAACACCCTATGGTTTATCTAAATATCTGCAATTATCCGAGAGTAAAAATTTACCTCGTGTTGTTTCAGTTCAAAATCCTTATAGCTTAGTTAATCGAACTTATGAGGTTGGTCTCGCAGAAATTTCTATAAGAGAGCAAGCAGGCTTACTTGCTTATTCGCCTTTAGCCTTTGGAATGTTATCGGGTAAATATCTAAATGGTCAAATGCCTGAGGGTTCTCGACTAAAATTATTTGGCAGTCATTTTCCTCGTTATCAAGGCACCCGCACTCAACTAGCAGTCGAGGAATATTTTAAAGTAGCTCAAAAACATAATTTATCATTAGCTCAAATGTCATTAGCGTTTGTTAATGCTCAACCTTTTGTTACTAGTAACATCATTGGGGCAACGTCGATGGAACAATTAAAAGAAAACATTGAATCGATTAACCTCGATTTATCAAACGAAGTGTTGGAAGAGATCAATGCCATTCATGAAAACAACCCCTCTCCCGCACCATAATTAAATGGAAGAATGGCCAAAAGATGCTCAGGGCAGATTAAGTAAAGTTTTTACTTTTAAAAATTATCGAGCAAGTTTTGCTTTTACTAGCCAAGTGGCCATGCTTGCAGAAAAGAAAAACCATCATCCAGAGATTATTTTAGATTATGGAAAGGTGACCATATCTTTGATCTCTCATGATGTTCAAAAAATTACAGAAAGAGATCTAGAATTAGCAACCCAAATCGATAAGATTTATAGTTCATGATTTATTTGATTGGGATACCAGGGCTCATCCCTTTTTACCTTTGCTTTTATAATATCGATTTAATTTTCTTGGATTTTGATAAGCAAATGTTTATTCATTACTCCACCGTTATTTTATCTTTTTTGGGTGCAGTCTATTGGGGGGTATATCTTCAATCTAAAAACATCATCGCTATTTTATTTAGTGTTTGTCCAGCTGTTTATGCTTTTTTCGTTTTATCTTTTGATCTCAAGTTTAATGAAACAGTTGGATTATTCGTTTTAGGATATTTTATAGTCTTATGTTTTGATTTCTTTTTTTATTTTAAAGAAAAAATTATTCAAACCGATTACTTTATTTTAAGATTGCTATTAACTGCAGGAATAGCACCTGCTCATATTTTATATATGATCTAAAATTTAATTAGCGATAAGGTTTAAGAGTTTTCCAAAAGCGCCCGAGAATTTAATTTTACCATGCGTGTAAGCTAAGCCAATACAGCCTGTTTGAGGGTGACCTACGGGTGTGTGATGATGATCATCACTTCTGACTTGCACAGTTCCTTCTTTATAGTTTCCATATTCATCGCTGTAGGATCCGTGCAGCACAAGGAAACTTTCATGGCCTTCATGGGTATGCTGGGGAATTTTAGCACCAGGCATCACGTGAATTAATTCCAGCTTTTCATTTTTATCTTTTGGTAAGATCGAAGCAATTTTTACATCTTTGAATGATTTCCAATTAATCTCTTTGTTTTTAAGGTGAACTTGTAGCGCAATAGGAAGCTGGCTTAAGAAAGGATCGTGGCTGGTATTTTTTTTGATTTTTTCTTTACCGTTTGTGCTATTTAGCACTTTCATCCAAAGATCTTTGGTGACAGGGGTGGGTTTGATGCGCTCAAGAAAATACCCACCAATTTCATCTTTGGCGATATTGGTTAATCTGTTTTCTGGAACAATTTCGACCAGACACTGCTGGAACAATAGACTTGCCGGGGAGGTGGCAGGATTGGTGAGAATTTCAAATGTCATTTTTTTTTCAATTTATCATATTACTTTCATTACTTCTATTTAGATTAGCCATCGTACCGTCTTGCTCTAATTTGCCGCGGATTTTCTCTAAGGCAAGCCGAATTCGAGATTTTACGGTTCCTAAAGGAATATTTGTTAGATCGGCAATTTCTCCATGAGATTTCTCTTCAAAGAAGTTCATCTTCAAGAGGCTCAGTTGATCTTCTGGCAAATCATCCAGATATTGGGCTATCAAGTCAAATTTTTGATCATGTTCAATATTCTCATCTGCTTTGGATTCGACAGGAGGCAAAACAGCAGTTTCAATGTTTTCTAATATGGCTTTTCTGGTTTTTCTTAAAATATCAATTTTTTTATTGCGAGCGATCGTGTAAATCCAAGTGCTTGGAGAGGCTACTTTGGGGTCATAGTAATCGGCCTTGGTCCAGATAATAGTCATCGTTTCTTGAATGATTTCTTCAGCTATGCCTTCTTCCGCTCCCGATTTCATTAAAAATGATTTTAGCCTAGGGCTAAAATAATCAAATATTTTTTTGAAACTAGCAATATCTTGGCTGTCGGCAATATTAACCAACGCCACCGCAAAAGGGTTTTGTACCTTAACCATAATCTCCAATTAATATTTTCTATTTATTATTTTAAAAATCAATCTTAATTGGTATATTCTCATTTCTTCTAACATGATAAATAAAGCCATTTATACTTTAACTTCTATTTTTCTTATAATTAGTAGCGTTTTTGCTCACGATTTATCTTTTGAACACGAACATGGGAAATGGTCTTTGAAAAAAGTAAATGGCACAGCTTGTTCTATTTTCCAAATTCCCGTGACAGAAAAAGGAGACTACTCAAAAAGAGGGGTGGTTCTGTTTTACGTCTTTAAAGAAGGAAGCTCAGAGTATGTGCGAATTGATGCTGGCTATCCTTATGATCCAAACAAATACGTCAAAGTTACCATTGATGAAAACAACTACCAATTCTTTGGAGAAAATGACAGCGCTTGGTCCATGAAAGATGATCGTCTTATTATTGATGCCATGAAAGCGGGGAAAGGTATGACTGTGGTGGGGTACTCGCAAAGAGGAACAGAGACAACGGATACTTACACGTTGATTGGTTTTACGAATGCATATAATTCAATGCAAAAAGATTGTTAAATAAATGAAATCAAAAATTGTTCTGGCCTATTCTGGCGGATTAGATACCAGTGTCATTTTAAAATGGCTGCAAACCGAATATAATGCAGATGTTATTGCTTATGCGGCTGACTTAGGTCAAGGCGCTGAACTTGAAGAGGCAAAAATTAAAGCCAAAAAATTAGGCGCTAAGAAAATTTATATTGAAAACTTAAAAGAGGAGTTTGTAAGAGATTACGTCTTCCCCATGTTTCGTTGTAACACAATCTATGAGGGCGAATATCTTTTAGGTACTTCTATTGCAAGACCTTTAATTGCAAAAAGACAAATTGAAATTGCTAAAAAAGAAAAAGCCAATGCTGTATCACATGGAGCCACAGGCAAAGGGAATGATCAAGTTCGTTTTGAGTTTTCTTATTATGCCTTGGAGCCAAAAATAAAAGTTATTGCCCCGTGGAGAGAATGGGATTTATCTTCGCGAACCAAACTTTTAGAGTTTGCCGCCAAAAATAAAATACCAATTATGAAACATAATAGAACGGAGTCCCCCTACAGTGTTGACGCCAATGTGCTTCATCGTTCTGCAGAAGGAAAAATATTAGAAGATCCATGGAAACGACCTCCTGAAAATGTTTTTGGAATTTCAAAGAGCCCCCAAAGCGCACCTAACAAAGAAACGATTATTACGATTCAATTTCAAAAAGGCGATCCAGTTGCCATTAATGGTAAAAAATTATCTCCTTTCAATTTATTGGAAAAACTCAATAAATTAGGGGCTGCCAATGGTATCGGGCGCGTTGATATCGTTGAAAATCGTTATGTTGGAATTAAATCAAGAGGCGTTTATGAAACGCCGGGGGGTACTATTTTGTTTAAAGCGCACCGCGCGATGGAAAGTATTACCTTAGATAGAGAAGAAGTTTTTACCAAAGATGAACTGATGCCAAAATACGCGAGGCTTGTCTATAATGGTTATTGGTTTGCTCCTGAGCGCATCATGATGCAAAAAGCGATTGATGAGACACAAAAAAGAGTTAACGGAGAGGTCAAGCTAGCTCTGTATAAGGGTAATGTGATTGTGATTGGAAGAAAATCTCCCAATAGTCTTTATGATGAAGACCTAGCAACCTTTGAATCTTCTAATTATGATCAAAGAGATGCTGAAGGTTTTATCAAACTAAACGCTCTTCGCTTAAAAAAAAATAAACTTAAATTTTAAATAGATTTATTTAAAGATTAATAAACTTTTCTTTGTATTGATCTTGTGACTTAGAGTCGACTGTTCCTCGTGGATCGTTTAAACCTGAATGTCGATAAGCAGATGTAACAGTATTCCTTAATAAGCAAGCAATCGTCATAGGACCTACACCACCGGGGACAGGAGTGATTTTTGAAGCTTTTGTTGAGGCGCTTTCAAAATCTACATCGCCTACTATTTTGCTTCCTTGCGAACCATCTTCTTTGGTGAACGGTACACGATTAATTCCTACATCAATTACTACGGCGCCATCTTTTAACCAATCGCCATTCACCATTTCTGGACGACCTGCCGCAACAACTACAATATCAGCTTGTGAACATAGAGACTCTACTTCTTTAGTCTTTGAATGGACAACAGTCACAGTGCAAGACTCCTCAATTAAAAGTTGCGCCATGGGTTTGCCGACAATATTCGATCTTCCAACGACAACGGCATTCTTTCCTCTTAAATCTTCCACATGGTCTTTTAATAAAAGGAGAGACCCCAAAGGAGTACAGGGAATAAAAGCTTTAGAAAGAAGGTCCCCTCCGATAGAAAGCCGACCTGCATTAATTGCATGAAACCCGTCAACATCTTTTTCAACCGCAATGGCGTCAATGACGCTTCTCTCATCAATTTGTTTGGGTAAGGGCAGTTGGACTAAAATGCCGTGAATTTCAGTATCCTCATTTAGCATTTTGATCAGCTTTAAAAGAGTTTCTTGATCGGTATCGTCTTCCAATTTGTAATCTTTTGTTTTGATATTGCATTCAGCGGCCATTTTTGTTTTAGCGCCCACATAAACTTTACTTGCTGGATTTTCTCCAACTAAGACAACTGCTAAACAAGGATCAACTTTTTTATCAGCGATTAATTTGTCCGCATCTTCTTTTACTTGTGATCTAATTTTAGCTGCAAATGCCTTGCCATCTATAATAGTTGCCATCTAATTCTCCCTCTAACCCCTCGGCCAATACTCTATGAGCAGGTCTTTAAATAAATAAATAATTAGTATCAATAACACAGGAGAAATATCGATGCCACCAAAGTTAGGCAAGTATCTCCTAATGTAATTTAAAGGAGGATCTGTTAGCTTTTGAAAGCTTTCATACACTCTCCATAAAAAAACATTTTGATTGTTAAGAATATTGAAATGAAAAAGCCATGAAACCACAATATAAAAAAATATAATAATGGTATAAAAATCAAGTAGCCTTACTAAAAATAATAGTAACGAATTCACGGGGTTAAGTTATAAAAATTTGTTAATGGCGTCTATTAAATAAGAAATTACGACATCGCTCAGATTGGGGATTTGTAAAAACTGTGTCAGGATGTCCTTCTTCTTCAATTAAACCATCGTGTAAGAAAATCACTTTGTTGCTAACTTTTCTGGCAAATTCCATTTCATGCGTTACTACCAGCATCGTCATCCCTTGTTCGGCTAGATTGCGCATCACACTTAACACCTCATCAACAAGCTCTGGATCAAGGGAAGATGTGGGTTCATCAAAAAGAAGAATTTCGGGATTAATGGCTAAGGCACGAGCAATAGCAGCTCGTTGCTGTTGTCCTCCTGATAAATGGGCTGGATACGCATAAGCCTTTTCCTCAATTCCAACTTGTTGCAACAATTTTAGGGCCTCTTGTTCTGCGAGTTCTTTTTCTTTTCCCAAAACTTGAACTGGCGCTTCAGTGATATTATCTAGAATATTCATATGCGACCATAGGTTAAAACTTTGAAAAACCATTCCAAGTTTTTTTCTAATATTAATGATTTGATCTTGAAGATTTTTATTTGGGGAGTTCAAATTTACATGAGAGCAATCAACCTCTTCCCCACACACATTAATTATTCCTGAATTTGGTTTTTCTAAAAAATTAATACATCGTAACATTGTACTTTTTCCAGAACCAGAGCTTCCTATAATACTAATGACATCACCCTTATTTGCATAAAGGTCAATACCTTTTAAGACTTGATTTTCTCCGAAACTCTTTTTCAACCGCTGTAATTCGAGCACTTTCATTTACGAACATAATATTTCATTTTTTTATATTCATTGATATTCTTAATTTGACATTGAAAAGATAAATCAAAACACTCCTCATTGATCTCAAAGGAGTTGAGTATCAAGAAGGTAAAAATTCTTGGCTCTATTTCTTTTTATTCAGTATTTAAAAAAAATTACCTTTCCTCCATAGCCTTTTATTTTAACAAAAGATGCTATGTTGACTTTCAAGACTCCCAAATTAACTTCCAATCGCCCGCAGCGGTGGACTGCCTAGGAATTTATAAAAAAGAAATCTTAATGATTGGCGATGACCAAGAGGTAGATATTGGAGGGAATAAAATTTACACCTTCAGACATATTTATTCAAAACTGGGAAATACGGCAAACAGACATAATCTAAAATCAATAGAGCCTGGTTATATTTTGCCAAAACTTAGCCTCTCTTAAAAACGTTTTATTTCAATAAATCTTTTTTTGACGATTAAGAGTATTTTCATTTAATCTTCAAATATGATAGTTTTTTAGTATGTCAGAAACAGTAAATAACGATTTAAATTCCAA
>VTPN01000062.1 GCA_008638215.1 Pelagibacteraceae bacterium
TGCAGAAAAACTAGGACATAGTTTATCGCCTTATATTCATAATTATTGGAGCAAAAAATATAAAAAAAATTATAAATACGAAAAGTTTGAATTAAAGGAAAAAGATCTAAAAAAATTTTTTCAGTCCTATAAAAAAGATAAAAAATTCAAAGGTTTTAATATAACCATTCCTTATAAAACAAATTTTATTCCTCTATGTGACAGGATTGCTAGTAAGGCAAAAAAAATAGGTTCGGTGAACCTGGTGTATAAAAAAAATAATTTAATTATTGGAGACAACACCGATGTAATTGGATTTGAAAAATGCTTTAAGTTATTAAACAAAATTCCAAAAAAAGTTTTACTCATTGGTGCTGGGGGTGCTGCACGGGCCGTACTTTACTTTTTAAATAAAAAAAACATTGAAAACATTGATGTATTTGCAACATCGCTGACTCGAAAAGAGGATATCTGTAAAGATTTTATAGTCAGCAGCTTTGTATCAAAAACCAATTTGCTCAATTCGAAATATGATCTCATTATTAATTCTTCGAGTGGGGGGATGATTGGTAAGTCAGCTTTAAACAGAAACATCTTAAAACTTGTTAATAGCGCCAAAGGCATTATTGATATTGTTTATAACCCCGAAATGACAGCACTGTTAAGACAGGCAAAAAAAATGAACATCCCCTATGTGGGTGGCTTAACGATGCTAATCGAACAAGCAAAACCCTCTTTTGAAAAGTGGACTAATACCAAAATTAAAATAGATGATCAGATATATGATCTAGCGCGAAGCAAACTGAAATGAAAATAGCGATAACGGGCAATATTGGTTCTGGAAAAAGTGAAGTGATAAAATTTTTATCCTTAAAAGGATATAAATGTATCTCTTCCGATCAAATAATAAAATCTTTGTATCAAGATAAAAATTCAAGTGAATATATTTTAAATAAAATTGGACTGCCTCATAAAAATTATAAGGAAGAAATTATTCAAAGACTTAACGATCCTATTTTCAATAAAAAATTAAAAAAAGTTATTTACCCCTTGCTGTATGCCAAAAAAAAAATTATTGCCCCGAAATTTGATAATTTTATTCCTACTTTCTATGAGGTCCCTTTACTATTTGAAGAAAACTTAGCTCAAAATTTTGATGGAACGATTTTTATCAATACAAACATTTTAATTAGAAAAAAAAGAGTGTTACAAAGAGGGGTAACCGAACAGTATTTTCATTTGATGAATCAAAAACAATTAAAAGAAAATATCAAAAAAAATATGTCGGATCTGACGATTAGTAACAACGGTTCAATCTTGAACCTTCGCCTAAATGTTATTAAATTATTAAAGTCACTATGAGAGAAATTATTTTAGATATAGAAACATCTGGGCTTGATTATAAAGAGGGGCATCGCGTTATTGAAATAGGTTGTATTGAGCTCAACCGAAAAGAAGTAGGGTCGCATTTTCACCAATATATTAATCCGCTGAAAACCTTAACAGAAGAAAATATGAAAATTCATGGAATTACCAATGAATTCCTCGAAGATAAGCCCTTATTTGAAGACGTGGCCGATGATTTTTTAAGCTTTATTCAAGACAGTTTTATTATTGCCCATAACGCGAACTTTGACGTTGGTTTTTTAAATCATGAACTTGAAAAAATCTCGAAGCCAACCATTGATCAAGATCGAGTTGTGGACACGGTGGTCATTGCCCGCAATCGATTTCCTGGACAACAAGTAAACTTAGATGCATTGGTTAAAAAACTCAAAGTGAACTCGTTAATCGACCGAGAATTTCACGGAGCTTTAAAAGATGCAAAAATTCTAACCGATGTTTATCTAGAGCTTCAAGGTGTCAATCAAATGGGACTACAGCTTGAGGAAGGTCAATCGGAAGATTTAAATTTATCAGGTGAGCTAAATCTAAAAACCATCGTATTAACAAAAGAAGAGACAGAGGCCCATAAAGAGTTTATAAGAAAGAATATCCCGAATTCAAACTGGGCAAAGACAGACAAAACATATGAGTAGTGAATTTATAGATATATTCCTTTTTGGCTTAATAGCAGTATTTTTAGTATACCGTCTTAGAAATATATTGGGCTCCACGGATGGAAAAATTATCAATTTAAAATCAAAAAAACCTCAATCAAAATTTAAACCGAAAATTGTCCCCAAAAACGACAACGAAGAATTTCTTAAAGGTGCTGATAAGGCCTATGAAATGATCGTCCAAGCCTATCAAAGCAATAACATTGCTAATGTCAAAGATCTGTTAACACCTGAAGCGCTAAGAGCCATGGAGCAGGCCAAAGCCCCCAAAGAAATAAAATTTTCCGAAGTCAAATCCAGTTCCATTATTGAAGATAAATCAGATGATCAAAGACTGGTTAAATCGGTAAAGTTTGAAACCGAACACTACAATGTTGCTAATAATGAAATTCTATCAGTAGTCGAAGAATGGGGATTTGAAAAAGACAAAACATCCTCAGACCCTAACTGGAAATTATTTTCAATCAAACTTGTCTCCTAAAATCAAACTAGAAATCAGTCCTAAAAAATCCTTAGAAGATCTCCCGAATGAAAAAATAACTATTTCTCTGGGCAAAAAAAAATCACAACCGCAATCTATTCTTCAGGATAAATCAGAGGATTTCAATGGCCCAAACAATGAAATAAAACCAATAAAACCAGTTGTTTTAGACCAACAATTATTCAAACAATTTAAAAATGATAGTTTTCACAAAATTGATTTACATGGGTGTACCGTCGACGAAGCCTACCAAAAAGTTTTAAGTTATCTCACCAATCATTCTAAAAAGAAAAACTTATTGCACATCGTCATTACAGGTTTGGGTAATAAATCAAACGGTGATGAATTTTTTACAGGTAAAATTAGAAAACAATTCCCTTTATGGCTAGAAACGGAACCTTTTCAAAAAATTGTGAAATCTTATTCTTCTTGTAAAATAAAACATGGCGGCCTGGGAGCCTTTTACGTAAAACTAAGAACAGCTTAAGCGGGATTTATTGATTAATTTTTTTGGAAAATTATTTATAAAATAAACTTTTTTTCATCAGCGGGTTTAATTTCTGATTGAAGGGCATCTGAAACCCACTGCCTATTTACTACTTCAGTTCTTCTTTCGCTCAGATTAGCCTCAAAACTTAATTTCTCTAAAATTTTTTCAAACATGGTCTGTAATCTTCTCGCACCAATATTTTCTACTTCGTTATTGATTTGCTCCGTGAGATTGGCGATTTCTTCAATCGCCTCATCATCAAAATGAAGATCAATATTTTCTGTATCGAACAATGATTTGTATTGCTTGGTTAAACTATTATCCGTCTCTTTTAAAATTCTAACAAAATCTTCTTTTTTTAACGCATTGAGTCGAACCCTTACAGGGAGTCTTCCTTGAAGTTCGGGCAATAAATCGCTGGGTTTGGATTGATGAAATGCACCAGAGGCAATAAATAATATGTGGTTGGTTTCTATTGTTCCATACTTAGTCGTAACCACTGTACCTTCAATCAAGGGCAACAAATCTCTTTGTACGCCTTCTCTGGAAACATCTCCGCCGCGTCTCTCACTACTAGGGGCA
>VTPN01000033.1 GCA_008638215.1 Pelagibacteraceae bacterium
CAAAATTCTACTTTTGATGCGAAAGAATTAGATAGAGAAAGAGGAGTTATTCTTCAGGAAATTGGTATGTATCTGGATACCCCAGACGATGTGGTATTTGATAAATGGCAGGAGGTAGCCTATCCGGACCAACCAATGGGAAGGTCCATATTAGGAAAAAGTGAAATTATTAAGTCTATTTCTCGAGATCAGGTAGAGGGCTTTATGAAAAGTTTTTATCGACCAGATAGAATGGCATTTTCAGTTTCAGGAAATTTTCAAGAGGAACTAGTTTTAGAACTTGTTGAAAAACATTTCAATAATTTACCTCATGGTGATGATGACCACTCTCCTAAGGCCTTATACAAGGGTGGAGAATTTAGACAAGAAAAGGAATTAGAACAAGTAAATATTATTTTAGGATTTGAAGGTGTAGATTTTTACTCAGATCTTTATTATCCGACCGCAGTTTATTCAACTGTTTTAGGATCAGGAATGTCTTCTAGACTCTTCCAAGAAATAAGAGAAAAAAGAGGTTTGGTTTACAGTGTCTCTAGCTATACTTCCTCTTTTTCTGACTCTGGAATATTTGGTGTTTATGCAGGTACTGGTCAAAAAGAGGTCAAAGAATTAATACCCGTCTTGTG
The DNA here is from genome assembly GCA_008638215.1 of Pelagibacteraceae bacterium. Classification (GTDB taxonomy): domain Bacteria; phylum Pseudomonadota; class Alphaproteobacteria; order HIMB59; family HIMB59; genus HIMB59. The sequence goes on from VTPN01000033.1 coordinate 627, forward strand.
TAACCAATTAAATATCAGTGCAAAGAACTTTACATCAGAAGAATTGCAGCGAGCCAAAGCTCAATTTAAAGCCTCTTTATTAATGGGTCAGGAAAGCACATCTAGAAGATGCCGATCTAATGCATCTAAGTATTTAATGCATAATAAAATAATTTCCACTGAGGAAACTATTTCCAAAATCGATGCCGTTCAACTTGAGGATTTAGAAAGAGCAAGACTTAATATCTTAAAGTCCAATATTACTCTCTCTTCTATCGGACCAGTTCAAGACTTAGAGTCCTTAGACTCAATCAAAGCTAGATTTAATTAAATTCTCAGCCGCCTCTCTTGCCAGAAGATCAACTTTGTTATTATGCTCATTGATGTCATGAGCCTTGACCCATTTCCAAGTAATATTCTTTTGAGAATTTAAAATATCTAATTTTTCCCAAAGATTTCTATTTTTAACCTCTTTTTTTTGAGAATTTTTCCAATTATTTTTTTTCCAATTGGTTACCCAAGATGTAATGCCATTCCTAACATAGGTACTGTCAGTAAATAATATAATTTCTTTTTTTTTTGGTATGAACTCTAACGCTTTAATTGCAGCCGTAAGTTCCATTTGATTGTTAGTAGTATCTAATTGATAGCCAAAATGATTAATAATAGTACTCTCATTGATGATCCGAAAAGCCCAACCTCCTGTTCCAGGGTTACCTAAACAAGATCCGTCCGTGTAAACCTCAATCAAAAGAAATCCTGTAAGTTATTTTTTTCATGAAATTGAAGAATTTCAAAGAATGCAAGGGGGTCTTTATGGTGTACTTCACCTTCATTATTAAAATATTGATCGTGAATTCGTGTCAGAAAGAATCTAATTGCACTGGCTTTGAGGTAGAAATTAAAGTTCTCTTTTTCTTCATTAGACCAGGTAATAAAATTTAAATATTCATTAAAGAAGATTTTAAAATTATTTTCATCAAATTTTTCATAATTAAAAAACCAGGCATTAATTAATGTTGCAAGGTCATAAACAATAGTGTCAGTACAAGTAAAAAAGAAGTCAATAAAACCAGAAACCTCATTATTTTTAAAAAAAATATTATCTTTAAAAAGATCTCCATGTATCAGCGATTTTTTCAAATTTTTGGGAAATTGATTTTCTAGAGAAGGAATTAAATTGTTAATATGAGCAAACTCACTTTTATTTTTACCATCATAATTTTTAAATTTATTAATAATAAACTTCCAACTAGTTAAGAGCATATTATTTTCTCTGAATAGATTTGATTGCGATCCGATATTATGAATTGCAGAAATATTTTTCGATAAAGAGATTAGTGCCTCTTTATTTAGGGTTGTAATTTGTCTACCTTCGATAAATGAATAGATTGCACATGGTTTTTTTTTGATCTTAAAAATATCATTTTTATTTATAATAATTGGAGTAGGACATGTAATACCATTTTGATTGAATTCATTCATGGCTTTATGAAAAAAGGGTAGATCAGTTTCGTTAGTTCTTTTTTCAAAGATAGTAAAAATAAATTTTTTCTGATTATTGGTTTCGACTAAATAGTTTGTATTTTCAACCCCTTCCGTAATACCATTTAGTTGCTCAATCCCATCGTACTCTTGGAAGAGATGTCCAATATCTTGTTCTGTTATTTTTGTATAAACTGCCATTTTAATAAATTATTAAAAAGAATTCGTGATTTCATAGTATTTTAATAATATCATCTATCATAATGTTAAAATTATTTATATTAATAATGTCTTCTTTTCTTTTTTTTAATGCATGTAGCATTAAAAATCCCTTGAACAATAAATCTAAATATTCATATATTGATTGTCCTCAAACTTTAATTCTAGCGCCAGCATCAAAGATTTCTAACGATCAAGTGACGATGACATTGAATAAAGGCTATTCTGTGAACTGTTACCTGCCTGAACCTGACTCTACTGAGGTAGTAATAGAGTATAATTATTCTATTGAAACTTTGTACAAAATCCCAAATTCAAAAACAGAAAAGATTGAATTTATTGTATTTATTACCAATAAAAAAGAAGACATCAAGATTTATGAAGAGTCTTTTTTTAAAGATATTGCAATAAATATTTCTGAAGATGAAATGCCTGAGTTATATAAAGAAGTGTCAAATTTTAATGATAAGATTATTATTGCGAAAAATTTATATGAAAATGGTATTAAGAGTTTTATAGCTATTAATTGATTGATTTAAGATCACTAACGCTTTTTCCTAGTACTTTATTTTTATCAGCAATGGATAAATTTACTAAGTAGTTAGTAATCATGCTATTAAGCTCAATAGAGGCTTGATTTTTAATTGATTGGATAGCAGAAGTTTCTATTTGTTTAATTCGCTCCAATGAACTTTTTTCTTTAGAAGATATAGTCTGAGCTGTTTTGCCTACAATACTTTTAGATATGGTTTCTGCTTGAGATTTAGCAGAGGTTAATAATTCTTGTATCTTGTTGTCTAGATCCTCAGTTTGTTTTTGAGCTTCTTTAAGTTTAGCTTCAGCATCTGAAAACGACTGAAGAGAAGAATTAATATTAGATTTTATCTCTTCAATTTTTTGATCTAGACCTCCAATTAACATGCTCTTAAAGGGTTTAATCATTAAGATTACAAAGAGTATAAATGAGACTAAAAGCCAGAATTTTGGATCTTCAAACATGTCTATATCTTTATATTCCCTTTATCAAAGCTTGTTATTTTAGATAGAAAAGTAGAAGCAGAGTCTTTTAATTGATCATTAAGTTCTGCAATAGCCAAATTTTTTTCTTTACTTATTCTCTCCTCAGTATTTTTAATTTCTTGCTGAATTTTGTCCTCAGTAGCTTTAATTAATTTTTCGCTTTCCTTTAGAGCACTTTCTTTCGCCTCAGCAATAATTTGGCTAGCTTGATTTTTTGCCTCATTAAGTTTGAGTTCATAGTTCTCTATAAGTTCCTCAGCCTTTTTGATTAATTCATCTTGTTTTGAGATGTGAGATTGAACAAACTCATCTCTCTTATTCAAAAAAGCTCTAATTTTAGGTAGCGTAATATATGTCAACACCACAAAGAGGATGACAAAAAAAACGCCCAGCCAAAAAAGCTGAGATATAAAGAACTCTATTTGTTCTAGTTGAGGCATTAAGTGATTTTATCTATTTCTATTTAGGAGAATAAAATCACTAATGCAATAACAAGCGCAAAAAGCGCAATCGCTTCAACAAGAGCAAACCCAAGCATTGTCATTGTAAAAACTTCATTTTTTGCAGCAGGGTTTCTTCCCACAGCTGTAATAAATGCAGCAAAGATATTTCCGATACCAAGACCCGCACCGATCACACCGATCACTGCTAATCCAGCACCTAAGTATTTAAAAGCTTCAACTAGTTCCATATTTACCTCCTTATGTTCACCTAGTGTAAGTGTAAAGCGTCGTTAATATACAAGCATGTTAATATTGCAAAAACATAAGCTTGCAAAAAAGCTATTAGTATTTCAAGTCCAGTTAAGGCAACGATAAATACTAACGGCAAAATTCCAAAAAAACCTAAAGCAGAAACAAAGCCAGCAAAAACTTTCAGAAGAGTGTGTCCTGCAAGCATATTGGCAAATAGTCGAACAGCAAGGCTAATAGGTCGAGAAAGATATGAAATCACTTCTATTGGGATTAGGAGTGGCAACATATAAATTGGTAGCCCAGGGATTACAAAAAAACTAAAAAATTTTAAACCATGTTTAACAAAACCCAATATTGTAACAAATAAAAATACACCAAGCGCTAAACCAAAAGTAACAATTATATGGCTAGTGAAGGTAAAACTGTAGGGGATCATTCCAAATAAGTTTCCAAACAAAATAAACATGAACAATGAGAATACTAAGGGGAAGTATTTTCTGCCCTCTTTGCCGGCTGTGTCCACAATAAGATTATTAATAAAACTAAATCCCATCTCTGCTGCTACTTGCATGCGTGAGGGGTATAAGTCTTCAACAGAGTTAGTTTTTCTTGACTTAAGGAATGGGACCGTAAAAAAAATAATAATAAAGACGGTTGTTATAGTCATCCATAAAGAAGAGTTTGTAAAAGAAATATCATACCCGAATAACTCTAGGTCCATTAAAGGTTTGATTTCAAATTGTTTTAGAGGACTTTCGCCTTTAGCCATGCGCTAATAAAACAAATTTATTTGGAATTTTCTATGCGACGTATAAGCCTGTAAATATTAAGCAAGCCAGCGAAAAAACCCAGTATTATCAGTGTAATTAGTGCTATCGGTTTGGTATCCAGGAACTTATCTATAGTAAGACCTAAAAAGACAGAAACAATTAGTGTAGCAACTAGTTCTGAGGAGATTCGATAAGCAAAACTAAGGCCTTTAAGGTCTGATTTTTTTTCATTCTCATTATTGTCATTCTGCATATTTTACTGCTTCTTCTAATTCAACAGATACTATTTGGGAGATGCCTTCCTCAGGCATAGTAACCCCATAAAGCCTATCCACTCTAGACATGGTCATTCTATTGTGAGTAATAATAATAAATTTGGTTTGAACTTTTTCTGATATTTCCTCAACCATACTGCAGAAGCGATCTACATTATTGTCATCTAAAGGAGCGTCCACCTCATCCAAAATACAAAAGGGAGATGGATTGGCTATAAAAACAGCAAACAATAATGAAATTGCTGTTAATGCCTGCTCACCACCAGATAGAAGAGTAATATTTTGCATTTTTTTTCCGGGTGGACTTGCAAAAATTTCTAAACCTGAATTTAAGGGATCTTCATCATCTTGAATTAATTTTAGATGTGCTTTGCCACCACCAAATAATTTAGTAAATAATCTCTCGAAATTTTCATTTACTATTTGAAAAGCATCTCGTAATCGTAAAACCCCTTCTTTATTAATTTTATTAATTGCATCATGTAACTTTTCTATAGACTCTTGAATTTCATTTTTATCTTTAATTGTATCATTCACTTTTTCTCTAAGTTTGGTGTACTCATCTTCTGCCAATAAGTTTACAGCTCCAATTCTTTCTCTTTCTGTCACTAACCTCATTACTCTTTTTTCTGCAGTTTCTAAATCTTCATCTTTTTTTAATTTATCAATTTCATTTTCTAAATTAAGTAAATCGACATTTATTTTTTCACGACAAGAGTTAGCAAGTTGTTGAAGATTATTGTTAAAATTTGATATCTCAGACTCTTTTCTAATCAGGTCTTCTTTAACAACAGAAAAGTTTTGCTCTTTATTTCTTAGCTCCTTGGAGAGTTGATCCAATAGGTTTTCTTTTTCTTGTAACTCATTATCAAATAATTTCTTTTCTTCTTCTAGTTCTTTGATTTTGTTTAATAAAAATTGTCTTTTACTATCAATATCTCCTGGATTATTTTGAGATATGTCTAGCTCTTCTGTGGCTGTCTTTATTCTTTCATTTAAATCATTAATTTTTTGAACTGTTATTTCGCTAATTCTTTCCCATTCTTTAATTTGTTTTTTTAAATCATTAAGCCTTTTTTCTTTTAATTCTGATAGAATTGACGAGATATTTGACTCATAAGAACTGGAGACGAATAAACCATCCCACCTCCATAAATTGCCTTCCTTATCTACAATTGCTTGTCCTGGTTTTAAATGCTTATGAAATTCATTACCTTTTGATGAGTCTTCAATGATAGCAACATTGTTAAGTTTATTAGTTATTCTATTAGGGGCTTTAATTATTTTTGAAGCTACTTTGCAGGGAAAATCAAATGAAGCGCTAATTTCTTGATCTATATTTTCTGACCAGTAAAAAACTTCATCCTTGTCGAGCGAGGCTAATAATTCTTTACCAAAAATTGCTGCTACGGAATTTTCATATTCTTTTTCAAAAGAAATATTATTTAAAAGACTTCTGTCTGTTTTGCCTATAGTTTTTTCAGGATTGCTATCAAAGTCTGTAGAGCTTAAATCATTTATTTCATCAGTAATTTCTTGAATTTTCGACTTGGTGTCATTGTTTTGTTTATTTTCAACCTCTAGATCTTTTTGTAGTTGTTTGACTCGATGCTCAAGGTTAGTTTTATGTTCTTCAAAACGCAATTCTTCTTGTTTTAAGTTTTCAACTGTCATATTAAGTCTGTCCAATTCACTATTAAGAGAGTATGACTTCTCGCGCATTGGTGGGATTTTAACTTTTAAATCCTCAAAGGCTTGATCTTGTGATGATACATCTCCTTGATAATCAGCTAATTTGATTTTAATTTTATTCTTTTCATCCTCTAGGTTTTGAAGAGTGGCCTGAATTTGATTTCTTTTGACATAAAAAACAGAGGCTTCTGCATTTTTGATAAGTGTGGAAATACTTCTAAATCTTTCTGCTTCTTTTGATTGTTTTTTTAAAATAGCCAGCTGTTCTTCATATGTTTGAATTACATCTTCAACTCGGAGTAGATTATTGGTAGCTGCTTTTAAACGTAATTCAGAGTCATGCCTTCGAGATTGTAGTCCTAAAATTCCAGCGGCTTCCTCTAATACCATTTTTCTATCTTCTGGTTTAGCTTGAGTAATGGCTCCAATTCTACCTTGACTGACTATTGATGTGGATCTCGCAGAGGTAGAAGCGTCAGCAAAAAGCAATTGGATATCCTTGAGCCTAACTTCTTTGCCATTAATATAAGAATTGGTTCCCTCTCCTCGCCAAATTTTACGAGCAATTTCTAAAGATTTTGATTCAAATTTGTTTTCTAAATCTGTTCCATCTATATTTACAAAAAGACCTACCTCTGCCAAATTCCATGATGGCCTATTGTCAGTTCCATTGAATATGAGGTCATCTATTTCTTTACCACGAAGTTGCTTTGCAGATACTTCACCAAGTCCAAATCGAATTGCTTCAACGATATTAGATTTGCCACAACCATTTGGACCTACGATGCCTGTAAGACCAGATTTAATTTCAAATTCGGTCGGCTCAACAAAAGATTTAAAACCTTTAATTGATAATTTATCTAAGGATAACAAATTATTTATTTTTAAGTTTCTTTTTTATTGCTTTTATAAACTCAGAAGCAGGTCTGTTACCTTCTAATTTTTCACCATCAATCAAAAATGTTGGTGTACTTTGAACTCCAAAGTTGCTTTGTGCAGCGACTTGTAATGATAAAATATTATTTTGTAAACTCTCGTTATTTAAACAAGATTGCAATTGCTCATCTTCTAATCCTAATTGTAATCCATAGTTATTCAAAAGCTCAATGATTTCTTCGCCCGTCTCTGATTTAGTCCATACATTATAATTTTCATAAACAGAGTCGATATAAGAGGGCTTGATATCAGAATTACAATTTGCAATTATTGATGCGTAAAAAGCTGCTTGATTGAGAGGATAGTCAACAATGTAGTAGTTTATATTTTTATAAACATCACTTTCTTTAATTTCATTTAATGTTTCGTTATGAAAAGCCGCGCAATGGGAGCAGCTAAAAGAAGAAAATTCAATTACGTCTACAGTCTTATCAGCATCTGATTTTACTAAAGGAGTAATTTCATTATCAGTTAAAAACTGTTGATATTCATATTCTTTAGCTTGTGAAAAACTACTAATAATTAAGAAGAAAGGTATGAGTATGAGTTTAAGCATCGCTATCAATTTTTTTTCTCATGTTAATAAAAATTTCTCTCACTTCTTTATCTTTTATATCATTAAATTTTTGATAATTAACATCTTTTAATGACATCTTCTTATCTAGATTGTCGATAAATTTATTTTCATTAAAATTTTCTATAAGGTCATGAAAGAAAAGGATTTTATTTACTTTTTGACCTATAAGCTCCTCACATTTTAATTTGATAATTTCTATTTGTGTGTGCAATTCAAAGGAAATACTAGAATCGATAGAAAATTCGAAATTCAGTAAGGCGTCTTTGTTCAAAAGAGTAATTTTTTTGATTTTAACTTTGTTGTGATTCTTCCCAAATATTTTTTCCCAATTTTTTATAAGAAGAGTATTTATCTTTAATTTTTTTTTATTTACCTTGTTTATTAAATGAAAAGCAACATCGTTCAGTTTAGCAATCTTCTTCATGATAATAAATTTTATGAAACTATCTTATCTTGGTTTAAAAAGAATCAAAGAAACTTGTATTGGAGGGATAATAGAGAGATTTATTTAACCTATTTGACTGAAGTTATGCTTCAACAGACTACTGTCTCAACTGTTCAAAACAAACTCCCCACTATCTTAAGGGAGTTTCCCGATTTTCAGTCATTCAAATCTAAAAAGATTGATGACTTTCTAAAATGCTGGTCTGGACTTGGATACTATAATAGAGCAATCAATTTTTATAAATCCGTATCAATTATTAATAAAAATTTTAAAGGAATCTTACCTAAGGATAAAAATGAATTACTAAATTTACCAGGAATAGGCGAGTATACTGCTAATGCTATCATTGCCATTGGCTATAATAAACGAGCTTTTCCAATAGATGTGAATATTAAGAGATTAATTTCCAGATTAATAAATAAAAGTGTTACTAATCTGCAGCTATCAGATATTTTGAAAGAAATTACTTTCAAAAAAAGAAATTTTAGAAAGTTTGCTGAATCAATGATGGACTATAGTTCATCAATTTGTAAAAAGAGTTTTCCTCAATGTAAGGATTGTATTTTCCAAAGTTATTGTAAATCTGCCTATCAAAGTTTTAATCCTTTATTAAAAAAGAATGTTGTATCAAAAAATATAAATTTCTATTTGATCGAAACTAAAAATAAAGTTTGCTTTATTAAAAAACCTAAGTTTCAATTTTATAAAAATTTTATTCACTTACCCTCTAGCTTAGATATTGAATTAATCAGCAAATATAAAAAAAATAAAAAAGAATTGAAAGTTAGCTTTGAATATTCAATTACTAAATATAAATTTAAAATAAATGTGTACAAAATTTTTTCCAAAGTAATTATTGATGATCTTGATATTGTTTGGTTAAAAAAAGGTGAGATTGCTCAAATCCCTATTCCTACTTTATTTAAAAAAATCTTAAATTAATTTCTAATTTTTTTTCTAATTTCATTAATTGAAATTAATTCTTTCTCTGAGTCCTCATAGTGCCAATAATCCCACCCATTAAATGTTGATGTGTTGTTTATTTTGGCAGCAATTTTATGAATCGATCCTCTGTCATTTTCAAAAGTTAAACTTCCATCAGGGAGGATTTTGGCTTTGAAGCTTTTATTTTTGTTATAAAGATTAGAGCCGGGTTCCAAGTAACCCGAATTTACTAATGAACCAAATGGTATTTTCTTTTGAGGTTTGTCCTTTTCGCTTATTTCAACCAAATCTTCAGTCAGAGGTTCTATAGATTTCAATCTTTTATTTGCCAGCTTGTGGTAATTTTTATCTTGTTCAAATCCAATAAAATTTCTTCCTAAGTATTTTGCAGCAGCACAAAAACTAGCCGTACCTGCGAACGGTTCTAGTAAAAGATCTCCTTTTATAGAGGACTGCATGATAATTTTTTTCATTAAAGCAAGGGGTTTTTGAGTTGGATGGGCAGTTTGATTTTCTTTATTTTTCAATCTCTCCTTGCCCGAACAAATTGGGAAATTCCAAACGCTTCTCTCTTGTTTATCTTCATTGCTAGTTTTTAAGGTGTGATAATTAAATTGATATTTTGCTTTTGGATTTTTTGAGCACCAGATTATTGTTTCATGGGCATTGGTTAAGCGAGTGGCTCTAAAATTTGGAAGTGGATTTGATTTTTCCCAAATGACATCGTTCAAAATCCAAAAATTTAGATCTTGAATAATTTTGCCAATTCTAAAAATATTATGATACGAGCCTATAACCCATAGACTACCATCATCTTTTAGTACTCTTTTACACTCACTGAGATATTTTTTTGAGAATTGATCGTAAGTATTAAAATTATCAAACTTATCCCAATCATTATCAACTCCTTTGACGACGGAATGGTTGGGTCTTGTAAGTTCCTTATTTAATTGAAGATTGTATGGGGGGTCTAAAAAAATTAAATCAACAGATTGGTCTGGGATTTTTGGAAAATTTTTTAAGCAATCTCCCAAGTGAATTTTATTAATTTCTATCACTTTTGAATCTTATTTTTTTAATGGAATCAAGGATAGTAGATATGATTCTGCCTGTTGATAACTAAGTAGATAACTTAGTAATAAGTTTACTTATTGGTTGATAAGTCTTTCTGTGAAATTTACTTATGCCTATGTTTGTAATAGCACGTAGATGATTTTTTGTTCCATATCCTGCATTTTTATTCCATTCATAAAAACTTTCTATTGAGTGTAATTTTTCTAAAATTTTATCTCGATACACTTTGGCAATTATTGATGCAGCAGATACTTGTTTGATTTTTAAATCAGCTTTCACAAGGGTTTTTGCATGATATTTTTCAAGTTCTGGTGGTAAAAATTTACCATCAATAATTATGTGATCAGTTATTTTTGAGATTCCTGTTACGGCCTTGGCCATGGAGTCTAAAATTGCTAAGTGAATATTTTTTTGTTCAATTTCTTTTTGTTTTGCTACCACAATTTTATAAGAAAAATTTAATGATTTATTAGATGTAAAAAAATCGTATATCAATTGTCTCTTTTTATGAGAAATCTTTTTAGAATCAACTATATCAAAAGGTAATGTTTGAAAAAATTCATCATCAGAACGAAAGGCACAAACTACAGCGCTTCCAACCAAAGAACCTCTTCCTACTTCATCAACTCCAACGATATAATCACTCATCAAGTCTAGGAATTAGTTCAATAAAATTACACGGTTTGTGCCTGATATCTAATTGATAAAACAGAATATCATTCCAAGCATCTTTGACGGCTGAAACTGATCCTGGAAGACAGAAAACATATGTTTTGTTTACTAAAAACGCAGATGCCAAAGATTGAATAGTAGAGGTGCCGATTTTTTGATAACTCAGTTGTCTGAAAAGTTCTCCAAAGCCTGGAATTTCAATTTCAGCAATACTTTTGATACTATGAACAGTATTGTCTCTGCCAGTGAGACCGGTTCCACCAGTTGTGATTATGACATCTATTTTTTGATTAAGGGATTTCTCGTTAATTGTTTCGATGATTTTATCTGAGTCATCACTAATGATTTCATAATCCCTGCAGAGATGATTTTTTTCTTTAATGGCATTAATTAAAAATGCACCTGATTTATCAGTATCCTTATTTCTGGTATCTGAAATAGTTACTACCGATATATTTATTTGCTTAAAGGGGATATTCTCATTAATCATTTAATTATTATTGTATTAGACTCAATTAATTCGTCAGCATAGTTGAATGAATTATTGTTTATTAATTCATAAATCACAAGGTTTGTTAGAACGCGCTCAACAAAAATTCTTGTCTCGCGAGATGGAATGGACTCAATGAGCAAGAAACTGTCATCATTAAAATTTGTTTTTTTCATCCATTTAGATAAATTTCCCGGACCAGCATTATAAGATATTAGTGCTTTTAGTAAGTCGCCTTGGATGTAATCGATTTCTAATAAGCTCTCAATATATTTTGTCCCCGTTTCAACATTAATTTTTGGGTCAAATAAAATTCTTGGATTCGAATTAAAATTATATTCTTTGTTAACCATTTTTGCGGTAGAGGGAAGTATTTGCATTAATCCATATGCGCTTTTTCCACTTTTCGCAAAAGCACTAAACTGAGATTCTTGTCTAATCATGCTCAAAGCTATAGTGGGGTCTATGCTATTAAAATTAAAATCCTTAATCCATTTAGGCGTTGGATATAGAAACTGTATTGGTGCTTTATCTGCAAATAGGTATTTTGCTGTTTTAATCTGCATTGAACTCAAATCATTTTTTATCGCAAAACCTAAAATCACTTTTTTAAATCGATCATTGGATCTTCCTTGAAGACGGTTGAGTTCTAATTCTGCAATGGGAAGTTCTCCAATCTCTACTAATGCCTGTATTCTTCTCCCAAATTTAGTATCCAAAAAAGACCCAAGATCTTTTTTCATCTCAATGTCATCAAATAGATTGTCTTTTATAGGCTTATCTAAAATACGACATGAAAGTATCGAATAAATATTAAAACTTGGCTGACAAGCTGCATCTAAAGCATCTAATGATGCTTGAAAGGTAATATTATCATTAGCATCTTTTGTGGAAGATAAAAAAGACCAATAGGCCCCAGCATCACTTAACCATTTACTATTAGTGATTTTAGATAAAATTAAAAATTGTCTTGAGGCAGTTTGAAAATCACCTTTGCGATAAAAAGCTAAGCCCTTGATCCAAAGACCCTCAGAATAGGGCTCATTAATAAAAGAGGTATCGCTAAGAACATTTATGGCCTTATCATCTAAATTTGCCAAATAATATCCATTGGCTATTTTTGATAATAAAAATGATTTTTCTTTATCGTTAAAATATTTTTCATGGTGTGAGAGGTATTCTAAGGCGCCGGTTGGCCATCCTCTTCCAACCCTAGATCTGACAGTATTGTATATACTAATTTTTTTTGAGTAATTACTTGATGTAAAAATTTTCCTTAAATTATTTATTGTTTTTGGAGCTTCGCTTTTTTCTAAAAATATTTCATTTAACTCAGGGTAAATATTTTTTTTTGGATTCGCTGCGCCTGAGGGCTTTCTTTTTACTCCTAATTTATAAATTCTTGTTGCTTCATATTGATCATTATACTTTTCTAACCAATCTCTTAGTTCTAAGAAGCTCGATCTATGTTTGGTAGGATGAAGTAATTTTAATGCCTCGACATGTCCCATCAATATTTGATCATCTAGTTGAGCAACACTTTCATCTCCTTTTTTAAAATCACCATTTCGATAATCATTAAAAATAGTTTTATAAAGTTGAACATCTTTATTTGAAAGAGCATAAGAATGTTGAATAAAAAATGTTAAGATTAAAGTTAAAATAATTTTCATATTATCCGCCAAGTTTACTTTTAATTTCTTTGAGATCTTCCCAGGCATCTTTTTTAAGATCGGGGTTATTGATGAGTAGTGTTGGTTCATACAATACTCTAGTTTTCTTAGGATTTGTATCGTTCGGGGTATTGAAGTCAAACCACTTACCTCGCAAAGACATAGACGATAGATCAGTAGCAAGTAACATTTTGATACAATAATTTGACATGATGATCAAATAACGAGGATTAACCAATTCTATAATTCTATAATTAATCAATTGAATTTCAT